>CAMAYC010000014.1 GCA_945862125.1 Reyranella massiliensis 521
CCTGTATGGTGTGAAGACTAATTCTTCGCCTTGTCCACCAAGGCCTTTTCCTTGATCCACGGCATCATGTCGCGGAGCTTGGCGCCGATTTCTTCGATCGGATGATCGGCCATCTTCTTGCGCATGGCCTTGAACGACGCCTGATTGACCTTGTTCTCCAGCATCCAGTCGCGCGCGAAGCGGCCCGACTGGATATCGGCCAGCACGCGCTTCATCTCGGCCTTGGTCTCGTCGGTGACGATGCGCGGGCCCGAGCGGTATTCGCCGTACTCGGCGGTGTTGGAGATCGAGTAGTTCATGTTGGCAATGCCGCCCTCGTAGATGAGGTCGACGATCAGCTTCACCTCGTGCAGGCACTCGAAGTAGGCCATCTCCGGCGCGTAGCCCGCCTCGACCAGCGTCTCGAAGCCGGCCTTGATCAGCTCGACCAGACCGCCGCAGAGCACGACCTGCTCGCCGAACAGGTCGGTCTCGCACTCTTCCTTGAAGCTGGTCTCGATGGTGCCGGCGCGGCCGCCACCGATCGCCGAGGAATAGCTGAGGCCGATCTCGAGCGCGTTGCCCGAGGAGTTCTGCGCCACCGCCACGAGGCAGGGAACGCCGCCGCCGCGCACATACTCCGAGCGCACGGTGTGGCCGGGGCCCTTGGGCGCGATCATGAACACGTCGATGTCGGTACGCGGCGTGATCAGGTTGAAGTGGACGTTGAGGCCGTGCGCGAAGGCGAGCGCCGAACCCGGCTTCATGTTGGGGCCGAGATCGGCGTTGTAGATGTCGGACTGCAGCTCATCCGGCGCGAGCACCATGATGATGTCGGCCCACTTGGCGCCTTCGGCCGGGGTCATCACCTTGAAGCCACCGCCCTCGGCCTTCTTGATCGTGGCCGAGCCGGGCTTCAGCGCAATGCGTACGTCCTTCACGCCCGAGTCGCGGAGGTTCATGGCGTGGGCATGGCCCTGGCTGCCGTATCCCACGACCAGGACCTTCTTGCCCTTGATCAGGTTCACGTCGGCGTCACGATCGTAATAGACACGCATTGGGGCCATTCCTCCTGGCAGTGTTTGCTCTGTCATGCGACGGGGCTTACTAGACAACCAGACCCGCAAAGGCCAGCCTCGAATCCCATGTCCAAGACCATGTCCGCTCTGCGCTTTCCGCTCGTATTGCTCGTCGCCACCCCTTTCCTGGGCGGTTGCGGCGACCGCTACTCGACCCTGCCGGTGCCCGGCGTCCCGGCGACGGAGATGCCGGCGCTCGACCAGTCGATCACCAGTTCCAGCCCCGAGCAGGCCCAAAGAGGCATGGGCAACCACACCTGGTTCTGGACCCGCGGCGGTGGCCCGGCGCAGATTCACTATTCTACAGCTGACGGGAGGGATTTCGTCTGGCTGGTGGGCGAGCGGCGGATCCTGGCCGGTGAGTGGCGCGTGGAGAGCAACACCAGCGCCAACGGCCAGGTGATGACCCAGATCTGCCTGCGCTACCCGGGGGTCCGGCGCCAGGACCTGAGCGCCAGCTGGAATTGCCGGCCGGCGGGCACGATGTTCCAGGAGATGCAGGAACGCGAGGCGGGCGATCCGCTGCGCTTCTCCGGCCGCACCCAGGCGAAGTTCGTACTGACCCAGACACCGGCCAGCCTGGCCGAGGTCGAGGGCCGCGTCGCCGCGACGCCCGAAAACACCGGCTACTAGATCTCGCTCGCCAGCAACCGCACGCCCAGCAGGCCGAGCACGCCGCCCATCAGGCGGTCGAGCCAGAGCTTGGTCCGCCGGTAGAAGGCGCGGGCGGCGCCACCCGAGAACAGAAGTGCCAGCAGCGCGAACCAGGTGAACTCGTTGAGGGCGACGATGGCCAGCACCGTGGCGTCCATCCAGGCCGGTGGCTGGGCGGGCAGCAGCGAGACGAAGATGCTGCCCATGAAGACCATGACCTTGGGATTGCTGAGCTGCAGCAGCAGCGCCTTCACGAAGCCCTGCCACGCGCCGGCACGCATCGCCAACGGATCGGCCTCGGGCAGCGGCGCGCCGGCATGCCGGATCAGCATGACGGCGAGATAGAGCAGGTAGAGCGCACCGGCGACGCGGAACGCCACATAGAGCCAATCGAAACGCGCGAACAGAACCTGCAGGCCGTAGAGCGCGGCCGCCGCCCACACCAGCGCGCCCAGCATCATGGCGAAGGCAGCCAGCAGGCCACCGCGACGGCCCGACACGGCCGCGGTCTGGATGACGAGGACGGTCGAGGGGCCTGGGCTGGCGACGGCCAGCAGGTGCACCACCGCCAGGCCCGCCAGCGCGACGGCGTAGTCCACCTACAGCGCCTCGCCGCCGCGCGACATGGCGACGATGCCGGTGCGGCCGACATCGACCAGGCCCAGCGTCTCCATCAGGCCAATGAAGGTCTGGACCTTGTCGGAATTGCCGGTGACCTCGAACACGAACGAATCGGCCTTGGCGTCGATCACCTTGGCGCGGAATACGTCGGCCAGGCGCAGCGCCTCGACCCGCTTGTCGCCGGTGCTCTTGACCTTGACCAGCGCCAGCTCGCGCTCGATGTGCGGACCTTCGACCGTGAGGTCACGCACGCGATAGACCGGCACCAGACGATCGAGCTGCGACTTGATCTGCTCGATGATCATCGGCGTGCCCTTGGTCACGATCGTGATGCGCGACTGGTTCTCCTTGGCGTTGGTCTCCGCCACGGTCAGGCTTTCGATGTTGTAGCCGCGGCCGGAGAAGAGACCGACCACGCGCGCGAGAATGCCCGGCTCGTTGGCGACCAGGACGGAGATCGTATGGGCGACGATCGACTTGTCCGTGCTCATACCAGCGCCAGCCCTTCGTCCGACAGCTTGCCGGCCTTGTCGTCGGGACCGAGCAGCATCTCGTTGTGCGCGGCGCCCGAGGGGATCATCGGGAAGCAGTTCTCCTTCTGGTCGACGATAACGTCGACGATGACGGGATGCTTCAGCGCGATCATCTCCTTGATCGTGTCATCGAGCTTGGAGGGCTCGTGGCAGCGCAGGCCCCTGGCACCGAACGCCTCGGCCAGCTTCACGAAATCGGGCAGAGATTCCATGTAACTCTCGGAGTAACGGCTGCCGTGCAGCAGCTCCTGCCACTGCCGGACCATGCCCATGTACTGGTTGTTCAGGATGAAGATCTTCACCGGCAGGCGGTACTGCGCCACCGTCGAGAGCTCCTGGATGTTCATCAGGATCGAGGCCTCCCCCGCCACGTCGATCACCAAGGCGTCGGGATGGGCGATCTGCACGCCGACAGCCGCCGGAAAACCGTAGCCCATGGTGCCGAGGCCGCCCGAGGTCATCCAGCGATTGGGCTGCTCGAACTTCAGGAACTGCGCTGCCCACATCTGGTGCTGGCCCACCTCGGTCGTGATGTAGTGGTCCATGTTCTTGATGTGATGATAGAGCCGCTCGAGCGCGAACTGAGGCTTGATTGTCTGCTTGTCGACCTTGTAGGCGAGGCAGTTGCGGGCACGCCACGTCTCGATCTCGGCCCACCAGGCTTTGAGCGCCTTCTGGTCGACCTTGGGCTCCCTGGCCTTCCAGGCCTTGATCATCGCCTCGAGCACCAGCGTGGCGTCACCCACGATCGCCAGGTCGACCCGGACGTTCTTGTTGATCGAGCTCGGGTCGATGTCGACGTGGATCTTCTTCGAGCCCGGCGAGAACATCGTGAGGTTGCCGGTGATGCGATCGTCGAAGCGCGCGCCGATGTTGATCATGACATCGCAGCCATGCATCGCCAGGTTGGCCTCGTAGGTCCCATGCATGCCCAGCATGCCGAGGAACTGCTTGTCCGAGGCCGGGAACGAACCCAGCCCCATCAGCGTGTTGGTGATGGGATAGCCCGTCATATGGACGAACTGCGCCAGCAGCTTGGACGCTTTCGGCCCTGAATTGATGACGCCGCCACCCGCGTAGAAGATCGGCCGCTTGGCCTTGGCGATCATCTCGATCGCCTGCTCGATCTTCCTGGGATCGGGCTTGGTCTGCGGGCGGTAACTCTTGTGCTCCACGGCCACCTTGGGCGGCGCGACATAGTCGTGCTTGTTCATCAGCACGTCCTTGGGCAGGTCGATGACGACCGGTCCGGGACGGCCCGAACGCGCCACGTAGAAGGCCTCGTGGACGGTGCGGGCGAGATCGCCCACCGCCTTCACCAGGTAATTGTGCTTGGTGCAGGGCCGCGTGATGCCGGTCGTGTCGGCTTCCTGAAAGGCGTCGTTGCCGATCAGATGCGTCGGCACCTGGCCGGTGAGGCAGACGATCGGAATCGAATCCATCAGCGCGTCGGTGAGGCCGGTGACGGCATTGGTGGCGCCGGGGCCGGAGGTCACCAGCACCACGCCGACCTTGCCGGTCGAGCGGGCATAGCCCTCGGCGGCATGAACGGCCGCCTGCTCGTGGCGCACCAGGATGTGGCGCAGCCGGTTCTGCTTGAACAGCGAATCGTAGATCGGCAGGACGGCGCCGCCCGGATAGCCGAAGACGACCTCGACATCCTCGTCGATCAGGGCTTTCACCAACAGATCGGCGCCGGTCGTGGCGGACTCCTCGGGCTTCATCACGCGCTCTCCTCTGACAAATGCGCCGCAAAACGGGTTTTGCGGCGGCGCGGAACATAGAGGGCGGGTTCTGGAGGGTCAACCCAAAAACGAACGAAACGTAAAGTTTCAGACCTCTGTTTTGGTCAAATATTGCGCGACAACGCCTAGAGCTTGGGCTGACTGCGGGTCGACCACAAGATCTGGTGTCATCTGATGGCGAAACCACGTCATCTGGCGTTTGGCATATTGGCGGGTGTGGTCGATGGCGATCTGGCGCGCCTTTTCGAGCGGCAGCTCGGCGCGGAAATGGCGGAACAGTTCGGGCGCGCCATGCGCCTTCAGCCCGGGCCAGCGCGGGTCGGGCGCGCGGTCGAACACCTGGCGGACCTCGGCCAGCACCCCCTGCCCCAGCATGACGTCGAAACGACTCTCGATCCGGTCACGCAACCAGCCGCGATCCGGCGCCAGCAGGATCGTGGCGAAGCGCCAGGGCGCCGCCGTTCCGATGTCGGCCTGCCAGTCGCTGAGCGCCCGGCCGGTCCCGGTCGCCACTTCCCAGGCGCGGACATGACGCTGCCGATCGCCGGGTTTCAGCCTCTGGACGATGGCCGGATCCTTTTCGGCCAACCGCGCACGGAAGGAATCGGGACCTAGCAGCTGCCAATCGGCATTGGCCCGCTCGCGGATTTCCGGGGCCACGTCGGGAATGGTGGCAATGCCCTGCATCAGGGTGCGCAGATAGAGGCCCGAGCCGCCGCACAGGATGGGCGTGCGGCCCGCCGAAAGGCAGCGCTCGATCTCGGCCGAGGCGAGCGTGCGCCATCGCGCCGCCGACAGCGTCTCGCTGAGCGGCAGCACTCCATAGAGGGCATGCGGCACACGCGCGCGCTCCGGGGCGGTCGGCTGGGCGGTCAGGATCGGAAATGCATCGTAGGTCTGCATGGCATCGGCATTGATCACCGTGCCGGCCCCTTTGCCCTGAAGTTGCTCGGCCAATGCGAGCGCCAGCGCCGACTTGCCGCTCGCGGTCGGTCCGGTGACGACGATGACGCGCCCTTCAGCCATGGCGGGCGAAAAGACACCGCTTGGCCGCCGAATGCAAATCGGCCATTAGAACCACCGTGAACTTCGTCTTCGTCCTCATCGCCAATCCCGCCCAGCCGATTCTCGACGCCGCCTTGGTGCAGACCGTGCGCGAACAGCTGGAGGCGGCCGGCGCCGCCGTGGGCCCCGTCGACTGGCTGGCGCCGGGCATCGCCTGCGACCTGCCGTTCGAGCCCGTCGAAGGCACAACCCCGACCGTGAGCGTGCCCGGTATCGACGCCGTGGCGCTGTCCGCCGAAGGCCGCCGAAAGCGGCTGCTGGTGGCCGACATGGAATCGACCATCATCGAGAATGAGATGCTGGACGAGCTGGCCGATTTCCTGGGTCTGCGCGAGCGGATCGCCGGTATCACCGCACGCGCCATGAACGGCGAGATCGATTTCGCCGGCGCTCTCATTGAACGGGTGGGGCTGCTGAAGGGCCTGCCGGTGGCCAGGCTCGACGAAGCCGCCGAGCAGATCCGGCCCATGGCGGGTGCGGCGACGCTTATCGCCACCACGCACAAGTTCGGCGGCTACTGCGCCCTGGTCTCCGGCGGATTCACTTACTTCACGCGCCTGGTCCACGAGCGCATGGGCTTCGACTTCGACGCGGCCAACACGCTCGACCATGATGGCCGCACGCTGACCGGCACGGTGCAGCGGCCGATCCTCGGCAAGGAAGCCAAGCTCGCCACGCTTGAGCGGCTATGCGCCCAGCGCGGCCTCGAAATCGCCCAGTCGCTGGCCGTCGGCGACGGCGCCAACGACCTGCCGATGCTGCAGGCCGCGGGTCTCGGCGTCGCCTTCCGCGCCAAGCCCACGGTCGCGGCGCAGGTCGCGGCGCGCATCGATAACGGCGATCTCACCGCGCTGCTCTATCTGCAGGGCTATCGCCGGCGCGACTTCGTCGAGAGGAAAGACTGATGACCGAGGCCACCCAGATCGTTCTCGCCAAGCGTCCGGCGGGCGACGTCACCATCGATTGCTTCCGCCAGGAATCGGTCACCCTGCCGGCGCTCGCCGAAGGCCAGGTACTGATCCGCTCCCGCTTCCTGTCGCTCGACCCCTACATGCGCCCGCGCATGACCGAGCTGCGCTCCTACACGCCGCCCTTCGAGCTCGACAAGCCGCTGACCGGCGGCTCGGTAGGCGAGGTGGTCGAGTCGAAGAACCCGCGCTACGCCAAAGGCGACACGGTGATGGGCATGCTGAACTGGGCAAGCCACACGGTCCATGACGGCAAGGGCCTGCGCAAGATCGATCCGGCGGTCGCGCCGCTCTCGGCCCATCTCGGCGTACTGGGCATGCCTTCGTTCACCGCCTGGTACGGCATCACCCAGATCTGCAAGCCGAAGCCCGGCGAGACGGCGTTCGTCTCGGCCGCGACCGGCGCCGTGGGCCAGGTGGCGGGCCAGCTCGCCAAGCTCGCCGGCGCCCGCGTCGTGGGCTGCGCCGGCGACGACGAGAAGTGCCAGTGGGCAGTGCGCGAGGCGGGCTACGACGCCTGCTTCAACCACAGGACCGAGCGCGACTATGGCGCGGTCCTCGACAAGCTCTGCCCTCAGGGCATCGATTCGGATTTCGAGAATGTCGGCGGCAAAATCTTCCACGCCGTGTTCGCGCGGCTCAACAATTTCGGCCGCCTCGCCTTCTGCGGCGCCATCTCCGAATACCAGGACGCCGATCCGATCGCCGGCCCGCCCAAGATGTTCACCATCGTGCAGCGCCGCCTCACCATCCAGGGCTTCATCGTTTCCGACCATGCCGCGCTGATGAGCGACTTCGTGGCCGAGGTCGGCGGCCTGCTCAAGGCGGGCAAGCTCAAGAGCCGCGAGACCGTGGTCGACGGCCTCGCCCGCGCCCCGCAGGCCTTCATGGGCCTGCTCAAGGGCGAGAATTTCGGGAAGCTGGTCGTGAAGGTCGGGTAGTCCCGACCGGGTCTCGCAGAGCGCGACCCTCAGATCACTTGGTGAGGCGCAACGCCGCGAAGCGCGGGTCGCCCTGACGCTCGACGAACAGCAGCACCGATTTCTTCTTCTGTTGCTGCAGCTTGGTCACGATGTCGGCGACTTCCTGCGGCGTGGTTACCGGCTTCTGGTCGACCTCCAGGATGAGGTCGCCGGGCTGCAGCTGCTTCTCGGCCGCCGGGCTGTTGGGGGCCACCTTGGTGACGACGACACCCTTCTGCTGATTGGACAGGCCATACTTCTCGCGCAGCTGGTCGCTCGGCTTTTGCAGCGTGAGGCCAAGCTGCTCGATGGTCGACGTCACGGGCTGGTCGACTTCGGCCGGCTTCTTGGGCGTGCCCGTGGCCGAGGCTGTCTGCTTGTCCGCCTCTTCCTGCTCGCCGACGCGGAGCTTCAGTGGCACTTCCTTGCCCTGACGCCAGACCACGAGGTCGATCGTGCTGCCGACCCGGGCGTTGGCGACCAGCCGCGGGAAGCGGCGCAGGTCGAGCACGTCCTGGCCCGCGAAGCTGATGATGATATCGTTGCGCTTCAGGCCGGCCTTGGCCGCCGGCCCATCGGCCGCGACATTGGCCACCAGCACGCCGCGCGCGCGGTCGAGGCCGAAGCTGTCGGCGATGTCGTCGGTGACGCTCTGGTAGCTGACGCCGATCCAGCCGCGCTTGACCCGACCGAACTCACGCAGCTGATCGGCGACCTGCTTCACGAGATTGGAGGGAATCGAGAAAGCGAGGCCGGCATTGGTGCCGCTCGGCGAATAGATCGCCGTATTGACACCGATCACCTCGCCGTCGGCGTTGAACAGCGGACCACCCGAATTGCCCTTGTTGATGGCAGCGTCGGTCTGCAGATAGTCGTCGAGCGAATCGTTCAGGGAACGGCCGCGGGCCGAGATGATGCCGGCGGTCACGGAGTGACCGAGGCCGAACGGATTGCCGATCGCGATCACCCAGTCGCCCACACGCTCCTTGTCGGAGTCGCCCCACTTGATGGCGGGCAGCGGCTTCTTGTTCGGCGGCTCGACCTTGAGCAGCGCCACGTCGATCCGGCTGTCGGAGCCGATCAGCTTGGCCTTGAGCTGAGTGTCGTCACGGAAGATGACAGTGATGTCCTCGGCGCCCTGGATGACGTGGTTGTTGGTGACGATGTAGCCTTCGCCATCGATCACGAAACCCGAACCGAGCGAGGTGCCGCGGCGCTTCTGCTCCTCGCCGCCGCGCTTGTCGAAGAACTCCTTGAACAGTTCCTCGAACGGCGAGCCGGGCGGCAGCTGCGGCATGTCGCGGAGCCGTGGTCCCTGCTGCGGCACGTTCTGCGTCGTGGTGATGTTGACGACGGTCGGCATCAATTTGTCGACCAGGTCGGCGAAGCTTTGCGGTGCGTCTCTCGCCGAGGCGGGCT
Organism: Reyranella massiliensis 521; assembly: GCA_945862125.1. Classification (GTDB taxonomy): domain Bacteria; phylum Pseudomonadota; class Alphaproteobacteria; order Reyranellales; family Reyranellaceae; genus Reyranella; species Reyranella massiliensis_A. The sequence goes on from CAMAYC010000014.1 coordinate 9,026, forward strand.
GTGCTACTGCCAGGCTGAAAGCCGCAACCGCCGCCAATACGGCACCCTTGGAGAAATGCCGAAAAAAGCCATGAAAATCAGAAAGAATCACGTCCGACCTCCAGCGGCGCCTAGGGCCATACGGTCGGAACGGCCGGCGCCGCGCGTTCGAGTCATTAACTACATGAGGGTCGATTGTGGCGCAAATGAAGAGGCCGTGATGTTGCTGATTGTTTCAGCATTTCCGGGCTTTTGCACAAAAAGAACCGGCGGCGTTGCAGGACTGCAACAGCCGCCGGTCGGTACGATTTTTGCGGTGCCCCGCGGGGCGTTTCGGAGTCGCTACTTCTTCGGCATCGCCGGCCCGGCCGGGTCGTTGAAGTAGCGGAAAAAGTCGGTGTCGGGGCTCAGGATCATGGTCGAACCGCCCGATCCGAAGGAGTTCTTGTAGGCCTCCATGCGGCGGTAGAAACCGTAGAAATCCTTGTCCTGGTTGAACGCTTCGGCATAGATCCTGGTCGCCTCCGCGTCGGCCCCGCCCATCGTGATCTGGGCGGTCAGACCGGCGTCGGCCTTGAACACCGCGACTTCGCGGTCGGCCGTGGCGGTGATGCGGGCCTTCTCCTCGTCGCCCTCGGCGCGGAGTTGGCCGGCTTCGCGCTCTCGGTCGGTCTTCATGCGGTTGAAGACCGACTGGGAGTTGGCCTGCGGCAGGTCGGCCCGTTTGATCCGGACGTCGACCACCTCGACGCCCAGTTCCTTGGTCTTGGCGTTCACCCGCTTGGTGATGTCGTCCATCAGGTTGGCGCGCTGGTCGGTCAGCACCGCGTGCAGCGGCACCGAGCTCAGCACACCCCGGATTTCCGAGTTGATCAGCGAGTCGAGCAGGCCCCGCAGCGCCGGCTCGCCGCCAGGCACGGTCGTGGCGAAGACCTTGGCCGCCACGATTTTGAATCGGGCATAAGCGTCGACCACCAGGCGCTTCTGGTCGCCGGCGATGATCTCGAACTCCTCGGCTTCGTAGTCGAGCAGTCGGCTGTCGATCCGCTGGATGTCCTGGATCAACGGAACCTTGGCGTAGAGACCGGGCTCGGTCTTGGGCTCGCCGACGATGGCGCCGAACTGGCGGACCAGGACCTGCTTGGTCGGGTCGACGGTGTAGAACGTTTGCGTGACCAGGAAGGCCGCAACGGCCAGGAGGATCACGATGATGATCGAACGGTTGCTCATCGCGTGGCTCCCTGCGGCACGGCACCCTGGGCGGGCTGGGTCTGTCGGGCAGGCTGGGTCGTGCCCTGCGTCTGGTTCGACCGGAGTTCCGGCAACGGCAGGTAGGGCAGCACGCCGCCCGGCCCCGTGCTGTTCTTGTCGACCAGCACCTTGTTCACGTTGCGCAGCACTTCCTCCATCGTGTCGAGGTAGAGCCGCTCCGTGGTGATGTCCTTGGCCTTGGCATACTGCTCGTAGACCTGCGTAAAGCGCTGCGCATCACCGCTGGCGCGGGCCACGATCTGCGCCTTGTAGGCCTCCGACCTCTGGATGATCGACTCGGCCTCGCCCTTGGCCCTGGGCAGCACCTGGTTGCGGTAGGTGTTGGCCTCGTTGATGCTCTTCTCCTTGTCGGCACGCGCTGCCTGGACGTCGCGGAACGCCGCGATGACTTCCTGCGGCGGATCGACCCGCAGCAGCTGGATCTGGGAGATGCGGACGCCCAGCCCGTATTCGTCGAGCATGCGCTGCAGCAGGTCCTTGGTGTCCTGCTCGATGCGGCTGCGGCCCTCGGTCTGGGCATATTGCAGGTTCGACTTGCCGATGATCTCGCGCATCGCCGCTTCGGCGCCGTCGCGGACGTTCTGCTCGGGGTTGCGCACATCGAAGGCGTACTTGAACACGTCCTTGATCTGCCACAGCACGGCGTACTCGATGTCGACGATGTTCTCGTCGCCGGTCAGCATCAGGTTCTCGGTCGAGGTCGGACGCGGGCCGCGCGTGTAGGGCGTTGCGGGCGTCTGGCTGCCCCGGGCGCCCAGCACGACACGACGCTGGTTCTGGACGTCGACCACTTCCACTCGGCCGATCGGGGCCGGCCAGTTGTAGTGCAGGCCGGGTTCAACCGGCTTCTTGTACGGTGCGCCAAAGACGAGCTGGATCGCCTGCTGGTTCGGCTGGACGCGGAAGAAGCCGGTGGCCAGCCAGATCACCACGGCTGCCAGGACGATCAGCAAGACGCCCTTGTAGGACCCGAAGCCGCCCGGAATGAGATTCCTGAGGCGCTCCTGGCCCTTGCGGATCACGTCTTCCATGTCGGGTGGCCGGCGGCCGCCGAACGGACCGCCGCCGCCGCGATTACCGCCGCCGCCGCCGCCCCAGGGGCCGCCACCGCCACCCCCACCGCTGCCGCCACCGCTGCCCCAGGGGCCGCCGCTGTTGTTATTCCACGCCATTATTCACCTCAGGGCCGCCCGGCAGACTGCCTCGACTGCATTGCCGCTTTTGATTTCACGCCGGCCTGCATATATGTGACGACAGCAACACCTTCAATCAAGCGGCGACACGAATTTGCCGGGCAGCGGAAGCGAGCGACCATGGCCGAAGTGACGGAATCAGCCATCCGCAAGGTTCTCGAGACGGTCATGGACCCCGCCAGCGGCACCAGCGTGGCGAAGTCCGGCCTGCTGGGCGGGATCGCCATCCGTGGCGGCCACGTCGCCATTACGCTCGATGTCGATCCGGCCCGCGGCACCGCCCTGGAACCGCTGCGGCAGGCCTGCGAGCAGGCCGTCCGGGCCATGCCGGGCGTGCTGTCGGCCACCGCGGTGATGACGGCCGAGCGTGCCGCTCCGCCGCCGCCGGCCGCCCCGGGACAGGCACATGGACACGGACACAGCCACGGTTCCGCCACAAAGACGACCGGCGGCGGCGGTCGCATCGACGTGCCGGGCGTCAAACACATCCTCGCCGTCGCCTCGGGCAAGGGCGGAGGCGGCAAGTCGACCACCGCCGTCAACCTGGCGCTCGGCCTGGCCGCGAACGGCCTGGCGACCGGTCTGCTCGACGCCGACATCTACGGCCCGTCGATGCCGCGCATGCTCGGCGTCACCGAGAAGCCCGAATCGCTCGACGGCAAGATGTTGAAGCCCATCGAGCGCTATGGGCTCCGCACCATGTCGATCGGCTACATCGTGAACGAAGACACGCCGATGATCTGGCGCGGCCCGATGGTGTCGAGCGCGCTGGAACAGATGCTGCGCGACGTGCAGTGGGGCGAACTCGACGTGTTGGTGGTCGACATGCCGCCGGGCACCGGCGACGCCCAGCTAACCCTCGCCCAGCGCGTGGCGCTGGCCGGCGCCGTGATCGTGTCGACGCCGCAGGACATCGCGCTGGTCGATGCGCGCAAGGGACTCAGCATGTTCCGCAAGGTGGCGGTGCCGGTGCTCGGCATCGTCGAGAACATGAGCTATTTCCTCTGCCCCAAGTGCGGCGAGCGGTCGGAAATCTTCGGCCACGGCGGCGCCCGCGAAGAAGCCGAGAAGCTCGGCGTGCCGTTCCTGGGCGAGGTGCCGCTGCATCTCGACATCCGCACGACCTCCGACAGCGGCCGTCCGATCGTGGTCGACCAGCCCGACAGCCCGCATACGCAGGTCTACAAGAACATCGCCGGCCGGGTCTGGAAGCAGCTCTCGGCCAACCAGCGCGGCGCCCGCAAGGCACCGACCATCGTCGTTCGTTAACGGAACTGCGCTAACCGCGCTTCTTGCGCCGGGCGGCCCTTCTGCGGGGCTGCCACTTACCGATCATGCCGTGCACGCCGATCATCGAGCCCGCGACCAGTTCGAGGGCGAGGAAGCGGCGCTCCTCGACCCAGCCGGGGAGCTGGATGTTGAGCGCAAGGTCGCGGCGGAAGCCGAACTGGTTGTAGTATTCGGGGTCGCCGACGAGGATGATCCGGCTGTGGCCCTGCATGCGGGACTGCGCCATGGCATGCCACATCAGCGCCTTGCCGTAACCCAGTCCGCGCAGCTCGGGCGAGATCGCAAGCGGCCCCAGCAGGACCGCGGGCCACTGCTCGTTGATCTCGATCGGCCAGTTGCGGATCGACGCCACCATGCGGTCCTTTTGGTCGATGGCGACGAAGCACAGTTCGCGGATCGGCGGCACCTCCTCGCGCAGGCGATAGACCGTCTTCTGCTGGCGGTCCGGGCCGAAGGCCGCCTCGTTCATCGCCTCGACGGCGGCGGCATCGCGCGGTCGCTCACGCAGCAGCCGCAGGCGGCCGGGATCGCGAATGGCAACCACGGCGTGGGGAGCGCGGGCAGGCATGCGGGCAGTCCGGGCCATCAGCCTTGCCCGAGAGCCGCCATCAGCTCGCGCCATTCGCGGGCGCTCATGCCGCTCGACTTCTGGTCGACCTTTTCGCCCGCCAGCAGTCGCTTGACGATTGCGAGGCCGGTCTTCGACAGATGGGCACCGCCCATGCGGTATTCCATGAAGGCGTCGTGGCTGATCGGGCACCAGCGCTTCAGCGTATCGATCATGACGTCGGCATAGACGCGGATCTCGTACTGGGCGTGGGCATCGGCGCGCAGCGACAGGAAATGCATGAGATTGTGGAGGTTCGTCTTCCAGTACCACTGGGTATAGAAGGCGAGCGAAAGGTTCATGCGCGCGAGTTCGCGGGCCAGGCCGGAGCGCTCCGGGTCGAGCGGCTCGCCGGCCTCGCCCTCGTTCAGCATCTCCATGTAGTGCTCGTAGACCAGCTCGGAATCCTTCTTGAGGATGTCGAAGACGCGCTCGGCCTCCTTGCCGGCCAGCACCGCGTCACGGCCCTGGCGGTTGGACTTGCTCTGGGCGGCGAGATGCTCGGCCTTGGGAATGTAGAATTCGTTGTCGAGGATCGAGTAGCGCGCGGAATACTCGTTCACGTTGGCGGTGCGATGGCGGATCCACTGCCGCGCCACGAAGATCGGCAGCTTCACGTGATACTTGATCTCGCACATCTCGAACGGCGTCGTGTGGCGATGCCGGATGAGATAGTTGATCAGCCCACGATCCTCGCTGACCTTCTTGGTCCCCCGCCCATAGCTGACCCGCGCGGCCTGCACGACGGCGGCATCGTCGCCCATATAGTCGACGACGCGGACGAAGCCATGATCCAGCACCGGCAGCGCCTGGTAGAGAATTTCCTCCAGCGCCGGCGCAATCGGCCGCAGCGTCGGCTGAGCGCCGGCCCGAGCCTGATCGATTTCGGCCTGCTGGTCGGTGGAGAGGGGCATTTCATTGGTCCTTTGTTGGTCGCGGACTCTATGGGCGGCGGACGAGCCCGACCATGGGGAAATCACGGGTGCCCACGGGATGCCTTCAAATTGCCGGGCGAAGCGCCTATATATGAACCGTCGGGAAACCGACTATGGCGATAAACGCCGCGTGACATAAGCGTTTCGGACCCGGGGGCGGTACCCGGCGCCTCCACCATTTTTTCTCCAGACCCCGATCTCAACGAGTGACGGGCGCGGAGTCGATGGGGGCGAAACAGGATCGACGAGCGTGGTAAAGGCGCGGTTTTTGCCCGGTATGGTTCCGCCGTGACGGGCCATTCACAAGTGCTAACGATAACACCGTTACACTCGCTGCTGCCGCCTAAACAGCGGACGTAAGCGCGGTCCGGGGGGCACCGGGCAACAGAAGCCCCCCACTTTCCTTCCACGGCAATGCCCGCTATTGGCATCGTTGACTCTCCCGTCACCCGGGCCGATGGTCCGCAGAGATTTTTCCGACAGGCCATGAACGATCGCTTTCACTATGACGCTCTCGTCGACGACGCGCTGCGCAGCGTCGTGCGCCGCGTGCTGACACAAGTGGCGGAAAAAGGCCTGCCCGGTTCGCACCATTTCTACATCAGCTTCCGCAGCACCGATCCCGGCGTCGAACTACCCGACTATCTGCGCGCCAAGTATCCGGAAGAGATGACGATCGTGCTCCAGCACCAGTACTGGGACCTCATCATCGGCGAGGAGTCGTTTGAAGTGACGGTGAGCTTCAACAAGTTGCAGGAGCACATCAAGGTGCCGTTCGCAGCGCTTTCGGCCTTCGTCGATCCCTCAGTGCGCTTCGGCCTGCAATTCGACCGCAAGGACAAGGCGGCGGGCGAGAAGCCCGAAGGCACAACGGCCGTGGCCCCGACACCCCTGCCGGCGCCCGACAAGCGGCCGGCCCAGGCCGGTCCGGCCGGCGACGAGGACAAGCCCACGGACGCGGCCGCCGAGGCCAAGCCGGAGGACGCCGCCTCCAAGATCGTCAAGCTCGACAGCTTCCGGAAAAAGTAGATAGACGCCGCAACGCGGCTGCGGCAGGGATGCCGGCGCCGAGCGCAGTGGCCAGGAGAGACCATGCCCGAATTCCAGTTCCAGACGATGTTCCCAAGCGGTCCGGACACCACGCCCTACCGCAAGCTCAGCTCCGATTTCGTCAGCACCACGACCTTCAACGGCCGCGAGATCCTCACCGTCGATCCGGCGGGCCTCACCCTCCTGACGGCCGCTGCCTTCCACGACATCTCGCACCTGCTGCGACCGGGCCACCTGGCGCAGTTGCGCGCCATTCTCGACGACGACGAGGCCTCGGCCAACGACAAGTACGTGGCGCTGGAGCTGCTGAAGAACGCCAACATCTCGGCCGGCGGCGTGCTGCCGATGTGCCAGGACACCGGCACGGCGATCGTCATGGGCAAGAAGGGCCAGGCGGTATGGACCGGCGGCGGCGACGAGGCGGCGATCGCCAGCGGCGTCTACAAGACCTACACCGAGACCAACCTCCGCTATTCGCAGGTCTCGCCGCTCTCGATGTTCAAGGAAGTGCAGACCGGCACCAACCTGCCGGCGCAGATCGACATCTACGCCACCGACGGCGATGCCTACAAATTCCTGTTCATCGCCAAGGGCGGCGGCTCGGCCAACAAGACTTACCTGCACCAGCAGACGCCGGCGGTGCTGAACGAGGCGGCACTTCTGAAATTCCTCGATACCCAGATCCGCACCCTGGGCACCGCGGCCTGCCCGCCCTACCACCTCGCCATCGTGGTCGGCGGCACCTCGGCCGAGATGAATCTCAAGACGGTCAAGCTCGCCTCGACCCGCTACCTCGACGACCTGCCGAGCGAGGGCAACGACAAGGGCGTGGCGATCCGCGACCGCGAGATGGAGAAGAAGGTGCTGGAGCTCACGCGCCAGATGGGCATCGGCGCGCAGTTCGGCGGCAAGTATTTCTGCCACGACGTCCGTGTCATCCGCATCGCCCGCCACGGCGCCTCGGTGCCGATCGGCATCGGTGTTTCCTGCTCGGCCGACCGCCAGGCCGTGGGCAAGATCACCAAGGACGGCATCTTCCTCGAGCAGCTCGAGCACAATCCGGCGCACTACCTGCCGGACATCGAGCCGGCGCAGCTTTCCGGCGACGTCGTGTCGGTCGACCTGAACAAGGGCATGGCGCACACGTTGTCGGTGCTGACCAGGCACCCGGTGAAGACGCGCGTGAACCTCACGGGCACGCTGATCGTGGCGCGCGATTCGGCTCATGCGAAACTGAAGGAGCGTCTCGACCGCGGCGAGGGCCTGCCGGAGTACTTCAAGCAGTTCCCGGTCTATTATGCCGGCCCCGCCAAAACGCCCACGGGCATGGCTTCGGGCTCGTTCGGCCCGACCACCGCCGGCCGCATGGACTCCTATGTCGATCTCTTCCAGGCCAACGGCGGTTCGATGGTCATGCTGGCCAAGGGCAACCGCAGCAAGCAGGTCGTCGACGCCTGCAAGAAGCACAAGGGCTTCTATCTCGGCTCGATCGGCGGCCCGGCGGCGATCCTGGCGCAGGACGTGATCAAGAAGGTCGAGGTGCTGGAGTATCCGGAACTCGGCATGGAAGCGATCTGGCGCATCCAGGTCGAGAATTTCCCGGCCTTCATCATCACCGACGACAAGGGCAACGATTTCTTCAGCGACCTGAAGATTTAGGCACAAAGAAAAAGACCCCGGACGGTTTCCCGTCCGGGGTCTTCTGCTGCTGTCCAACGACGATCCGTCAAATCCCCAGATGGCGGATCATCGCCCTTCCAAACTCAATCAGCTGCGGCAGCCGTCTTCCCGGGCGCACCAGCGGTCGATCCAGACATTGCCGTGGCGTGCGTTGATCACCTGCAGCCACTCGCCGCGGCAGCCGAGCACGCGGAATTTCACGTCGTCGCCTTCGATCTTCGTCAGGGCGCGGCCCATCAGGCCGGGGCGGCTGTAGACGGTAATCGCGCCGTCGACACGAGCATCGACCCCAAGCAGGTCGGCCGGCACCCAGCCATAGGGCTGGACCGCCCCGGCATCGAGCGCGCGATAGTCAGCCGCTGTGCTGAGGGCAATGCGCGCCCAGCCGCTTTGGCTGGCCGTCACGGTCACGACCGAACGGGCCGGATCGAGCCGGCTGCCGCTACGTCCCGCCAGCGAGCCGATCACCGTGCCCTCGGGCGTCGGCTCGGAACGGACAGGCACGAGTTCCCCGCGATGGAGCGTTGCGTAGGCTTGTGTTGGCGTACAGGTACCGGACAGACCGGTGCTGGCATCGACCGAGCGCTCGAGGACAGCAAAGCCCGCGAGTACGGCGATCGTGCCGACTATGGCGCGAATCATCGTCGTTCCTTCCCACATTTTTGGGCGGCAGATCCCCATCTGCCGACCCCTTCACCCACCGTCCTTCTAGCAACCGTACCGAGCCGGAGTCGTGACGGCGTTTGTAAGAGTTGTTTCGAAGCATGCGATGGTGCGGAATCGCGATTCTGGAAGGTGATTCAATAGCTTCCAGAACCTTGGTGAAGTTCTGCCTAAGAAGAGATCGTGGCTTTTCTGAGCACTACGCTACACTCGCCGCCATGAATCTCGCCAAACAGCACCTCGACATCGGCCTGTTCTCGACCCGGCGCGACGAGCAGCTTGCCTTCTGGCAGCAGACCGTGGGCCTGCCCTACGATCATATGGGGAAAGTTGGCGGCGGCGTGCAGCAGCACCGCCACCACATGAACGGCTCGATCCTGAAGATGAACCATTCGCGAGATCCCCTGCCCGCGGTGGCACCCTCGGGGATCATCGGCCTCGAGATCGCGCGGGAAGGCCTTGCAGCGCCCCAGTCGCTGGCCGATCCCGACGGCAACAAGGTGAGCCTGGTGCCGAAGGGGGCAAATGGCGTCGAGGGCATCGCCATCCTGCTCAGGGTCAACGATCCCGCCGCCCATGACCGGTTCTGGACCGAGGCCATGCAGTTCGAGCGCGCAGGCGAGCGGCGCTATCGCTGCGGCGATTCGCTGATCGTGGTCGCGGAACAAGGCAAGGTCGACCGCAGCCCCCAATGGCGCGGGCCCGGCTACCGCTACACCACGGTCCAGGTTTGGGATTGTATCGCCGAGTACGAGGGCATTCTGGCGCGCGGCGGCACCTCGGGCGGTGACGTCAGGATCCTGGGCGAGACGGTGCGCTATGCCTTCGTCTGCGATCCCGACGGCAACCACATCGAGATCAGCCAGCGCGCCTCGCTGACCGGCGGGAAACTCTAGTCCGTTCGGGACAGGCTACTTCTTGCGCGCCTTGCGGGCGGCGTAGCGGGCGTCGCGGGCGGCCTTCTGCTCGGCCTCGCTCAGCACCACCTTCACGGGCCGGCGGGCTTCGCGCTCAGCCGCTGCGGCGGCTTCCGCGGCTGCAGCCGCGGCGGCAGCGGCAGCCTTCGCCGCCTCGCGCTCGGCCGCGATGCGGGCCTGTTCAGCCTGCTTGGCCTCGCGGCGCTCGGTCTCGCGTGCCTCGCGGGCGGCGGCAACCGCAGCGCGTTCGGCCAGGCGGGCGGCAAACTCCGGGTCGTTGGCGGGATCCTTGGCCCGGGCCTTCTCGAGCAGGGCCTGCTTGGCCTTGGCCGCCGTCTCCAATCGATCTGCGAAGTCTATCTTCCTGCCGCTCATCGTTCTTCGTTCCTATTCCGCCGCTTGCGCGGACGACTCTTTCTTGGCGCGCTTGCGGTCTTCCAGTTTCAGGTGGCGCTTGCGAAGCCGGATCGACTTGGGCGTGATCTCGACCAGCTCGTCCTCTTCGATGTAGGCGATCGCCTGCTCGAGCGACATCTTGCGTGGCGGCGTGAGCTTCACGGCCTCGTCCTTGCCGGCGGCACGGATGTTGGTGAGCTGCTTGCCCTTGAGGACGTTCACTTCGAGGTCGTTGCCGCGGCTGTGCTCGCCGATGATCATGCCCATGTAGACCGGCACGCCGGGGTCGATGAACATCGGGCCCCGCTCCTCGAGGTTCCACATCGCGTACATCACTGCATTGCCCGGCGCATTGGCGATCAACGCGCCGTTGCGGCGGCCGGCGATGGGTCCGCGATAGGGTCCGTATTCGTGGAAGATGCGGTTCATCACGCCGGTACCGCGCGTATCGGTCAGGAACTCGCCGTGATAGCCGATCAGGCCGCGCGACGGGGCGTAGAACACCAGGCGGGTCTTGCCGGCGCCGGAGGGGCGCATGTCCTGCAGCTCGCCCTTGCGCATGGAGATCTGCTCGACGACCGGACCGGTATAGGCGTCGTCGACGTCGATCACGACTTCCTCGATCGGCTCGAGGCGCTGGCCGGTCTTGGGATCGGTCTGGAACAGCACGCGCGGACGGCCGACGGCGAGTTCGAAGCCTTCGCGGCGCATGGTCTCGATCAGCACGCCAAGCTGGAGTTCGCCGCGGCCGGCGACCTCGTAGGAATCGGCGTTCTCGGTATCTGAGACCCGGATGGCGACATTGCCCTCGCCCTCGCGCATCAGGCGCGCGCGGATCATGCGGGTCGTGACCTTGTCGCCCTCGGTGCCGGCCAGCGGCGAGTCGTTGACCGCGAAGGTCATCGCCAGGGTCGGCGGATCGACCGGCTGCGAGGCGATCGGCTCGCTGATCGTGAGGTCGCCGATCGTGTCGGCCACGGTGGCGACCTTCATGCCGGCCACGGCCACGATGTCGCCGGCCTCGGCAGATTCGAGCGCCACGCGCTCGAGGCCACGGAAGGCCAGCACGCGCGTAATGCGGGTCTGCTCGAGTTCGGTGCCGTCGCGGCCCAGAGCCTTGACCATCGTATTGGGCTTGATCGAGCCCGACAGGATGCGGCCGGTCAGGATGCGGCCAAGGAAATTGTCGGCCTCGAGCGTGGTCACCAGCATCCGGAACGCCGGATCGGGATCGATCTTGGGCGCCGGCACATGCTTCACGACCAGGTTGAACAGCGGCTCCATGTCCTTGTGCTCGGCCTCGAGCGAGGTCGCAGCCCAGCCCTGGCGGGCCGAGGCGAAGAGCGTCGGGAAGTCGAGCTGCTCGTCGCTGGCCTCCAGCGCCGAGAACAGGTCGAATACCTCGTCATGCACCTCGTGGGCGCGGGCGTCGGAACGGTCGACCTTGTTGATCAGCACGATCGGCTTCAGGCCGAGGCGCAGCGCCTTGCCGAGCACGAACTTGGTCTGGGGCAGCGGGCCCTCGGCCGCGTCGACCAGCAACACGACGCCGTCGACCATCGACAGGATGCGCTCGACCTCGCCGCCGAAGTCGGCGTGGCCCGGCGTGTCGACGATGTTGATGCGGGTGCCGTGCCAGTCGACCGAGGTCGCCTTGGCCAGAATGGTGATCCCGCGCTCGCGCTCGAGGTCGTTCGAATCCATGGCGCGCTCGGCCACCTGCTGATTCTCGCGGAACGTGCCGCTCTGCTTCAGCAGGCAATCGACCAGTGTGGTCTTGCCATGATCGACGTGCGCGATGATCGCGACGTTGCGGATTTCCATGATCTTTTGTGTGTCCGGAGGGAGGTTGGCTGGGCGCGCTTATACGCATGCACCATGGCCCCGGCAAGGCGGGTTGAGGCGGTGTCTTGCCGCTGTCACAGTGCCCACATGCATAAACGCTCGGTCACCATCGACGGTCACCGCACCAGCATCTCGCTGGAAGACGCCTTCTGGAGCGAATTATCGGCGCTCGCCCGGGCACGCGACCTGTCGCTGAATGCCCTGGTGGCCGAGATCGACCATGCCCGCAGCACCGGGCCGGGCTCGCCCAACCTGTCGAGTGCGCTGCGCCTTCATGTGCTCGAGGAGCTGCGCCGGCGGGCCCACCCAAACTAATATCAGTCGAGTTTGAAACCCTTGGCGCGCACGAATGCGCCGAAATCAGCCCGCTCCGGAACCGAATATTGCCGGGCCTTGTCCTCGGACCAGCCGTAGGACGGGTCCTCGCCGAACTTCTCGACAAAGCGCTGAGTCTTGTAGGGCTGAGTCTCGTTGCGCCTGATGTCGTAGGCCGCGACCTTCTCCCGCAGTCCGGTCTCGTCGTAGCGGTCGCGATGGATCGACACGTCGAGGCCGAGCCTGGGGGTCATCACGCCTTCGAAGGAGGGCCAGCCTATCCCCAGCCCGGCCACGGGAAACACATGCTGCGGCAGGCCCAGCACATCGGCCACCTGGGCGGCGTGGTTGCGGATCTGGCTGATCGGGCAGGTCCCGAGGCCAACACGGTCGGCGGCGGCGATGAAGGTCGCGAGCACGATGCCGGCATCGACCGCGGCATTGAAGAACGGGTCAAGATAGTCGTTCACGAAGGGCCGGCCGCGCCACTCGAAGAGCAGCCGGTGGCGGCGATTGTTGCCGCAGAAGACCAGCAGCGCCGGACCGGCCTTGGCCCAGGGGTTCTCCGGGATCAGCGCCTCGAGCTTCGCGCGCTGGGCCTTGTCGGTGACGATCACGATGTCGGCCTGCTGCAGGTCGCTCTTGGACGGCGCCGACAGCGCCACGGCACAAAGGGTCTCGAGCAGGGCGGGATCGAGCGGCTTGTCGGAGTAGCGCCGCACGACCCGGCGGTTGGCCATCTCGGCCAGAACGTCCACGCCTTTGGGCGCTTCGGCGAGCACGGGGGCCGAGCCGAAGCGCGCCTTGAGAGTCGTCAGCAATCGATCCAGCAAGATGTCTCCTCAGCGGCCGAACAGGCCGGGTATGTTGGGAATGGGAATGTTCGGGATCAACGATCGGCCCGGCACAGGAATCTGCTCGAGCTGCTGCACGCCCGGCAGCGTGCTGGCCATGCCCGGCGGATCCTTCGCCGTACCGCGGGTGACATTGTACGACGGCGAAGACATCGGGCCACGTACCGTGGTGATCAGATATGGTGCCGAGCCGTCCTCGGCGATCATGAAGTTGATCGTCGTGTCGGTCGTCGAGTTGCCAAAGTTGGTACGGGTCGCGATGTTGGCAGTCGCCCTGTTGCCCTGAACGATCAGGCTCCGGTCAGACAGCACGCCGCCCGCAATCTCGACTCGGCCCGAGATCGGGCTGTCGTGATTGACGAATCGATTCAGGACCAGGGCGATGGCGTTGAGGATATTGCCAACGCCCGTCCCGCCCTTCTGACCAACGGCCCCCAAGATGTTGCCCAGCGTCTGGTCGATCGCCCCGGCGGCCGCTCCGGCGGCGACGCCGCCCAGTACCTGCAGCGCCTTGTCGGCACCGGCGTAGATATGGCCGCCCAACTGCGCGCCGCCCGCCATCGAACGCCGGATCTGGTCGGACGTGGCACCTCCGCCACGGACAGTGATGCCGGTGGCGTTCAATCTGCCGTCGACCGTCACCTTCACGCTGCTGCCGAACTGGTTGGTTCCCGCCGTGCTGCGCAGCATCTCGCTGAGGGAGATGCCGTTGGCGTCGCCCTTCATGTCGATCGACAGCGCCGGCTGGCTGCCGTTGACCACGCCCGACAGCGCCAGCGAGCCGCCATAGAGCGCACCCTTGAAGTGCGCGATGGTCAGCACGCCGTCCTTGAGCGTGGCGGCAAGGTCGGCATTACCGATGCGCAGCGGCGCGCTGATCAGCGTGGCCGCCACCAGCTTGAACGACCCGTCGACGCTGCGCAGCGCCGCCGTGTCGATCGGCTGGGCGCCGGCGGCGGGTTGGCCGCGGGCCGGTGCGCGGGCCGCACCGCCACCGCTGCCGCCAATCCTGTCGAGGTCGAGCACGTTGGCGCGGAGGTCGGCGGTGATGTTGGGCTTGCCCGTGAGATTGGCATCGATCGACCCTTCGAGGGTCTGGCCGTTCAGCGTGACGCTGCCCTTGTAGGCGGCCGATTGCGGCGCCCCCTTGGAAATGCCCGGCAACGACAGCACGCCGCTTGCCCGCAGGCTGTGGCCCATGCCGTTGACCGCGAACTCACGCAACGTCATCTGCTCGACGCTGCCGGCTACCGCGCCGCTCGCGCTTACCGCGCCCAAGCCGGCCGGGGCGGTGGCGCCGGCGAACTTCATCAGCCGGCTCATGTCCGGCGCCTCGAAGTTGAAGGCGATATCCGGACGCGGCTGGGCGCTGTCGTAGGCAGCCACTGTCCCGCGGACCGCGAGCCGGGCCCCCAGCAGGTTCGAAACCTTGACGTCGGTCAGGCGCAACGTGCTGCCCTGGAGCGCCACATCGACCTCGATACCGCCGATCGTCTGCTTTTGATAGATCAGCCGGGCGACCTTGGCTTTCAGCCCGACTGTCGGGCCGGCCACGGCAGGCCGGGCGGCAGAAGACGCCGGAGCGGCGCCGGCAGTCCCCGCCGGCTTCTGTCCACTGGCGGCAGCCGGCGCGATGTAGGAATCGAGATCGATCGTGTCGATCGCCAGGTTGGTCACGATCGACAGCGGTACGCCGAAGGTGACGGCGATGCCGCCGCTGCCCTTCAGGTCGTCGAGCTCGAAGACGGCGTCGCTCACCGACACATTGCCGCCGGTCGACGACATCTTGCCCTTCATGCTGAGGCGCGAGAGCTTGTTGGCCGGAATCGACGCGACATCGACATCGAGCCACGCCAGGGTCTCGCGCAGCTTGGGGCCGAGCAGGCTGAAATCGCCCGATACCGCCGGCCGCGCGGCATCGCCCGTCATGGTCGAGCGCGCCTGCAGCGTCATGTCGCCCGGCAGGGTCGCTGTGAGCTTGGGCACCGCCACGGCCCCGCCCCGCGCGTCCAGCTCGATCGCCACGTTGCGGATCGGCTTCTTGTTGTAGATCACCTCGCCGACATCGAGCGCCAGCTTGGCCGTCAGGCCGGCGGGAAACCCGCCGCCCGCTGCAGGGGCGCTGGGCGCGGCGGGCGTTGTCCGGGCGGGAGGCGGAGGCGTTGCGGCGGCCGGCGCCGGCGTCGCGGGTCGCGCCAGTGCAGACAGCCAGCGGTCGAGATCCAGGCGCGGCACCGCGATCTTGCCGTCGAGCGCCAGCGCCGGCTTCAGGGTCACCGACAGAGAACCCGAACCATTGTCCTGGCCCAGCGCCAGCTTGAAGTCCTTGGCCGACACCGCCGTCTGCGAGAGATCGATGGCGCCATCGAAACTGAACTTGCCGGCGAGCAACGGCGGCAGCGGGGGCTCGGGCTGGCCGGCAAGCCGCAGCAGCGTGTCGATGAACGTCGTGAGCTGCTCGGCCGAGGCCGAGGCCATGCCGGCCAACCTTGCGTTGGGCCCGAGCTCGCTCAACGTCCCCTTGAAGGAGAGCTTGCCGCCGCCCGCCTCGAGGGCGACATCGGCGGTGTGGCCCGAGGCGTTCCTGGCACCCACGGCAAGCGCCAGCTTGAGCGGCGCATCGTTCACGGTGGCGCCACCGTTCAGGGAATAGGGTCCGTCGAGCGAGCCGACCGATGCCGAGAAATTGGCCTTGTCGGCGACCACAGACACGCCGGCCTTGGAGTCGCTGAAGAGCAGCGTGCCGTTTTCGATGGTGAGGCGGCCGAGCGACAGCGGCCTGGCCGAGCTCGGCTTGGCCGCTGCGGGCTTGGCCTCGGCCACCGACGGCGCGAACTCCCAGTTCGGCTTGCCCTCGGCATTGACCTCGAGAACGATCTTGGGCTCGACCAAGGTCACCTCGCTCACCTCGATGCTGCCCGTCAGTAGAGCGAGCAACGAAGGCTTCACGGTGACCGACTTCACCTCCACCATGTTCGCGTTCTTGGAACCCGGCACGTTGAAGAATTTCGCGCCGCTGATCGAGACGCTGGGCACCGGCAGCAGCGAGAGGCTGATCGGCCCGTCGAGCACGAGGTTGCGGCCCGTCGCCTTCTTCACCTCGGCGGCGATCATGGGCTTGTAGGAATTGACGTCGATGATCAGGGGCGCCGCAAGCAGCACGACGATCAGCAGGCCAACGATGCCGCCGCCGACCAAAACCTTCTTGCGCAGGGAGGGGGTCATGGGATGCTCCTGTCGTCCGGCTCGACGAAACACTAGCGCATCGCCCTGCCGCGCGGCATAGAGAAAAAATGGCCGAGATCGTCAACCTGAGGCGCGTGCGCAAGGACAAGGCGCGGCGCGATCGCGAGAGCGAAGCCGACGCCAACCGGCAACGCTTCGGCCGCACCAAGGCAGAGAAGATCGCCGACAAGGACGCGGAGACACGCGCACGCCGATCGCTCGACGGCAAGCAGCTCGAACCCGACAAGCCCTGATCGCGCCTAGCGCGGCGGGCGGTTCAGCGCCAGGCGCTCGAAGAAGGCGCGTGTGCCCTGGTCGGCGCCGGGCCCGGCCACGGCGCGCACGTTGGTGAGTTCGATCCGCTTGCCGCTCTCGGCATCGATCAGGACCGGATCGAGCGGACGGCCGTCGCTGCGGTCGACGAGATCCATCGGCTTGCCGCCGCGCGCCGCCGCACCATGACGGTCGCCCCACTGTTTCAGGCCGACGATGACGGTGAACAGCGCCGCGCCCTTGTCGGTCAGGCGATATTCATGGCGCAGCGGCCGCTGCCGGTAGGCGGTCTTGCGGAAGACGCCGGCCTCCACGAGTTTCTTCAGCCGCGCCGTCAGCACGTTGCGGGCGATGCCGAGGTTTTCCTGGAATTCATCGAAGCGCCTGACACCGTAGAAGGCATCACGCACGATCAGCAACGTCCACGGCTCGCCCACGACCTCGAGGGCCGAGGCGATGGAACAATTCATCTGCTCGTAGGACGTGCGCCGCATGATGATCAAAGTATAGACCGCGACGGGCGTCGCGCAATCTCAGGGCCGCGACGGCCAGCGCAACACGGCATAGCCGACCAGCGCCGACAGCAGCGAGCCCACCAGGACACCAAGTCGGACCTGCGATTCGTGGCTCGCGTCGGCGAAGGCCAGCGTGCCGATGAACAGGCTCATGGTGAAGCCGATGCCGCCCAGAATCGACACGCCATAGAGGCTCCGCCACGTGGCGCCCGCCGGCAGGACGGCAACACCCAGCGCGATCAGGAGGCCGGCGCCCAGCACGATGCCGACCTGCTTGCCGAGAAAGAGACCGGCCACAATGCCGAGCGGCACCGGCTCGACCAGGCTCGCGAGCGACAGGTCGGCGAGAGACAGGCCAGCATTGGCAAAGGCGAACACCGGCATGATGAACCAGGCCGACCACGGCTTCAGTGCGTGCTCGAGATGGATGGCAGGCCGCGCCGAATCGTCCTCGCCAGCCGATTTCAGTGGGATGAACATGGCAAGCACGACGCCCGCCAGCGTGGCGTGCACGCCTGATTTCAGCACCGATACCCAGAGCACCAGCCCGATCAGCATGTAAGGGCCGATCCGCCGCACGCCGGCCAGGTTGAGGACGGCCAGCGCGACGATACAGACGCCCGCCATCGCCATCGCCGCAAACGAGAGATTGCCCGTATAGAAGAAGGCGATGATCACGATGGCGCCAAGATCGTCGACGATCGCCAAGGTGGTCAGAAAGACCTTGAGGGCGAGCGGCACGCGGCTGCCCAGTGCCGCCAACACGCCCAGCGAAAAGGCGATGTCGGTGGCGGCTGGGATCGCCCAGCCGCGCAGCGCCACCGGGTCGTTCCAGTTGAGGGCGGCGTAGAACAGGCCCGGCACGATCATGCCGCCCAGCGCCCCGGCGATCGGCAATGCCATCTGCGAGAGCCGCGACAACTCGCCCTCGACGACCTCGCGCTTGATCTCAAGGCCGACCAGCAGGAAGAACACCGCCATCAGCCCGTCGTTGATCCACAGCAGCAGCGGCTTGGAGAGACCGACCGGGCCATAGGCGAAGCTGAGCTTTTCCCCGAGCAGCCCGTGGATCGCGGGCGCGAGGGCCGTGTTGGCGAGCACCAGCGCCAGGACAGCCGCCGCCAGCAGCGGCAGGGCGGATGCCGCCTCGCTGTCGATGAAAGCTTTCAGCCTGTTCGTGCGCACGTCATGAATCCTGAAAAGCAAAACGCCCGGGTCTTTCGACCCGGGCGTCTCGGTGAGAAATCAAACCCGGCTATTCGCGCTCTTGGCCCAGGAAACTCATCAGGAACTGGAACAGGTTCACGAAGTCGAGGTAGAGGCTGAGCGCACCGAAGATGGCGACCTTCTCGACCATGTCCGTGCCCCAGGCCTCGGAGTACTGCTCCTTGATCTTCTGAGTGTCGTAGGCAATCAGACCTGAGAAGATCAGCACACCGGCGGCGGAGATGATGAAGCTCATCGTGCCCGACGGCCAGATCATGTTGACGAGGCCGGCCAGGATCAGGCCGATCACGCCCATGAACAGGAACTTGCCCATGGCCGTGAGGTCGCGCTTGGTCGTGTAGCCGTAGAGGCTTAGCGCGCCGAAGGCGGCGGCCGTCACGAAGAAGGTGCGGGCAACCGACGCGCCGGTGTAGCGAAACAGCACCAGCGACAGGCTGACACCCATGAGCGCCGTCACCGTCCAGTAGACGGCCTGAATGGCGCCCACGCTCATGGTGGCGGCACGGAACGAGACCAGCAGCAGCAGGCCGAGCGGCGCGAAGATCGCGATCCAGCCCAGCATGTTGAGGCCGACGACGCGGCCCGCCTGGAGCTGGAAGAACATGCCCGCGAGTTCCGGCGAGCTGAACAGGCCGAAGGCCACGATGCCCGACAGCGCAAGCCCCGAAGCCATGTAGTTGTAGACGCGCACCATGTGCGCGCGCAGACCGACATCGAACGTCGCCTGGTCGGCAATCGTTGCGCCGCGGTTGAAGGTGTCGAAATTCGCCATTTTGGTTCAAGCCTCCAAGGGGGCCTCATGCCGAGCCCCTTCGCTGCATAATCTGGTGCCTCAGACCGTGTGAATCAATAGAGATAAAGCCCTGAATTATTGGGATTTACTTTCAAAGACAGGGAAATTTCCCGCTCATTCGTTGCGCAGCAAGGCAAGCGGTCGCTGGCGAAGCGCGGCCAATGTGCCGGCCAAACCAAAAGCGAGCGTGAGCGCCATCGCGCCGAGGGCAACACCGACCGCAACGGCGGGCAGGAATGTCCAGTCGAGTCCCATCAGCCGGTTCACCACAAGGAAGGCGCCGAGCGTGCCGACGCCCAGCGCCGCGATCGCCGTGGCGAGGCCGAGGAAGGCGAATTCCCAGGCGAAGATCCCGGCGATGCGCGCCCGCGTGGCCCCCAGCACCTTCATCACCACGGCTTCGTGCACCCGGCGCCGCTGGGTGGCGAGCATGGCGCCGGCCAGCACCAGCACGCCGGCCAGGATGCTGAGGAAGCCGATGACCCGGGTCGCGAGGCCGATATTGCCGAGCACGCCGGTGGCGGTCTCGATGGCGTCGCGGATGCGCACCACGGTCACGTTGGGGAACTGGTCGGTGACGGCCTTGAAGATCGCGTCCTCGGCGTCGGGTGTCGATTTCACCGTGGCGAGGAAGGTGTGCGGGGCGCGGTCGAGCGTACCCGGCGAATAGACGAAGACGAAGTTGATGGCCAGCGTCGTCCACTCGATGCGCCGCAACGAGGCGATCCTGGCCTCGATGTCGCGGCCCAGCACGTTCACCGTAATGGTGTCGCCGATGCCGAGGCCGAAGGATTTGGCCAGCGCCTCGTCGAACGAAATGAGCTGCGGCCCACGATAGTCGACCGGCCACCATTCGCCGGCCACGATGCGCGAGCCCTCGGGCGGCGTCGCCGAATAGGTGATGCCGCGGTCGCCCTCCACGGCCCAGCGCGACTCCGACGGCACCGCGACCTCGGCCACCGGCTTGCCGCCGATCTTGACGATGCGGCCGCGCAGCGACGGCACCTTGTCGAGCGCGCCAGCGCCCGGCACGGCGGCAATCGCCTTCTCGAAGGCCGGCATCTGCGTCGACTGGATATCGACAAAGAAAAAGGCCGGCGCATCGCTCGGGATGCGCCGCATGAGCTGTTCGCGCAGGTTGCCCTCGATCAGCGCCGTCGCCACCAGCACGGTGAGGCCGAGCCCCAGCGACAGCATCACGATGGGCGTGGGCGCGCCGGGGCGATGGAGATTGGCCAGAGCCAGACGAAGTCCGGCCAGTTTCGGCTTGCCGGTGCGCGCCGCCGCCAGCATGACCAGCCGCGCCAGCAGCGGGAAGGCGATGAAGGCGCCAACCGCGCCCAGCACGAACCAGCCCGCGATGCGGCGGCTGTCAGAGGTGAAGATGGTAAAGGCGGCCAGCGTCACGGCCACCGCGCCGATCGCCAGCGCATCGCGCCAGGCGAGGCGGCCCTGGCCGACGACGGCGCCACGCATCAGGGTGGCGGCCGGCACCCGCCGCGCCCGCATCAGCGGTACCAGGGCAAACAGCAGCGAGACGAGCAGCCCGAAGATCGCGGCCGTGACGAGCGGCCGGGCATAGAGCGAGATGCGCGCCCGCACCGGCAGCAGGTCGGCAATCAGCGCCTCGGCCAAGAAAGGCAGCGCCGCACCAATGGCGACACCGATCGCGACGCCCAGCAGCGCCAGCGCCGCGAGCTGGAGGAAGTAGGTGGTGAAGACCAGCCGCTCGGGCGCGCCCAGGCACTTCAGGGTGGCAATGGTGTGCAGGCGGCCGGCCAAAAAACTCGAGATCGCGTTGCCGACGCCGACCCCGCCCACCAGCAGCGAGGCAAGGCCGATCAGGCCGATGAACTGGGTGAGGCGATCGAGCCAGTTGCGGATGCCGCCGCCGGCATCGGCCAGGCCGCGCACCCGCCAGCCGGCATCGGGATAGCGCGTCGTCAGCGCCTGGATGGTGGCCATGTCGGAGCCGCCCGGGGCCAGACGCAGGCGATATTCCCAGTTGAGCAGGCTGCCGGGCTGGACGAGTCCTGAGTCCATCACCGCCTCGAAAGACATCATCAGTCGCGGCCCGAGGCTTGCGAAAGCGTTCAGGCCACGGTCTGGCTCACGCGCGATCACGCCGCGCACCTCGACCGTCACTTCGCCGATCCGCAGCCGATCGCCCAGCACGAGGTTCATGCGGCGAAGCGCTGCTTCCTCGACCACGGCGCCCCAGACGCCGTCGCGCTTGGCGAGCGCGTCCGCCAGCGATCCGCCGTCCTTCAATTCGAGCGTGCCGTAGAGCGGATAGGCCTGCTCCACCGCCTTGAGCTGAACCAGGGTCGTGCGGCCGTCGGCCTTCAGCGGCCGCGCCATGGCGCGACTGTCGATCCAGCGCACGAACTGGCCGCGTTCGCGCAGGAACGCCATCTGCTCGGGCGTGGCCTCGCGATAGAGCAGCGAAACTGCGACGTCGCCGCCCAGGATCTCGCGCGCATCGGCGCGCAGGCCTTCCTCGATGGCGCGGCTGAACGACAGGATGGCGGCGATCGCCGTGACGCCCAGCGCCAGGCAGGCGATGAAGAGGCGGAAGCCGCCCAGGCCGCTCCGCATTTCGCGCCGGGCGAGGCGCAATGCAAGGTTCATTGGGCCGCCAGCGAAACAGCCGTGCGTTCGTCGCTGACCACGATGCCGTCGGCAATGCGCAGGATGCGGTCGCATCGTTCGGCCAGCACCATGTCGTGGGTGATCAGGATCAGGGTCGTGGCATCGGCGCGCGCCAGTTCGAACAGCAGGTCCATGACCTGCTTGCCGGTGGTGCCGTCGAGATTGCCGGTGGGTTCATCGGCCAGCAGGAGCTTGGGCCGGCCGACGAAGGCACGCGCCACCGCGACGCGCTGCTGTTCGCCGCCCGAGAGCTGGGCCGGATAGTGGCCGATGCGGTGGCCGAGTCCGACACGCTTCAGCGCCGCTTCGGCCAGTTCGAAGGCATCGCCACGGCCGGCGAATTCGAGCGGCAGCGCCACGTTCTCGTGCGCCGTCATGGTGGGAATGAGGTGGAAGCCCTGGAACACGATTCCGATATGGTCGCGCCGGAGCCGGGCGCGGTTGTCGTCGTCGAGCGGCCCCAGATCGCGGCCCGCGACCTCGACGCGGCCAGACGTGGCGCGCTCCAGCCCGCCCGCCACCATCATCAGGCTCGACTTGCCGGCACCGGAGGGACCCACCACCGCCGCAATCTCGCCAGCAGCGATATCCAGTGTAATGCCGCGCAGGATATTGACCGTGCCGGCATCGCTTGCCATGTCGAGATGGACGTCGGTGAGGCGGACGATGGCGGTGTCTGTGGCTGTCAAGAAAGCTCCGGGTAAGGGAAGATGATCTTCGGCACTGGATATGGTGGTTTTGCGGCAAGGGTCAATTCACGGATCGCGGCGTTTGTGGCGCTCGCCCTGTGCCTCGTGGCCACGGTCGGGTATGCACAAAGCGGGCCGGTCAAGATCGCCGTCCTGGGCGACAGCCTGGCCGCCGGCTATGGGGTGAGCCCGCAGCAGGCCTTCCCGGTCCGCCTGCAGACCGCCCTTCAAAAGCAGGCGCGCAACGTCACCCTCCTCAATCATGGCGTCTCGGGCGACACCACGGCGGGCGGCGTCGAGCGCGTCGACTGGATGCTGGCCGACAAGCCCGACATCGTGCTGGTCGAGCTCGGCGCCAACGACGCGTTGCGCGGCTCCGATCCGGCCAGTGCCGAGCGCAACCTCGACGCCATCATCACCAAGCTCAAAGACGCCGGTGTGACAGTGTGGTTGGCCGGCATGCTGGCGCCGCGCAACTACGGCCCGGAATATGCCGCCCAATTCGACGGACTCTACAAGCGGCTGGCGGAAAAGCACGGCGTGCCGCTCTATCCCTTTTTCCTCGACGGCGTGGCGCAGGATCCGGCGCTCAACCAGGCCGACGGTATCCATCCCAATCCGCGCGGCGTCGACATCATGGTCGAGCGCATCCTGCCCTTCATCACCAAGAACCTCGACGACTATGCCGCGTCTGTTCGTCGCCCTGCCCGTCCCTGAGGAGATCGCCGACGCGCTGGCGGAGCTGCAGTCGGGCGTGCCCGATGCGCGCTGGCAGACGATGGAGAACCTCCACGTCACGCTCTGCTTCTGCGACGAGGTCCCGGGCGCGGTCATGCGCGATCTCGAGGAGGAGCTGGGCGACATCGCCGGCCCGCGCTTTTCGCTGAAGCTCGCAGGCGTCGAGCAGTTCAGCACCGGCAAGCAGCCGCGCGCTTTGGTGGCGCTGGTCGAGAAGAGCGATCAGCTCGACTGGCTGCAGCAGAAAGTCGCGACCGTGGCGCGCAACTGCGGCATCGAGATCGAGCGCCGTAAGTTCCGCCCGCACGTCACGCTGGCGCGTTTCCCCACCGGCGCCGAGACCGGCCACCACATCGCCCAGTTCATGGCCAGCCACGGGACCTTCCGCGCCGGCCCCTGGGTGGCCGAGCACTTCTCCCTCTATTCCAGCCGGCGCGGCCGCGGTGGGCCGATCTATACGGCGGTAGCTGACTACGCGCTGACGTTTTAGGCGAAAGTCAGCAGCCGTCTCGGGTTGCCGACCAGGATGGCATCGATCTCGGCCTCGCTATAGCCGCGCTTCTTCATCATCGGCACGACGTTGCGGAAGATGTGGCCGTAGCCGTGGCCGCCGAAGCTCGCGAGCCGTGTGCGGTAGCAGATGTCGTGGCTGATCACGACGCGCTCGAGATGGCCGTGCGCGATCAGCGCCCGGATCAGCTTCAGGCGAGTCGCGTCGTTCGGCATGTCGATATCGGAGAGGCCGTAATAGCTCGCCTCCTGGCCGAACAGGTCGAACTCGATGGTGACGCCCGAGTCGGCCAGCTTCAGCAGCCGCGCCTCGTCGAAGATCGTGCGGTCGATATGGCTGATGACGATGCGGTCGGTCGGATGCCCTGCCGCCTTGATGAAGTCGGCGACCTCCTGTGGCTGGTCGGGATCGCGGCCGGGATGGACGTTGATGGCGGCGCCCGTTTCCGCCGCGGCAACGAGTGCCGCCTGCATCACGCGCTTCTCGGTGTCGGTCCAGGGCGAGGTGCAGCCGATCTCGCCAATCATACCGGCACGGATATCGGTGCCCCAGGCACCGTCCAGGATCTGGCCGATCATTTCGGCGGCGAAGTCATCGACCGTGCGGCCGTGGTTCTTCGGATCCTGGTAGTCGTTCACGTAGTAGCCACAGCCCATGATGAGATGCACGCCGGTGCCGGCGGCGATCCGCTGCAATCCCCTGGGATCGGGCGAGAGGCCGCCGCAGGTGAGCTCGACGATGGCGTCGCCGCCGTCGTGCTTCATCATGCGGACCTCGCGCGTGGCGATGTCTTCGAGGTCGAGCATGTACTTGCGACCGGCCCGCTTGATGCCGTGGCCATGGTTGATCTGCCAGACATTCTCCAGCGTGATCTCGGGCCCGAGATCGTTGTCGCCGCGCGTCGTGGGCGGACGGATATCGCACAGCACGTGCTCGTGCATAAGCGTCCGCCCCAGCGCCTCGGGCGCGATCGGCCCGAGGACGGTCTGGATCTTTCCTCTGAGCGCGCCCTGCGTCATTGCGGCTCCAGCTTGGCCGCCTCGATCACCTTCTTCCACTTGGCGTTCTCGGCCACCATCTGCTTGGTGAGCGCCTCGGCATCGCCGGTCAGCTCCGAGGCGCCGGCGTCGCGGATCTTCTTGATGACCGCCTCGGACTTGGTGCCTTTCACTATTTCGGCGCTCAGCCGGCTCACGATCTCGGGTGGCGTGCCGGCGGGGGCGGCGACGTACCACCACGGCGCGGCATCGAAGCCGGCGTAGCCCTGCTCGGCAATGGTCGGCACGTCCGGCGCGGCGAACCAGCGCTTGGCCGAGCTGACACCGAGCGCCCGCAGCCCACCCGACTGGATGTGCTGCAGGTAGGGCGGCAGATTGTCCATGGTCGTGAGGATATGGCCCGCGAGCAGATCCTTCATGACCAGCGAGGAGCCACGATAGACGACATGCTCGAGTTTGATGCCGGCCAGGCTGGACAGATATTCCATCGCCAGATGGCCGGTACCGCCGACGGCGGGCGAACCATAGCTCACCTTGTTGGGCCCCTGCGCCTTGCAGTAGTCGATGAACTCCTTGAGCGACTTGGCCGGGAAGCTCGGATGGACGGCCAGCACGTTGGCCACTTCGCCGACCAGCGCCACCGGCGCGAAGCTCTTCACGCTGTCGTAGGGCATGGTCTTGTAGAGATACTGGTTGGTGACGGCCGTGCCGACGGTGCCCAGCAGCAAGGTCATGCCGTCGGGCGGCGACTTCGCCACCAGTTCGGCGCCGACATTGCCGCCGGCCCCGGTCTTGTTGTCGACCACGAAGGTGCCACCCATCTGCTCGGTCAGGAGCTGGGCCACGACGCGGCCGAGGATGTCGGTGGTGCCGCCGGCCGCGAAGGGCACGACGATGCGGACGGTCTTGCCGCCGGGATAGGCACTTTGGGCCCAGCCGTAACGTGCCAGCATCGGTGCGGCAAGTGCTGCCGCAATCGCGGTGCGGCGACGGATCATCTTGGTCATGGCATTCCTCCCTGAGTTCGGGCGACTATATCGCCCGTTGATGGGGAGACAAACGTGACAGCACCGCTGATCGGATACGCCGACCGCATCTCGGTACGGAGCGGCGAAAAGATCGCCTTCAAGATTTCGAGCACGGGGCCGGGTCCGTACCACGCCATGCTGGTGAAGATCGTTCGCGGCGATCCCAATCCCGGCGGCCCGCCGGCCAAGCTGGAGGACATGTCCGATCTTTTCGATGGCCGTTTCGCCTCGCGCGAGCAGCGTGCCTGGCCCGGCTCCTATGCGCTGGTCGACGGCGCCAGGGACGCGAAGCTTCCCGCGGCCTTCGGAGTCGAAGCGCTGATCTGGCCGACGCTGCCCACGGACGGGCCGCAAACCGTTCTGTCGCGCCGCGATCCCGAATCGGGCGCGGGCTTCGCGCTGGTGCTCACGCCCGACGGCATGGCGCTCGAAGTCGGCGGCGCCCGGGTCGTGGTCGGCAAGCCGCTGCGGGGGCGCATCTGGTATCGCGTCTGGGCGAGCGCGGACCCCGTGACCGGCACGCTGCACGTCGGCCAGCAGCCGCTGAAGCGCGCCCATGCCGTCGACGACGAGGGCGAGGCGCAGACGACAGCGCCGGCGCCGCTGTCGCTCGACGCCGCCCAGCCGATCCTGATCGGCGCCGAGTCGGCCAGGGACCGACCTGCGGCGCGCTGCTTCAACGGCAAGATCGAGGCGCCGTCGATTGCAGGCGTCGCCGCCTGGGACTTCGCCCGCCGTGGCGAGTCGATGGAGATCGAGGACACCGGCCCCAACGGCCTGCACGGCAAGCTGATCAACCTGCCGACCCGCGCCATGAAGGGCTCGGCGTGGACGGGCGCGGAGCGCGACTGGCGTCGCGCGCCGCATCACTACGCCGCCATCCATTTTCACGACGACGACCTGCACGACTGCGGCTGGGCGGACGATTTCAGCTTCACCGTGCCAAAGGACATGCGCAGCGGCGTCTACGGCATGCAGCTCAGCTGCGGCGCGCATCGCGACGTCATTCCCTTCTTCGTGCGGCCCCAGGTCGGCAAGCCGCAGGCCAAGGTCTGCTACCTCGCCTCGACTTTCACCTATCAGGTCTACAGCAACTTCTCGCGCGGGGTTTACGACGAGTCGTTCCGCGCGCGGGTGGCCGACTGGAAGGCCTATCCGCACAATCCCGACGACCACAAGGACTACGGGCTCTCGACCTACAACCATCACCGCGACGGCTCGGGCGTGGCCTACTCCTCGCACCTCCGGCCGCTGATCACCTGGCGGCCGAATTTCCTGAGCTTCAACGATGCCGCGGGCTCGGGCCTGCGCCATCTGCCGGCAGATACACATCTCACCGGCTGGCTCGACCGCATGGGCGTGCCTTTCGACGTCGTCACCGACCACGACCTCGAGGAAAAGGGCGTGGAAATCCTGGCCTCGTACAAGGTGGTGCTGACCGGCTCGCATCCCGAGTATCACACCAGTGGCACGCTCGACGCGCTGCAGACCTACACCGAGACCGGCGGCCGGCTGATGTATCTCGGCGGCAATGGCTTCTACTGGCGGGTGGCGCTCTCCAGGAAAGTGCCCGGCGCCATAGAAGTACGGCGCACCGAGGGCGGCATTCGGACCTGGGCCGCCGAGCCCGGCGAATATTACCACTCGTTCGACGGCGCCTATGGCGGGCTTTGGCGGCGCAGCGACCGGCCGCCCAATCTCCTGTGCGGCATCGGCTTCTCGAGTCAGGGCACGTTCGTCGGCGATTCGTACCGCCAGTCACCGGCGGCGCGCGACAACACCCACGCCTGGGTCTTCGAGGGCGTGAAGGACGAGCTGTTCGGCGGCTACGGCTTCTCGGGCGGCGGCGCCGCGGGCTTCGAACTCGATCGCCTCGACCACCGCCTCGGCAGCCCGCTCAACGCCGTGGTGCTGGCTTCCTCGGAAGGACATGACCGCAAGAACTTCGTCGTTGTCCACGAGGAACGACTGGGCTTCACCACGACCATCCCCGGCCAGACCCTGGAGGCGCTGATCCGCGCCGACATGACCTATATCGAGAAGCCTAGGGGCGGTGCGGTATTCTCGGTGGGCTCGATCACCTATTGCGGCAGCCTGCCCCACAACAGGTTCGACAACGACGTGTCGCGGCTCACCTTCAACGTGCTGAACCGCTTCAGCGAGCTAGGGCTCAAATGGCCCTTTTGATCTGAGGCTTCAGGCGCTCGAGCAGGCCCTTGCAACCAGCCTCGATAAGGCTGAGGGCGCGCTCGAATTCGGGCCTCGGCCCGCCAATCGGATCGAGCACGTCGATGACCCCCATCGGCGGTGCGAAGCTCAGGAACATCCGGGGCTTGCCGACCAGCGCACGCGGCGCCAGCCAGCGCATCGCCACGAGATGGCTGCTGTCCATCGCCAGCGGATAGTCGAAGCGGGCGATGTCGTCGCTCGTGACCTGCCGTGCGCGGACGTCGGTGATGTCGTAGCCGCGGCTCGCCGCGACCTCGATCGCCTCGGGCACCGGCGGCTTGCCGACATGGGCCTCGGACGTCCCGGCCGAATCGATCTCGAACCCATCGGCCACGCCTGCCCGCTCAGCCAGGGTGCGAAATACGCCCTCGGCCATGGGTGAACGACACAGGTTCGCGGTGCAGACAAAGAGGACCTTGATGGTCATGACTTTCACCCTAGCACGGCGCTAGATTTCGCAACATGCATCAGGAATACGGCCCGCCCGGCATCGTGGTGCTGACCGGGGCAGGCATCTCCAAGGAAAGCGGCATCGATACCTTCCGCGATCCCGACGGGTTGTGGAACCGGGTCAACCTCGAGGATGTCGCCACCCTGGACGGCTGGCACCGCGACAAGAAGAAGGTGCTCGACTTCTACAACGAGGCGCGCGGCTTGTTCCGCGCGGCCCGGATCATGCCCAACGCCGCCCATGAGGCGCTGGCCCGCCTGGAAACCGAATACCGCGGTGACGTCACGATCGTGACGCAGAACATCGACCCGCTGCACGAGATGGCAGGATCGAAAAATGTGATCCACATGCACGGCCGGGAGGGCAAGGTGCGCTGCATGACGTGCGGCACGATCTTTCCCTCCGACGCCGATCTGTCGATCGACTCGGTGTGCCCCGAGTGCCGGACCGTGGGCGAGCTGCGGCCCAACATCGTCTGGTTCGGCGAGGAGCCGATGCGCCTCGACGAGATCTACGGTGCCCTTGGAAGGTGCGGCCTGTTCATGGCGATCGGGACCTCCGGCCAGGTCTATCCGGCCGCCGGTTTCGTGTTACATGTCCGCCGTCGTGCCCGTGTCCGCACCGTCGAGCTCAATCTCGAACCGACCGAGAACCAGCCGCTCTTCGACGAACACATCTACGGCCCCGCGACCCGGATCGTGCCGCCGTACGTCGAACGCATCCTGGCCGATACCGCGATCTAGAGGAGAGAGACCCGATGCCCGACATGCAGCACGTGCCGCACGGTGCGCATCACATTGCGCCCGACGTCCACGGCCAGAATTTCTATGCCATCGACCGGCAGTTCCAGGACCTGATGTTGCTCTACATGGAGCCCGGTCTGCGCGCCGCGATGACGCCGCACTTCCAGCGCCTGGGTCAGTTGGCCGGCAACCGGCTCGACGAGCTCGCGATGATCGCCGACAAACACCCGCCGGTGCTCAACGCCCGCGACCGCTTCGGCCGCGACGAGGACTGGATCGACTACCACCCCGCCTACCGCGAGATGGAGAAGATCGCCTTCGACGATTTCGGCATGCACGCCATGAGCCACCGCGCCGGCGTACTCGGCATGGCGGCGCCGGCGCACCCGCTGGTGAAATACGCCTTCACCTATCTCTACGTTCAGGCCGAGTTCGGGTTGATGTGTCCGATCTCGATGTCGGACACATCGAACTTCACGATGAAGACCCACGCCTCGCCCGAGCTCAAACGCCTCCTGATGGACCGACTGCTGAGCCAAGATCCCGCCCACATGCTGAAGGGTGCGCAGCTCATGACGGAGAAGGCCGGCGGCTCCGACGTCGGCGCGCTGGAGACCGAAGCGGAGAGGATCGGCGTCGGCGCCGACGGTATCGAGCGCTGGAAGATTTACGGCCAGAAGTGGTTCTGCAGCCATGCCGACGCCGACCTGGCGTTGATCCTCGCGCGCCCGCGTGGCGCTGCACCGGGCACGCAGGGCCTCGGCATGTTCGCCCTGCCGCGGCGCCTGGAGGACGGTTCCCGCAACAGCTACCGGATCGTGCGGCTGAAAGACAAGCTCGGCACGCGCTCGATGGCGTCGGGCGAGATCGTCCTCGACGGCGCCACCGCCTACCTGGTGGGCGACGTGAAGCGCGGCTTCAAGCAGATGATGAGCCAGGTCAACCTGTCGCGGCTGAGCCATGGCGTGCGAGCGGCGGCGATGATGCGCCGCTGCCTCAACGAGGCGCTGGCCGCCGCGCGTGGCCGTCGCGCCTTCGGCAAGCCCACGTCAGAGTACCCGCTGCTGCGCCGCCAGCTCATGAAGATCATGCTGCCGACCGAACAGGCGCTGTCGATGTACGCCTTCTCGGCCGATGCGATGGGCAAGGCCGACAAGGGGGATGAAGATGCGGCGAACCTGCTGCGCGTCCTGACGCCGGTCTACAAGTTCCGCGCCTGCCGGGACAACATCCCGGTGGCGAGCCAGACGCTCGAGGTGCGCGGCGGCATCGGCTACATCGAGGAATGGGTGACGGCCCGCCTGGTGCGTGACGCCCAGATCGGCACCCTGTGGGAGGGCACCTCGAACATGAATGCCCTCGACGTGGTGCAGCGTGCCGTCGGCAAGTCGGGTGGCCACAAGACGTTGAGTGCCGCTCTGAAGACCAAATACGAAGCGAGTGGCGCGCTGCCCGGCCAGTACAAAGGCCTGCTGGGCGCCACGCTCGATCGCGTCGAACGCTTCGCCGAGGCCGTGGCCTCCGACCCCAAGCACGAGAAGCGCTCGCGCATGGCCGCCGGCGCGCTCTATCACGCGACGACGGCCGCGCTGCTCGCCTGGGAAGGCGCAACGCTCGGCGCACAGGGCGGCGACGCCCGCCGCCTGCTGTTGTCGCGCCTGGTGATCGAACATCGCCTCGCCCCGCAGGACCCGCTGTCGCTCAATGAATCGTCCTGGGAACAGGAAGCGATGGACCTGCTCCTCGACGACGCCCCGGTGCCGCTGGCGAAGGCTACGGCGCTGGTGGGCTGAAGTTAAAGATCTCTTGCCACGCTCGGGATGACATCAATATCGGGGCGACAACCAGTATCCGTGTGACGCCAATATCGGAATGACACCAATGTTGTCATCCCGAGCGTAGCGAGGGATCTTTTGCGGGCCGATGTACAGGTACTACGTCTACATTCTGACGAACGTGAAACGGAACGTGATGTACGTCGGCGTGACCAACAACCTAGAGAATCGAGTCGCTCAGCATAGAGAAGGAAAGGGCGGCGCGTTTACGAGCCGCTATCAAGTGGCCACGCTCGTCTATGCGGAAGAGTATCAACAAATCGAAGAAGCAATCGCTCGAGAAAAGGAAATCAAGGCGTGGCGACGCTCGAAGAAGGATGCGTTGGTCGAAGCGTCGAATCCGACTTGGGCCGATCTGCTCGATCCAGGCGCCAACAAAGATCCCTCGCTACGCTCGGGATGACAACGGTGATGTCATCCCGAGCGTAGCGAGGGATCCTTCACTTATCGCTTCAGCACTTCTTCCGTGTGCTCGCCCAGCAGCGGTTCGCGGTAGAGCGGCATCGAAGGCTCGTTCCGGAAACGCACGACGGGAGCGAAGTGCTTGCGGCCGTCGGCGTCGGTGACGATGGCGCCGCGCTTGGCGAGGTTCGGGTCGGCGATGGCTTCCGGGAGCGTGCTGACCGGGCCGTAGCAGATGTCGAGCGTATCGAGCCACGTCATCCAGTGCGCCAGCGGCTTCTGCCGGAAAGTCATGTCGAGGAAATCGACCACCGGCTTCTGGTGCGCGCCGGGCCATTCGCAAAGCGACGCCATCTCCGGCCGGCCGAGCGCGCCCAGAAGATTCCTGATGAACTTCATCTCCTGGCCCGCGATCACGAGCTGGCGACCATCCGACGTGTCGTAGACGCGATAGAAGGCCGAGCCGCCGGTCGTGCGCTGGTTCTTCACGTCGGGATGCTTGTTCTCGGTGAAGGCCGTGCCGACGACATTGGCGCACGACGCCATCAGCGCCTCGTGCATGGAGACGTCGATATAGTCGCCCTTGCCCGTCGTCTGGCGGCGCAGCAGCGCCATCAGCACGCCGGAGAGCCCGTGCAGGCCACTCACCAGATCGGCGACCGGGATGCCGGGGATCGCCGGCCGCCCGTCGTCGCCGAGGGTCAGGCTCAGCACGCCGGTCATGGCTTCGAGCGCGAGATCGTGCGCGGCGCGACCGGGATAGGCACCGTCCTGGCCGAAAGCGCTGATCGAGCAGTAGACGATGTCGGGGTTGGCGGCGCTCACGGCGTCGTAGCCGATGCCGAAGCGTGCCGCGACGCCGGGCCGGAACGATTCCACCAATACGTCGGCTTCCGATGCGAGGCGAAACAGATCGGCGCGGCCCTGCTCGCTCTTGAGGTCGAGCACCACGCTCTTCTTGCCGCGACCCATGTTGCGGAAGAACACCGTCGTGCGTTCGTCCGCGGGCTTGATGTGGCGGCCGGGATCGCCCTCGCCCGGCGGCTCGACCTTGATCACCAGGGCGCCGTGATCGGCAAGCGCCGTGGTGAGATACGGCCCCGGCAGGAACCAGGAGAGATCGACGACTTTCAGACCTTCGAGTTTCATGCGCCCTTGCCCAGCAGGGAGTCGTTGTCGGCGCCGAGCGGCGCACAGGCGGCCTGTGCCAGCCGCGCGCCGTCGACCCGGATCGGATTGGCGATCACCCTGAGCTCGCCCTTCACCGGATGCGGCACCGCCGACACCATGGCAGTCTCACGGGCGAAGGCACTATCGAGCGCCGCGTCGAGCCTGTTGACCGGCGCGGCCGGCAGCAGCCCATTGAATCGCGCCAGCCACTCCGCCGTCGTGCGCGTGCGGAACGTGGGATCGAGCGCATCGGTCATCTCGGCGCGGTTCCTGGCGCGGGTGTTGGGATCGGGGAAGCGCGGGTCGGCCAGGAGGTCGCCACGATCCATCGCTTCGCACAGCGACAACCAGAACTTCTGCGTCATGCACATGATGAAGATCCACCCATCCTTCGTCGGAAAGGTCTGGACCGGCGCCAACGAGAGATGGCCGCCGCGCGACACGCGCGGCGAGACATCGCCCTCGTTGAGGTACCACAGGCCGGGATAGGTGAGCTGGTGCATGGCAACGTCGTAGAGGCAGGTCTCGACGTCGCAGCCCTGCCCCGTCGTGCGCGCGCGCAACAGGCAGGCGAGCAGGCCCACGATGCCAGTGAGCCCGCTCATGCTGTCGATCAGCGAGACGCCGACCCGCGTCGGCGGGCCGTCCGGCTCGCCGGTCAATTCCATCAGGCCGGCTTCCGCCTGCATCAGGAAATCGTAGCCCGGCCAGTCGGCCCTTGAATTGGCTTGGTTGGCGTTGGCGCGGCCGTAGGCGGAGATGTGCAGGCAGACGATCGAGGGCTTCAGAGGCGCGAGGCTCGCATAGTCGATGCCGAGCTTGGCCGGCTGCGTGCCGCGCAGGTTGTTGACGATGCAGTCGGCGGTCTTGACCAGCGTCTCGAACTGCCGCCGTCCCTCAGCCGACTTCATGTCGATGGTGACGCTCTTCTTGCCGAGGTTCCAGGCCTGGAAATACTCGCTGTCGTCCTTGCCCAGTTTGTAGGGCCCGACCTGGCGCGACGGATCGCCATCGGGCGACTCGACCTTGATCACCTCGGCACCCAGCTCGGCCAGGAACATCGTGCCGTAGGGTCCGGCGCCGAATTGTTCCAGCGTGAGCACGCGGATGCCCTCGAGGGGCTTGCCGGGCATGCTCACGAAATCAGGTTCCGGCGCACCCACTGGCGCGCGATGATGAGGCGCTGCATCTCGTTGGTGCCTTCCCCGATGCATGTCAGGGGCGCATCGCGATAGAGCCGTTCGATATCGTACTCCTTGGAGTAGCCGTAGGCGCCGTGGATACGCATCGACTCGATGCTGTTCTCCAGCGCCGCTTCCGAGGAGAAGTACTTGGCCATGCCGGCTTCCATGTCGCAGCGCTCGCCGCGATCGAAGATGTCGGCGGCATCGAGCGTGAGCAGGCGCGCGGCCCGCGCGCGCGTTGCCATCTCTCCGATTTTCAGCGCGATCGCCTGGTGCTCCCAGATCGGCTTGCCGAAAGTCTTGCGCATCTGGGCGTAGCTCGTGGCCAACCTGAGCGCGCCCTCGGCGATGCCGACACCGCGGGACGCGACATTGATGCGGCCCAGTTCCAGGCCGCCCGCGACCTGCGCGAAACCCTTGCCCTCAACCTCGCCGATCAGATGGTCGGCCGGGATGCGGTAGTCCTCGAAGATCAGCTCGCCCGAATCGATCGAATGGTAACCGAGCTTCTCGAGCTTGCGGCCGACGCGGAAGCCCGGGCCCTTGGGCGTGATGAACAGGCTCATGCCGGTGTGGCGCGGATTGGCCTGCGGGTCGGTCTTGACCAGCATGGCAAAGCAATGGCCCTCGATGCCGTTCGAGATCCAGGTCTTGGTGCCGTTGATCACATAGCCATCGTTGCCGTCGCGCCTGGCCACCATGCGGATCGATTGCAGGTCGGTGCCGGCGTCGGGCTCGGTCAGCGCCAGCCCGCCGCGGATCTCGCCAGTTGCGAACTTGGGCAGCCAGTGCTGCTTCTGCCGCTCGGTGCCGAACTTCTCGACCGCCAGCGCCAGCATCAGGTGCGAGTTGAAGATGCCGGTGATCGCCATCCAGACGGAGGACACGCGCATCACGATCTCGGCGTAGGTCCGGGCCGGCAGGCCGAGGCCGCCGTACTCCGGGCTGATCGTGGCGCCGAACAGGCCGAGTTCCTTCATCTGCTCGACGATTTCCGCCGGCCACTTGTCGGCGTGATCGAACTCCTTGACCCTGGGCGCCACCTCGCGCTCGACCCAGCGGTCGATCGTCGCCAGAAGCTGGGCCTCGTCGGCCTTGTCGATGCTGTTCATTGCGTCCTCCCGCGCCGTCATCATGCCCGATGCGCGGAAGTGGACAAGGCCGCGAAGCCTCTTGTCGAAACTAGTGGTCGAAACTAGCGCGCCAGCAGTTGCCGGATATGCCGTTCGAGATCGCCGTGATGGTAGGGCTTGTCGAGGAACGGGCTTTCCTCGCAGAGGTCGCCGGCCTCCTTGGCCTTGCGCGAGACCCCCGACGTCAGGATGACCTTGAGCCGCGGCCGCTCACGCCGGATCCATTGCGCCAGGCCGAACCCATCGAGGCTGCCGGGCATGTTCACGTCGGAAAAGACGATGTCGACGGCGGTGTCGGCCTTCAGGACTTCGACGGCCTCGTCGGCGCTGCCGGCCTCGACAACGCGAAAGCCGCATTCGCGCAGATAGTCCGAAACCGCCATGCGGATCAGCACTTCATCTTCGACGACCAGAATCGTCGGCTGTGAAGCCGACGCCGGCTCATCGGACTCGATCCCCGCCGCGTTCATGGCCGGTACAACGCACTTTCAGCCATTAAGTTGCGCTCCGAGCGGAACAAAGCCATCGCACCCCTACCGCCGCGACCGTTCGTCATGGCATCATCGGAAAACACACTCAAATGAAGCAAGAGGGAAAGACATGAGGAGGCGCCATTTCACCGCCGGGTTCGGCGGGTCGTTGCTTGCGGCCCCAACCTTCGCCCTTCCCGTATGGGCGCAAGGCGACGATTGGCCGAAAAACAATGTGCGGATCGTCTGTCCGTTCACGCCGGGCGGCTCACAGGACAATATCGCCCGACGCCTCGCCGTGAAGCTCAGCGAAGCCCTGGGCCAGACCTTCGTGGTCGAGAACCGCACCGGCGCCGGCGGCTCGATCGCCGCCGACAATGTCGCCAAGTCGCCGCCCGACGGCTATTCGGTGCTGCTGGGCAATATCGGCAGTCATGCGCTGGTGCCACATCTCTACGCCCGGCCCGCCTACAACGCCGTCACCGACCTCGAGACCGTGGCCTGGATCGGCACGCAGCCCAATCTGCTCTGCTGCCATCCCAGCTTCCCGCACGATACGCTGCCCAAGCTGATCGCGGCCGCGAAGGCGGATCCCGGCAAGTACAGTTTCGGTTCTTCGGGCCTCGGCACCTCGCCCACGCTCACCATGGAGCTGTTCAAGCAGAAGACCGGCGCCGATATCACCTTCATCAGCTATCGCGGCGCCGCCGCAGCCGCCTCCGATGTGCTGGCGGGTCATGTGCCGATGGTCATCTCCAACATCGATTCGCTGATGAGCCAGGTGAGCGCCGGCAAGCTGAAGCCGATGGCGTCGAGCGGCGCCAAGCGTTCGCCGGTGACGCCCGACACGCCGACCTTCGCCGAAACCGTCTCGCCCGATCTCGTCGTGACCTCGTGGTCGATCTGGGCGGTGCCGAAGGGCACGCCGCAGAAGATCAAGGACAAGCTCCGCATCGCCACCGAGAAGGCACTGGAGTCGCCCGACGTCGTCGCCAGCATGAAGGCGGGCGGCTTCGAACCGGGCGTCATGACGGTTCCCGAGATCGACGCCTACATCCAGACCGAGATCAAACGCTGGGGCGAGGTCATCCGTGGCGCGGGCATCAAGCCGCAGTAACCATCTCCTGCCGGACCTGCTGGCACCCGGTCTCGACCTGGTGTTCTGCGGCACCGCGCCCAGCCCGGCGTCGTTCAAGGCCCGCGCCTACTATGCCAATCCCGGCAACAGCTTCTGGCCGACCCTGCACGCGGTCGGCCTGACGCCCGAGCGGCTGGCGCCGCAGCGCTTTCCGGAGTTGCTGAGCTTCGGCATCGGACTCACCGACCTCAACAAGACGGAAGCCGGCTCCGACCACGAGCTGACGCCCGCCGCGATGGACGCGGGGTCGCTGCATGCCAAGCTGCGCCGTTTCCGGCCGGCCGCCATCGCCTTCACCAGCAAGAACGCCGCATCGCTCGCGCTCGCGATGAAGGCGCCGGCCTATGGCCTGCAACCCGATCTGCTCGAAGGCGCCGCCGTCTTCGTATTGGCCTCGCCGTCGGGCCGCGCCCGGTCCTTCTGGACGCTGGCGCCGTGGCGACAGGCCGCCGCCTTCGTGGCCGAGCGCCGCCGCCGGCGGGAACGCACGGCATGAAGCTCGGCCGCCGCACGGCACTCGCTGCTTTGCTCGCCAGCCCAGCAATAGCGCGCGCCCAGGACGGGAGCTCGACGCTGCGCGACCTCGCGCGGCGCGCCACCATTTACCTGTTCCCGGTCTACGAGATGTACCGTACGCGCTGGCGGGCGACGGTCGACGACGCCAATCCCTTGCGCCAGCGGCTCAACCGCTTCCGACACATCGCGACGCTGGCCGACGCCCGGGCGCGGGCGGTGACGACGCCGAACAACGACACGCTCTATTCGTCGGCCTGGCTCGATCTGTCGATGGAGCCGCTGTTCCTCACCGTGCCGCCGGTCGGCGACCTCTATTACAGCTACGCCTTCATCGACATGTTCACCGACAACTTCGCCTACGTCAGCCACCGGCTGCACGGCGGCCGGCCCCCGCAGCACATGATCGTCGGCCCCGGCTGGAAGGGCGATGCGCCATCCGACGTGACGCTTGTCCGGGCGCCGACCAATTCGGTGTGGCTGATCGGGCGCATCCTGGTCGATGGGCCGGAGGAACTTGACCGCGTGCAGATTCTGCAGGCCCGCGTGCTGCTGGAGACGCCCGACATGCGCAACGAACGGCGCATCCTCGAAACCCGCGAGCTGATGCGCCAGCGCACCGTGGCGCCGCCGGAGTCGGTGGCCGACTGGCCCGCGCCCAATCCCGCCGATCCGTTCGACCTGTTCGAGGTCGGCATGAGCGCGTTGGGGGAGAGCCCGCTGCCCGAGCGCGACCGTGCCCAGTTCGAGGCGCTGGCGCCGCTCAGGCTGCGGCCCGGCCGCAAGTTCGACGTGAGGGCCTTCAGCGAGGCCGAGCGGCGGGCGATCCGTGCCGGCATCGAGCAGGGCCACGCCGACATCCGGGCCGCCGCAGCGCGCCCCGGCAAGACCGTCGACGGCTGGACCTACAGCGAGCGTCATCTCGGCAACTTCGGTACCGATTATCTCTATCGCGCGGCGACGGCCCTCACCGCCCTCGGCGCGCTCGAGCCCGCCGAGGCGGTCTATGTCACCTGCAATGCCGATTCGGCGGGCCGGCCGCTCACGGGCAGCCATCGCTACGAGCTCACCTTTCCCGCCGGCGACCTGCCACCGGCGGCGGCCTTCTGGTCGCTCTCCATGTACGAGGTGACGCCCGAGGGCCGCGCCTTCTTCGTCGACAATCCGATCGGGCGCTATTCCATTGGCGATCGCACCCCCGACCTGGTGCACACCCCGGACGGATCGGTCACCCTCTCCCTGCAGCACCAACAGCCGACGGGCGGGCAGAACAACTGGCTGCCGGCGCCGGCCGGTCCGATGAGGTTGATATTGCGGGCTTATGAACCGGAGAAACAGATGATCGAGGGACGCTATCGCGTCCCGGCAGTGCGGCGGGTCGGCTAGGCGCTCGGCTGGACGCGCTGCGATTCTTCCTCGGCCCTGGCTTCGATCGCTTCCATGTCGTCGTCGCTCAGGCCGAAGTGATGGCCGATCTCGTGAATCAACACGTGCCGCACGATGTGTGGCAGGTCCTCGCCCGACTCGCACCAGTAGTCGAGAATCGGGCGGCGATAGAGGAAGATGCGATCGATGTCGTTGGCGACGTGACCGGCGCCGCGCTCCATCATTGAGACGCCCTGGTAGAGGCCGAGCAGATCGAATGGCGTGTCGAGCTGCATTTCCTTCTCGACCTCGTCGGAGGGGAAATCGTCGATCTGGATTCGCACGTTGCCGACATGCTTGCGGAACTCCTCGGGAATCGTGGCGAGCGCCTCGGCGGCGATCGCCTCGAAATCCTCCAGGCTGGGCGCCACGCTGAAACAGGGCGTGCGCCGCGGGTTCGTGAACACCGGCATGACTCCCCCATATAGGAGCCACGCGCGCTCGCCAAGCACCCGCGACGAGAGATTGTTCACCGCGGTTTGGCGCGGGAATCGCATGGTCGCGTTCCGGACCAAACCACCCTAAGCTCCCGACCGAATGCTGAATTTCCTCACCCGCCGCCTGATTGTCGCTTTCCTCGTCGCAGCCACCGTCATGACGCTGGCCTTCATCCTGACGCGGCTGTCGGGCGATCTCGCCACGTCGATCGCCGGCCCCAATGCGACGCAGGCCGACATCGACGCGATTCGCAAGGCCTACGGCCTCGACCGCCCGGTACTGACGCAATTCTTCGACTGGGTCGGCCGCGCGCTCACCGGCGACCTGGGCGAGAGCTACTTCTTCAAGGCCCGCGTCTCGTCCCTGATCGCCGAGCGCATGCCGGTCACGCTCACGCTGGGACTGACCGGCCTGGTCATCGCGCTGGTGGTCTCGCTGCCCCTCGGCATCCTGGCCGCGGTTCGCGAGAACACCGCGCTCGACCGCTTTGTCCAACTGGTAGCGTTGCTCGGACAGGCTATGCCCAGCTTCTGGCTGGGCCTGATCCTGATGATCACCCTCGGCCTGCAGCTCGGTTGGCTGCCGATCTCCGGCACCGGCTCGTGGCAGCACTTCGTGATGCCCGGCATCGTGCTCGCCTTCTCGGCGATCCCGGCCCTTACCCGCCTCACCCGTGCCGGCATGATCCAAGCCATGGGCAGCGACTATATAAGGACCGCCCGCGCCAAGGGCCTGTCGCGCGCCTCGATCCTGCTGAAGCACGCGCTGCGCAACGCCGCCATCCCGGTGGTGGCAATCGCCGCCGTCCAGCTCGGCTTCATGCTGGGCGGCTCGATCGTGATCGAACAGGTCTTCGCCCTGCACGGCGTCGGCTACCTCGCCTGGGAGTCGATCGGCAAGAACGACTTCCCGGTGGTTCAGGCGGTCGTGCTGGTGCTGGCGGTGATCTACGTCGCCCTGACCATGCTCGCCGACCTGATGAATGCCGTGCTCGATCCCAGGCTGCGCGGGCCATGAGAAGCTCAGGATGAGTGTTGTGACCGTGAACGCCGGCCCGAAGCGAGGCTGGAAGAGCGTCAGCACCTGGATCGGCGCCGTCATCGTGGGCCTCGCGATGTTCTGTGCGCTCGCTGCCCCCTGGATCGTGCCCTACGACCCCTTCGCCCAGGACCTCGGCAAGCGCCTGGTCGTGCCCTTCTGGATGGAAGGCGGCTCGACCGAGCATCTCCTCGGCACCGACCAGCTCGGCCGCGACTATCTCTCGCGCCTGATCTGGGGCTGCCGCATCTCCATGCTGATCGGCGTCACCGTCACGGTGGTCTCGGGCCTGATCGGCATCGCCATCGGTGTGCTGGGCGGCTTCCTGGGCGGGCGGGTCGACGATGCAGTGCTGTTCGCGATCACCACGCGGCTTTCGATCCCGGTGGTGCTGGTGGCGCTGGCCGTGGTCGGGCTTTTGGGCAGCTCGATGACCTTGCTGGTGCTGACGCTCGGCCTGCTGCTGTGGGACCGTTTCGCCGTGGTCGCGCGCTCCACCACCATGCAGGTGCGCAATCTCGACTTCGTGGCCGCCGCCTGGTGTGCGGGCTGCTCGCGCTTCCGCATCCTGACCCGCGAAGTGCTGCCCAATATCGCGAGCCATCTCGTGGTGGTGGCGACCTTGGAAGTGGCGCTCGCGATCCTGCTCGAAGCCGCCCTTTCGTTCCTGGGCCTGGGCGTGCCGCCGCCGCTGCCATCGTGGGGCCTGATGATCGCCGAGGCCAAGGACTACATGTTCTTCTCGCCCTGGGTGATCGTCATCCCGGGCGTCGCGCTCTTCGTGCTGGTCCTCGGCATCAACCTTTTGGGCGACGGACTCCGTGACCTGTTCGGTGCGAGGACCGATACGTGAGCGCACTCCTCGAAGTCGAACAGCTCGAAGTGGGATTCGGCAGCCGCACCTCGGCGGTGCGCGGCACCTCGCTTACCGTCGAGCGCGGCGAGACCCATTGCCTGGTGGGCGAGTCGGGCTGCGGCAAGTCGGTGACGGCGCTCGCCGTCATGAACCTGCTGGCCCGCGGCGGCCACCGTAAGGCCAGGCGCCTCTCCTTCCAGGGTGAGGATCTGCTGAAGCTCGACGACAACGGCATGGCGCGGCTGCGCGGCAACGCGATGGCGATGATCTTCCAGGAGCCGATGACCAGCTTGAACCCCGCCTACACGGTGGGCTCGCAGATGACCGAGGTGCTGCGCCGCCACAAGGGCACCAACCAGCGCATGGCCACCGACCGCGCCGCCGATCTTCTGGCCCGCGTCGGCATCACGGCGCCGGGTCTACGCCTCGGCCAGTTCCCGCACCAGCTCTCGGGCGGGCTGCGCCAGCGCGTGATGATCGCCATGGCGCTGATGTGCGATCCCCAGCTCCTGATCGCCGACGAGCCGACGACCGCGCTCGACGTCACGGTGCAGGCCCAGATCCTGCGCCTGCTGGCCGATCTGCAACGCGACCTCGGCCTCGGCATGCTGCTGATCACCCACGATCTCGGCATCGTGGCCCGCGTCGCCACGCGCGTCTCGGTCATGTATGCGGGCGAGGTCGTCGAGAGCGCGGCGACGGCCCAGCTCTTCGCCGATCCCAAGCATCCCTATACGCAAGGGCTCCTGCGCTGCGTGCCGGTGCCGGGCAAGCAGCGCCAGGACGAGCCGCTGGGCTCGATCCCCGGTACCGTGCCGCGCATCGGTCCGGGCTTCGAGGGCTGCGCCTTCCGCGAGCGCTGCTCCTTCGCCGACGCGAGCTGCGCTCACCAGATTTCGCGCAAGACCGCGAGCCCGGGCCATGACTATCTCTGCCGGCTGCCGGCATGAACGCGTCCGCCTCCCTGCCCGCGATCGAAGTCCGCGGTGTCCACAAAACCTTCCGCGTCAAAGGCGGCATGCTGGGCAAGGATCGCCACGTCGTGGCCTGCGACGACGTCTCCTTCGCCGTGCCGACGGGCGGCGTGCTGGGCGTGGTGGGCGAGTCGGGTTGCGGCAAGTCGACGCTCGCTCGCCTGATTCTGGGCCTGCTCGAGCCGACATCTGGCGAGATCGCGGTCGAAGGCCATAAGATCTCCGACATGGACCGCAAGGCCCGCGCCCGGCTGATCCAGCCGGTCTTCCAGGACCCTTTTGCCTCTCTCAATCCGCTGGCCCGCGTACGCGACATCGTGGCCATGCCGCTCCGCGCCCAGGGCAACATCGACCGCGCCGACGTGACCAGACGTGTCGACGAGATGCTGGCCCGTGTCGGCCTCACGACAGAGATGGGCGCCCGCCTGCCGACCGAGCTCAGCGGCGGCCAGCGCCAGAGGGTCGCCATCGCCCGCGCCTTGGTGCTGCGGCCGCGCATCGTGGTCTGCGACGAGCCGACCTCGGCGCTCGACGTCTCGGTGCAGGCGCAGATCCTGAACCTGCTGGCCGAACTGCGTCGCGAACTCGGCCTCACCTATGTCTTCATCAGCCACAATCTCGCGGTGGTCGAACATGTCGCCAGCGAAGTGGCTGTGATGTATCTCGGCCGCATCGTCGAGCGGAAGCCGACCGAGGCGCTGTTCCACCAGCCCGAGCATCCCTACACCAAGGCGCTGCTGGCCTCGGTGCTGACGCCCGAGCCCGGCCTCGGCGTGCCCGATGTGGGCCTCGGCGACGTGCTGCCCGACCCCGCCAACATCCCGCCGGGCTGCCGCTTCCATCCGCGCTGCCCGATCGCCGAGAAGCGCTGCTCAACGGAAACGCCGCCGCTCAGGCCTCGGCCCGGCGGCGGCGTGGAGTGTTTGCTGGTTCCCTAGTGTCGTCCCTGGTGGCGGCGCGTTATTTCCACTTGGCGTAGTAGAAGCGCGGCAGCTCGTCGGGGAAGGTCTTGAACTCCAGCGCCTTCACGAAGGCGTAGGTGTTCACGTAGGTGAACAGCGGCAGCCAGTAGGCCTTCTCGGTCATCAGCTTGATCGCCGCCGAATAGGCCTTTTTGCGCGCCGCCGGATCGGAGGTGGCGCCGCCGTCGGCGACCAGCTTCTCGAGCTCGGGATCCTTCGAGTAGTTGTCCAGTGCGCCCGCGCCGTACATCACCGGGAAGATCGCCGAGACGTCGTTGACCGAGTAGCTGCCCCAGCTGCCGTGATAGAGCGGGTTCTCGCCGCGATGATTCTTCTGGATGGCGGGCGACACCTGAAGCTGCGTGATCTTGGCCTTGATGCCGACGGCGGCCAGGTCGTTCTGCTGCGCCGCACTCCACGAGGTCGGCTGCACGTAGGTCACGAACTCGGTCTCGAAGCCGTTGGGGAAGCCCGCCTCGGCCAGCAGCGCCTTGGCCTTGGCCGGGTTGTAGTCGTACTTCACCGCGGCATCGGCGTCGCAGCCGAACTGGCTGGGGAAGCAGGGCGCCGGCGGCACGCGGCTGCCGCCCTGCACCAGCTTGTCGGCGATGGCCTGGCGATTGATGGCGTGCCAGATCGCCTGGCGCACCTTCAGGTTGGTCAGGGGATTGCCCGCCCCGGTGCGGCCGGCGGCGTCGAGCTGCAGGTAGCCGACCCGCATCGATTCCTGACGCACCGCCTGCAGGTGGGGCATCTTGTTCACGTCGTTGGCCTGGTCGGGATTGATGTTCCACATCCAATCGGTGCGCTGGGCGAGCAGCTCGGTCACCGAGGTGGCGAGGTCGGGCACGAAGCGCACATGCAGCGTCTTGATCGCGGGCTTGCCCTTGGGCGAGCCCGCCCAGTAATCGTCGAAGCGCTCGAACACGACTTCCTTGCCCTGCTCGTTCTTCACGATCTTGTACGGGCCGGCGCCGACCGGCTTCTTGGCGAACTCCTCGGGGCCGACCTTCTCGCGATAGGCCTTGGGATGGATCGGCGTCACCATGGCGAGATATTCCAGCGCCGCCGGCGTCGGTCGCTTCATCTTGATGCGCACGGTGAAGTCGCCGGTCTTCTCGGCCTTGTCGATCCAGGCATAATTGGACGGCGTCGCCACCTTGCTCGCGGGATCGGCCGCCATGTTGATGGTGTAGACCACGTCGTCGGCGGTGAGCGCGCTGCCGTCGTGGAATTTCACGCCCTGGCGGATGGTGAGGTCGAGCGAATTGTCCTCGGCGAACTTCCACGCGGTGGCCAGCGACGGCTTGATCTCGAAGGTCGCGGGGTCGCGATGCACCAGCATGTCCCAGGCCTGGTGGGCCAGGATCAGCCCGGTGCGCTGGCTGTTGAAGTACATGTCGATGTTGGGCACTGCGTCGGTGAAGTTGATGCGCAGGATATCGGCGCTTTTCTGGGCAAGGGCGGGTCCCGCCAGCGCCATCGAGGCGGCGGCGAGGAGCGCGGTGCGGCGGATGATTTTCAAGGAAGCCTCCTGTTTGTTGGGTCGAGCGTAGGCTGTCGCGCCACAATGAGGCAAGCTTCACGCCAACTGAAAGGGAACCAATATGACCACCAGGCTCACCGGCAAGACCCGCAGCAAGGCCCTCGCGTCACTCAAGAAGTGGAAGGAGGTCCCGGGCCGCGATGCCATCCAGCGCAGCCTGAAGTTCGCCGATTTCAACGAGGCCTGGGGCTTCATGACCCGCGTGGCGCTGGCGGCCGAGAAGGCCGACCACCATCCCGAATGGTCCAACGTCTACAACAAGGTCGAGATCGTGCTCTCGACCCACGACGCCGGCGGCCTCTCGGCCAAGGACGTTGCCCTGGCCAAGATCATCGACGCCTGCGTCTGACCTAGAACGACTTGTTCGCCTGCGGACGGTACTTGTTCTTCAGCACGAAGCTGGACCGTGCCGCGGGCCGCGGATCGCGGACCCAGACCTCGCGGTTGGGATGCAGGCCGCCGCCACGTGTGGCCGGCACGGCCGTGGCGCGGGCGCGATGCAGCAGGCGCGTGTCGGCGATGCCGCAATTGGGATGGATGCCGCCGTTGGCGGCCACCGCTTTTTCCCAGACCGCCTTGCGCTTGGCGAGCGTCTTGGCATCGTCGAGCGCGGGACAGTTCAACTCGCTCGTATTGAGGTCGACCACGATCTCGTCGCCGTCCTCTATGAAGGCGATCGGACCGCCGACGGCGGCCTCCGGCCCAACATGGC
Organism: Reyranella massiliensis 521; assembly: GCA_945862125.1. GTDB lineage: Bacteria > Pseudomonadota > Alphaproteobacteria > Reyranellales > Reyranellaceae > Reyranella > Reyranella massiliensis_A. The sequence goes on from CAMAYC010000014.1 coordinate 53,890, forward strand.
CGATGACCAGGCCGACCGAGCCGCCGGAGAAGCGGGCATCGGTCATCAGGCCGATCACGATGTTGCGCTCGCGGCAGAGCGTGGTGATGCGCGAGGTCGGATCGAGCATCTCGGGCATGCCGGGCGCGCCGCTCGGCCCCTCGTAGCGCACGATCACCATATCGTGGTCCTGGAAGGAGTCCGGCGCCTTGTCGAGCGCTTCCAGCAGGCCGCGCTCGCCCTCGAAGACCCGCGCCTTGCCGCGGAAGGTGTTGCCCTCCAGCCCGCCCTCGACGCCGGCGAGCTTCAGGATGGCGGAGAAATCCGGCGAAAGATTGCCGCCCAGAACGCGCAGACCACCGGTCGGCTTGTAAGGCTTCTCGACCGAGTAGACGACCTTGCCGTCGGCGCGCTTGGCTTCAAGGCGCTTGATCTGGGCCGCCAGCGTTTCGCCGGTGCAGGTCATGACGTCGCCGTTCAGCAGGCCGGCATCGAGCAGCTCGCGCGCGATGACCTGCACGCCACCCACGTTGTCGATGTCGACCATCGAATACTTGCCGTAGGGGCGGGCATCGGTGAGCACCGGAACGATATGCTGCGAGAGGTGGTTGAACTCCTCGGGCGTGATGATGTCCTTCCAGAAATCGGCGTAGCCCGCGGCGCGCGCGATCTCCGGCGCGTGCAGCGTGACGTTGGTCGAGCCGCCGATCGCCATGGCGACGATCACGGCATTGCGGATCGAATCGCGGACCACGATGTCGCGCGGCTTCAGATCCTTCTCGATCATGTCGGCGAGGTAGCCCACCAGTTCGTCGGCAAATTCGTGGGTGCGACGCGGATCGTCGGACGGCGGCGCCACCATGTGCAGCGGCTCCATGCCGACCACACCGATGAAGGTCTGCATGGTGTTGTAGGTGAACATGCCGCCGCAGCTGCCGATGCCGGGGCAGGCATGGAGCGCGATGTGCTGGCGGAACGCGGCGTCCGGATGGCCCGCGACCTGATAGGCGCTGACGAGGTCGATGGTCTCGCCGGTCTTCGGATCATGGCCGGGATGGATCGGGCCGTCCGACATGATGATGGCGGGCTTGTTGTGCTCCAGCAGCGCCGCCAGTGTGCCGACCGGCGGCTTGTCGCAGGCCACGACAGCGATGGTGCCGGCAAGGCCGGTGGCGCTCAGGTGCTCGCAGAGCGCATCGTTGGTCACTTCGCGGCCGATCAGCGAATAGCGCATCTCGCGCGTGCCGTTCCGGATTCCGTCGGAGGTGGCGATGGTGAACTCGGGCTGCACCAGGCGCAGTTTCAGCTGGCCCTGGCCCGAGCCGACCCGCGCCTTCAGCTTCTCGTGGATGGCATCGACCTTGGCCAGGACGCCGAGATAGCACTGGCTGTCGCCCTTGGTGCCGACGACGCCGACCGACGGCTCATGGATCAGGTCCGGGTCCGTTCCCAGGGCGCGCGCAATGCCGATCGTCTGGGTGGAACGGCCGGGATGGCGATCGATGAGGACGTTGGTCGGTTTCATTGCGCAGGCCTTTGAGGATGAGGTCGTTCAATCAGGGCGGGGAAGATGCGCCAGACCAACCGGGCCTGCAAGATTGGACGATAAGAGCGAGTCGCAACCGGCGCCGGCCGCGAAATCGATGTCCGCCGCCTTGCGGAAAAGAAGAAAACCGACTTCGGGATTTCCCGATGTCCCGGATTTGCCGTCCAAGCACCTGACCCGCCTTCCCTTTTCGCGTGACGCGCGCCGGCAAAATGTCCGCCGGGAGCGGACATTCCGGAAACCGGAATCAGTCTTTTTCGGCCGGCAACGGCAGCCGTGCGATCAGGCGCAGCAGCAGGCGGTCGTTGAAGCGCCTGATATGGCCGACCTGCCGACCGCGATGCCAGATCGGCTTGACCTCGGGCGTCGTCGCCCGCCGATGGGCCTCCTCCTCGATCGCCTCGCGATAGAATTGCAGCGCGAGCTCGCAGCGGGCGCGGAACAGGGGCTCCTCGCGCCAGCGCCGCGCCGTGCGCTCATCGACGCCGGTGCGCGCCGCCGCGTCGGCGTGATTGCCCCAGCGCGCGAGATGGCGCTCGTAGTCGTATTTCTTGCGCGCGCGCGTCCGCTTGCGCGGTGCCGGCGGCTTCTCGGCCAGCACCTCGGCGGGTACTTCCTCGCACGGCACGGAATACCAACCCATGTCCTTCCTCCTCCTGAATCCGGTCGGAAAGAGCTATAGGAACTTACATAGGATAGTCAATATCCTATAGATAGACGACCCCGCGGGCGGTTGCCTGCAACATGCTGGCAGGAGCGGTCCTCAACCCAGTGAAGGCACCCGGAACTTTCGCCGGTAATCGCCCGTCACGGATCCCGCTGCGGCCGAATCATGAAGCAGGCCAGCGGCGTCGCCACGAGGGCTACGAACGCCATCAGGTAAAAAGCGTTCAGGTAGCCGATCATCGTCGCCTGCCGCAGGATCTCGTTCGACAGGCTCTGCAGGCTGGCGGGGCCGTCCAGGCTCCACTGCGGCGGCAGGCCGCCCGGCATCGACAGCGTCTTGTTGTGGGGCGTGATGAATTCCGTCATCCGCGAATAGTTGGACGCGGTCGCGCGGCTCACGGTCAGCACGGCGATGGAGATGAACAGGCTGGAGCCGAAGTTGCGCATCAGCGTGAAGACGGCGGAGCCCTCGGTGACCTGCGACGGCGGCAGGGTCGAGAAGGCCATGACCGTCATCGGCGTGAAGGCGATCGACTGGCCGAGGCCGAGCATGAAGTTGCCCCAGAAGACGTCGGTGTCGGTGAGGTTGATGTCGAACTGGGCCATCCAGAATCCGGCACCCGCCTGCAGCGCCATGCCGACGACGATGGCGAAGCGCGGGGCGATGCGCGTGAGCTGGGCGATGAACAGGAAGGCCGCCCAATTGCCCACGCCGCGCGCAGCGATCAGCATGGCGATGGCATTGTCGGGATAGCCGCGCAGGTCGTGAAACAGCGTCGGGAACAGCACGATGCTGACGAAGTTCAGCATGCCCATGGTGAAGGCGAGCAGCACGCCGATGGAGAAATTGCGGTCGAGCAGCAGGCGCGGATTGAGGAACGGCTCCGGCACGGTCAGGCAATGCACGACGAAGACCCAGAGCGCCAGGGCGCCGACGAAGGCGAACAACAGCATCTCGGTGGATTCGAACCAGTCGAGCCGGTGACCGCGGTCGAGGATGAGCTGCGCCGCCGCCATCGCGACGGAAAGCGCGAAGAAGCCGATCCAGTCGAACCGGGCGCGCGTCTTTGCCGTGTGGTCGGCGAGCGCGAACCAGATGCAGACCAGCGTGCAGAGGCCGGGCGGGACGATCATGAAGAAGGCGGCGCGCCAGTCGTAGGCCTCCGTCACGATGCTGCCGAGGATGGGCCCGAGCACGGGACCGAAGACCGCGCCGATGCCCCACATCACCAGCGCCATGGGCTGGAGATGCTTGGGGAAAGTCGCGAGGAGAATGGCCTGGCCGAGCGGCATGATAGGGGCGCCGAACGCGCCCTGCGCCACGCGGGCCAGGATCAGGCTCTCCAGGCTGTTGGCGAGGCCGCACAGCAGCGAGGTGACGGTGAAGCCCAGTACCGTGAAGAACATGAGGTTGCGCCAGCCGAGCCGCCCCGACAGCCAGCCCGTCATCGGCGTCGCAACGGCGGTGGCGACCAGGTTGAGGGTGATGACCCAGGAAATCTCCTCCTGCGTGGCCGAGAGGTTGCCGCGCATCTGCGGCAGCACGAGGTTGGCCAGCGTGATGGTCATGCCGAACAGCATGTTGGCGAGCTGGACCATCAGCAGGATGAGCCATTGCCGCCCACTGATCGTGAAGAGGCCGCCTTTCTCAGCGATGGCGTTCATCCCGGGACGTCATTTTCTTCTTTTTGTCGACTGCACGCTCAACGCGATGCAGCGGTCCCCGATCATTCGGCAGGACGGCGGCGATTGACAGGGAAAAGGAGATTCAGGGCGAGGCACGTGCTGCGCTGCAAAAATTGTCGCGTGGCAACGGCCGGCCTTCTGGCGCGTTAATCCAGTCATGCGCCCCGTCCGCGTCGGCCTCGCCATGCTCCTCACCGCGCTCGTTGGCGCCTGTACGGGCGGCCTGGCACCGGTCAACGTTTCCGGGGTGACGCTGGGCGGCGACAATTACGCGCCGCAGTACGATTTCAGCGAATTCTGGGCGGCCACGGACAACAGGACCTTCCGCGTGGTCTTCGCCGGCAATCCCTTCCCGTCGCTGCCGGTCGAGCAGGCGAAGCAGCGGCTGCTGCCCGTGATGCAGGCGAACAAGCCGCGGCCCAACCTCACCTTCACCTATGCGCAGCCGGCGGAGGAGCAGCATCCCGACTACCGGCTGGTGCTGGTATTCGATCCCGCCAACGATCTCGGCTCCGGCCCGGTGTGCAACGGCCAGACGCGCTTCAAGCCGGGGACGCCCGGCCGCGTCTATGTCTTCGGTGTCTATTGCCGCAACGATCTAGCGCTGTCGGAAACGACGGGCTGGACGCAGGCGACCGGCCCGGACGATCCCCGGGTCGGCGCGCTCTTTTCGCAGCTCTTCCTCGTGCTGTTCACCGACCGGCCGATGCGCCGCGACCGCTTCGTGCCATTCGGCTTTCGGTAACGCGGCTTTCGGGAGGTACTACTTGGGGCGACTGGTATCGCCGGCCTTGCCCTTGGCCTCAGCCGCCTCGAGTTCGGCCGCTTCCTTGGAATCGAGCGCGCGCTTGGCTTCCTGGGCGGCCTTGTCGACCTTGCCGTCCTTGATGAACTTCGCCGTCGAGTCGTTATAGGCCTTGGTGCCGCTATAACTGCCCTCGCCCTCGATGCCGTTCTTCGTCTTCTGACTGGTCATGGGATGCTCCTTTCCATCGTTCGATGGGAGCAACGCCCGGACCGGCGCCGGGATGCGTGGCCGGCGGTTATTTCTGCAGGCCTATTTCTGCAGATAGGGCTCGACCTTGCCCTTGAGCTTGATGGTGAGCGGATTGCCCTTGCGGTCGACGGTCTTGCCGACGGCGAGTCGGACCCAGCCCTCGCTCACGCAATATTCCTCGACGTTGGTCTTCTCCTCGCCGTCGAATTTTATGCCGACGCCGCGCGCCAGCAGCGCCTCGTCGTAGAACGGGCTCTTGGGATTCGTCGACAGACGATCCGGCAGGGCGGGAGGTGCGGCGGGTGTCTCGGGCGAGGGCGTGTCGGTCATGCCCCTAGCTAGCACGTCAGGCGGCCAAGACCAGTGCGTATAAAACGCCCGCCAGCGCACTGGCGAGCAGCACGGGCATCATCCCGACCTTGAAGCGGAAGATCGCGATGGCCGCGGCGACGGCCAGAACGAGCGTCGGCACGTCGACCGAGCTCAACACCGGAAGATCGACCGAAATCCCCAGCCATCGCACCGGCACCAGCTCGGCGAACAGCACATGGAGCGCGAACCACACCGCGAGGTTCAGGATCACGCCCACCACCGCCGCCGTGATGGCGCCCAGTGCCGCCCCCAGCGCCTTGTTGGCGCGCAGCGCCTCGACGAAGGGCGCGCCGAAGAAGATCCAGAGAAAGCAGGGCACGAACGTGACCCAGGTGGTGAGCAGCCCGCCCAGGGTCGCCGCCAGCAGCGGCGACATGGCGCCCGGTTCGCGCCAGGCGGCGAGGAAGCCCACGAACTGCGTCACCATGATCAGCGGGCCGGGGGTGGTCTCGGCCATGCCGAGCCCGTCCAGCATCTCGCCCGCCGTCACCCAGTGATAGTTCTCGACCGCCTGCTGCGCTACATAGGCCAGCACCGCATAGGCGCCGCCGAAGGTGACGATGGCCATCTGGCTGAAGAAGATGGCGATCTTGGTGAAGACGTTTTCGCCGCCCAGGCCAACATAGAGCGCCGCGATCGGCACCAGCCACAGCGCCAGGAACACCGCGGCGATGGAGAGCGACCAGCGGAGGTTGGGCCTGGCATGCGCCGGTGTCTCCTCGCCGAGGAGCGAATCGGCGTCGGCCACCTGCCTGTCGCCGACCTTGCCGTGACCACCGCCGGCTAGGAAGGCCGGCACGCCGGCGCGTCCGCCGACATAGCCGATGAGACCCGCCGCCAGGATGACGACCGGAAACGGCACGTCATAGAGGAACAGCGCGAGGAAGGCCGCTGCCGCCAGTCCGCGCATGGTGTTGTTCCTGAGCGCGCGCTTGCCGACCCGCAGCACCGCCTCGACCACGATCACCAGCACGGCCGCCTTCAGCCCGAAGAACAGGCCTTGTACGATCGTGACCTTGCCCAGCAGCACGTATATCCAGCTGAGCGCCATGATCGCGAGCAGACCCGGCAGCACGAACAGCGTGCCGGCAAACAGCCCGCCCTTCGTCCTGTGCATCAGCCAGCCGATGTAGATGGCGAGCTGCTGCGCCTCGGGTCCGGGCAGCAGGGTGCAGTAGTTCAGCGCCTGCAGGAACCGCTGCTCGCCGATCCACTTCTTCTCCTCGACGATGATGCGATGCATCACCGCGATCTGGCCGGCCGGGCCGCCGAACGAGAGCGCGGCGACGCGGGCCCAGACCTTCATCGCTTCGGAGAAGGGAACGCCGTGATC
>CAMAYC010000015.1 GCA_945862125.1 Reyranella massiliensis 521
TCTGCCCGGGCGACTTCGAAGGGAATGCGCAGCTCGACCAGCGGCTGGATGCGGCGCAGGCGCGCCTGCACGGACTTCGCGTTGGGCGGCGACGCGATCGGATCGGCGCGGCCCAGCTCGACATCCGACGCGCCCCAGCCCAGCGGGCCTTTGAAATCGACGACGCGGCGGGCGGCCAGCAGCGCGCGGAGCGTGCGCCGGGCTTCCTTCTCGATCTCTTCCCAGCCGGCTTCGGTAATCGGCGCGCGATCGCGGAACAGATGGTTCTTCATTTCGCCACCGGTCCTGTCGCGCGACGCAGGCTGCCGATGCCGAGGCTGCCGTCGGACGACGCCGCATCTTCCTCGCCACCACCGGCCATCGACTTCTCGATCCCGGTGATGGGACCCTCCGTGAACAGGAACGTCTTCAGGTGCTCGTCGAACTTGGGATCGTTGCGCCGCAGCCATTCCAGCGCCATGGCGGCGTGCTCCTTCTCCTCGTCGCGATTGTGTTCGAGGATGGCGCGCAGTTCGGAATTGGCGGTGGCCTTGGCGCGCTGGTCGTACCAGTCGACCGCCTCCAGCTCTTCCATCAGGGAGACGATGGCGCGGTGGCGGTCGATGACCTCCGGCCCCAGCTTGTCGGGATCTTCGTGCAGGGAGTCACTGGACATGACTGTGCTAACGCCGCCGGCGGGCGCCGGTTCCCCAATGGCGGCACTACCAGGTCAGGCGGATGCCGGCGCTCAGCATGTGACTGTCGCTGCCGGTGCCGACCTCGCCGTCGTAGCGGAGATAAAGCGACGTGCCTTGCGCGATGGCGGTGTTGGCGGCGAGGCCAATGAGGGCGCTGTCGCGCGCCTGTGCGGCGCCCTGCACGGTGAAGCTGGAGCCCGGCGCGCCGGCGAAGGCGGCCGTCACCGGCCGCGACGTATCGGCATATTCGTGTGCCCAGCCCAGCCGGAACTGCAGCGCCAGTTTCTCGCGCCAGCCGGCGTCGACGGCGCCCGCCAGCTCGACCCCCAGCACGCTGCGCACCGACGACGTCGCCTGCTGCGCCACGTTGAGGCTGAGCGAATTGGCGCCGCTCTCGCTGAAGCCCGCCTGGTTGATGCTCGAGGCCTGGAGCCGCACGAACGGCGTCAGCGATGCGGCTGCGGCCTGGTAGATGTCGACCTTGTAGCCGGCTTCGGCCTGACCCAGCAGCTGGCTTGCGCCGGTGCGGCCTGTCGCCGTGCGCGTCTGCAGGCCGGGAATCTGGATCATGCGGGTCATCTGGTTGTCGTTGTAGGCGTAGCCCGCCAGGGCATCGATATAGAAGGCGCCCGGGGTGAAGGAGGCGTAGGCGCTCGCCTGGTAGCTGTTGCTGGTGCCGCGGCTGTTGAAGCCGTTGGTCCACTGGTTGCCGCTCGCGACGCCGAGACCCATTCCGACCAGGAGCCGCGGATCGACGCGATAGTCGATGCCGGTGGCCGCGCCGCCGTTGTTGTAGGTGAGCGTCGAGGTGTTGCTGTTGCCGGCGACGCTGCCAGTGCCGCCGAGCGCGCTCACCCAGACGCTCCAAGGGCTCGGACCTTCTCCGTCACACGCAACGTCGCAAGCCTGGGCCAGCGCCGCGCGAGTGCCGCCGCCCGAAGCGCCGCGCGCGGCGCTCATCTGCTGGCCGACCGCATTCATGAACAGCAGGCCACTGCTCATGTTGGCCGTACCGAAGCCCGAGTACTGCTGGCCACTGATGGCATCGAGCGCTCCCGGGCCCTGCGCCGTGCTGAGGCCGGCCAGGGCGTTGATCGCCGTGCTGAAATCGCCGCTCGCCGATCCGCTCACCCGATCGAGCGCGCCGCCGACGGCGCGCTGGTTGGCCGTGCGTGCGCCGTCGGCGAAGGCGTTCTGGCTGAGCAGCAGGGTGAGGAACACGTTGTTGGCGTCGTAGCTGAGGCTGGGGGTCAGGAAGGCGAAGTTGCTGGTGACGGTCGAATAGGTGCCGGTGACGCCGCCGGTCGCATTCAGGATCGTGTAGGTCGTGCGCGGGGAATAGCTGCCGGCTTCGGCGATGACCTGCACGGTACCGCCGTTGATGGTCGCGGTCCCTGGCGCGCCGGTGACGTTGATGCGGTCGGCCTGGCCGGCGGCATTCACCTCCACCTGATAAACGCTGCCGGCAGCCTGGGTATAGGAGCCGACCACGTTCAGCGTGCCGATCGAATTGCCCGGCGCCAGCGTGCCGCTGTTGGTCACGCCGCCGGTGATGGTGCCGCTGCCGCCAAGATTGCCGCCGCTGCCGACCGTGACGTCGCTGGCGATACTGCCGTTGATGGCGAGGCGGCCGGCCGAGACCGTCGTGCCGCCGGTGTAGGTGTTCACGCCGGTGAGGATCGTCGTGCCGGTGCCGCCCTGGACGACCGAGCCGCTACCGGAGATCGTGCCGCCGTAGGTCGTGCTGGTGGAGGAGTCGAAGGCCACCGTCCCGTTGTTGACGACATTGCTGGTGAGCGTGCCGCTGGCGCCGGCGGTGCCGACCTGCAGCCGGCCGGCCAGGACCGTGGTCGTGCCGGTGTAGGTGTTGTTGCCGGTGAGGGTAGTGGTGCCAGTGCCGGCCTGGACGACCGAGCCGGTGCCGGAGATCGCGCTGGACACGGTCATGGCATCGGAGCGGTTGAACTGAAGGACACCGTTGTTGACAGTGGCGCCGGTCCCCAGCGCGCCGGTGGTGCCACCGTTGCCGATCTGCAGCGTGCCGCCGGCGATGGTGGTGGTGCCGCTGTAGGTGTTGGCCCCGGTCAAGGTGAGCGTGTTGGTGCCGAGCTTGCTGAGGCCGCCGGTGCCCGAGATGGCGTTGGCGACGGTGAGTGCATCGGAGCGGCTGACGGCCAGCGTGCCGCTGTTGGCGACATTGCCGGCGCCCAGGCTGCCGGTGGTGCCGCCATTGCCGATCTGCAGCGTGCCGGATGAGATCGTGGTGCCGCCCGAGTAGGTGTTGGCGCCAGTGAGGGTGGTGGTGCCGGTGCCGGACTGCAGGAGCGCGCCAGAGCCGGAGATCACGCCGCCATAGGTGAGCGCATTGGAGCGATTGAAGGCCAGCGTCGCATTGTTGGTGACGTTGCCCGTACCGAGGCTGCCGGTGGTGCCACCATTGCCGATCTGCAGCATGCCGGCGGAGATGGTGGTGGCACCGGAGTAGCTGTTGGCGCCGGTCAGGGTCGTCGTGCCGGAGCCGGCATGATTCACATTGCCAGTGCCGGAGATCGCGTTGGCGATCGACACGGCATCGGAGCGGTTGAACCGCAGCGTCGAGGCCGTAGCGACGACGTTGCCGGTACCCAGCGTCCCGGTCGTTCCGCCATCGCCGATCTGCAGGACGCCGGCGCCGCTTATCGTCGTGGTGCCGGTGTAGGTGTTGGTGCCGGTCAGCGTCGTTGTGCCTGCGTCGGTGGTCGAGACCGAGCCGGTGCCGGAAATGCTGCCGGCGTATGTGTAGTCATTGTTGCGGGCAATGAAGAGCTGGGCGTTGTTCACGATGTCGCCGGCAATGGTCCCCGTCGCGCCGCCTCTGCCAATTGACAGGGTGCCGGCCGAAATGGTCGTCGTGCCGGTATAGGAGTTGTTGCCCGAGAGTTCGATCGTGCCGGCGCCCAGCTTGGTGAGGGTGCCGCTGCCGGAGATCGCGCTCGACACGACGAGGTTGTTGGAACGGTTGAACACAAGGCTGCCGTTGTTGGTCGTGGCGCCGCTGCCGATGCCGCCGGTGGTTCCGCCGTTGCCCGCCTGCAGCGTCCCGCCCGAAATGGTCGTACCGCCGGTGGAGGTATTGTTGCCGGTCAGAATGAGCGTGTTGGTGCCGAGCTTGCTGAGGCTGCCGCTGCCGGAAATGGCGTTCGAGAGCGTGATGTCGTCGGAACGGTTGAAGGCCAGCGTGCCGTTGTTGGTGACGCTGCCGGTGCCGAGGTTTCCGGCGGTGCCGCCATCGCCGATCTGCAGCGTGCCGCTGCCGACGGTCGTGTTGGCATAGCTGTTGGTGCCGGTGAGGATGGTCGTGCCGCTGCCGCCCTGCGAGAGGTTGCCGGTGCCGGAAATGCTGTTGGCCACCGTGATCGTGTCGGACCGGTTGAACAGCAGGCCGGTGAAGGCGCTGTTGTTGACGACGTTGCCGGTACCCAGCGCGCCGGCCGTGCCGCCGTTGCCGACCTGCACCGTGCCCGACGTGATCGTCGTGGTGCCGCTGTAGCTGTTGTTGCCCAGCAGCGTCACCGTGCCGACGCCAGTGTTGGTCAGGGTGCCGGTGCCGGAGATGTTGCCGGCGATGGTGCTGGCGTTCTGCCGATGGACCCGGAGGGCGGCGTTGTTGACCACGTCGCCGCTGCCCAGGGCCCCGGTGGTGGCGCCCGACGCCTGGGTGGAACCGAGTTGAAGCGTGCCGGCCGAGATCGTCGTCGTGCCGGAGAAAGTGTTGTTGGCGGTGAGGTGCGTCGTGCCGGCGCCCTCCTGGATCACGCCGCCGCTGCCCGAGATCGTGCCGGCGATGGTCAGCGTGTCGGAGCGATTGAAGAGAAGCGTTGCATTGTTGGCGATGTTGCCGGCGATCGTGCCTGTCGTGCCGCCGGCGCCGATCGCCAGCGTGCCGCCCGAGACCGTCGTGCCACCGCTGTAGGTGTTGGCGCCGGTGAGCGTCAGCGTGCCGCCGCCCTCCTTGGCCAGCGCCCCGCCTGAGCCGGAGATCACGCCGCTGAGGGTCGTCGACAGATCGTTGCCACCGGTGGTGAGCTGCTTGGCGCCGAGGTTGACGTTGCCCGCGCCCTCGATCGAGCCGACGCTCGTGCCGGCCGACGTGAGGCCGGAGATGTTGAGGCTGGCACCCGGATTGAGGATCAATCGGGCATTGCCGCCCGACGCCGCGTTGGTGAAGGCGATGCTGGCGCCGGTCATGCTGATCGCGGGCGCGCTCGCCGAGTTGTTGACGATGCCCGCGCCGTTAAAGGTGAGGCCGCTCGTGCCGGTGAAGCTGTAGGCCGGGGCGCCGGGATCGAACTGGAAGCCGCCAACCGTGACGCCGCCCGGCGCCAGCGAGATCGCGGTCGTCGACGCCGCGCCGAAGGTGGCGGTGCCGGTCGGTATGCCAGCCGTCCAGTTGCCGGCGCTGTTGAACTGGTTGGTGGCCGGATTGGCCAGCCAGGTTGCATTCTGGGCCAGCGCCGCCATCGGCGAGGCGGCGAGCACGGCGGGAGCGAAAAGGAGGGCGGCGCGAAGCATGAGGCAACGCTAGGCGCATGCCGTAACCGAGGCGTTTCGCAGCCTTGCCGATTTGTTGCGTGGGTTTCACGGGACTTCCGCACGCACCGGAAGACCGCGAAGCCCCGCTAATCCTCTGGCGGCACGAACATGTAGCCCGCACCGCGTACCGTGCGGATACAGGCCGGATGTGCCGGATCGGCTTCGATCTTGCGGCGGATGCGCAGGATGCGGATGTCGATGGCGCGGTCGAACGCCTCCATCTCGCGATGGCTGGTCGTCTCGAGCAGCCAGTCGCGGGTGAGCGGCCGGTTGGGATTCTCGGCGAACAGCTTCAGGAGTTCGAATTCACCGGCCCGCAACGGAATCTCTTCGCCAGTGAGTGCCGTCAGCCGCCGCGACTGCAGGTCGAGCAGGCACTTGCCCATGCGCACGCGCGGCGACGGCGTCGCGGCGTCGGCACCACCGGCCCGGCGCAGCACGGCCTTGATGCGGGCCAGCAGGGCGCGCGGCTCGTAGGGCTTGGCGATGTAATCGTCGGCACCGGTCTCCAGGCCCACGACCTGATCGATCGTATCGCCGCTCGCCGTCACCATGATGATGCCCATCCGGCGGCTGCGCTCGCGCAGGAACCGGGCGAGCACGAAGCCGTCCTCGCCGCCGGGCAGGCGCAGGTCGAGAAGCACGAGAGCGGGTGGATCCTTTTCGACCAGCTTGCGCAGCGCCGCGCCGGAGTCGACGCCCGACGCGCGATAATGATTCTCATTGAGAAAGTCTATCAGCGTCTCCCGCTGAAACGCTTCATCCTCGACGACGATGATATGGGGACGCGTATCTTTCTGCTTAGCCACTCCGGAAAGAGTTATCGCAATCCCGGTACAGAGGAAAGCCCCCTCAGAATTTCAGCGACCAGCGCAGGCTCGCAGCCACCAGGCCAACCGAACCTTGGTCGAAGTAGTAGCGGTGAGCGCTGAGCCCGGCCGCGAGCGTGCCACCCGAGACGTCGGCGATCGCGTGTCCGATCGAAACACTGGTGATCTTGGCGGAGCCCACCGCGAAGCTCGGGATGACGTACTGGGTGTAGTGCATCTGTCCGCCCGATACGCCGAGCGAGAGGCCACCGAGCGACCACGAGAGACCGACCGTTGCCATCCGCGTCAACGTCAGACGGTCGTCGGAGAGATTGTCGGAAAGCGCGGTGTCGACACCCGTGATGCCGAGCGCGAAACCGTGGCGGCCACCGAAGTCGGTGATCGGCGCGGTGGCGCCTTCCGGGGTGAAGGCGCGGGCCTCGCCGCCGATGAAGAGTACGATGAAGAGCAGCGCGAGCGAGCGGAGCATAGGCGTCATCCTTCCCTGGATGAGGCCAGCATGACTGCGCCCGGTATCGCGCCGATTGCACGGTCGAGCTTTCATGTAACGTCGATTGCGCGGGCCGCTATCGACTTGCCCATGACCGACTTGGCGGAGCCTCGAACGAAAACGGCGCCCCGAATGGGGCGCCGTCGTTCGTGGAGGCGGCGAACCGCCGGCGGTGATGCCGAGCCCTTAGCGCTTGACGGGCTGGACCGGCGGCGCCGGCACGGGAGGAGCAGCGCGGACCGGCGCCGCCGGCGGCGGAAGCACCGTGGCCGCAGGACGGGCGACGACCACCGGCTGGGTCACGGGAACGCGGTGAACGGTCGGCGCCGGTACCGGCGCGGCCACGGGCGCCCGCTGAGGCGTCACAGTCGCCGACGTGTTCGAGAAGGAATACTTGCCGGCGGTCTGGGCGTTGGCCGGCGAACCGGCGGCGAGGGCGATGAGGGCGGCAGTGGCGGCGGCGATGGCGAACTTGGCGAACATGGATCTCTCCCCTGAGATGTGGCGGGCGGCGGGATGCCGTCCGTCGATGGGAAGAAGTTAGGCCGCTGTGGTTTCTGCCTGACTGCGCGACGCACGAAGTTGGTTTCGCCGGTTGCGCGAGGCGGCGGCAGGCCGGGACACGCCGTGCGGGGACGCCCCGCGTAACCCACGAAACATTTCGGAGGCCACGCGTTACAGGAGAGAAACGCGAAAAGGCGTAAAAGAGGCCATGGCCGACAACCGAAACACACCCGTCACTGAAACCTCCGATGCCGCTGCCTTGCAGAGGCAGCTGGACGAGTCGCGCGCGGAACTCTCCGCCCTGCGCGGCCTGATGGAAACCATGTGCGAGAATATGTCGGACGGGATCGCCCTGTTCGATGCCGACCGCAGGATCGTCCACCTCAACAAGGCGGCGGAGGATTTCCTGGGCGTCGGACCGGTGACCGCCGGCATGAGTGGCGAGGATATCCTGCTGGCGCGGGAAGCCGCGGGTGACATGGCGGTGGTCGATGGCAAGCCCTTGTCCATCGCCGAGCGGCTGGCGCGCATCTTCGTCCCCGAGGGCAGCCGATTCGAGCGCAAGTTGGCGCACGGCCGACATGGCGAGATCGTGTTCCGGCCACTGGCAGGCGGACGCACGCTCTGCGTCTGTCGCGACATCACCGACCTCAAGCGACGGCAGGCCGAGCTCAAGGAAGCGCGCGACGGTCTTGCCGACGCGCACCGACTCACCAGCTCGATCCTGGAGACCATGACGGACGGCGTCGCCCTGTTTGATGCCGACCACAGGCTGGCCTACGTCAACCCCGCCCTGCGCGAACACATGGTGCTGCCCGGCAAAGGAGAGATCCACCTCGGTTTGACGATGGAGGAGATTGCCCGCGCGCGGATCGACGCCGGCGAGGAGGTCATGGAGAACGGTACGGCACTGTCGGCCGAGGAGCGCGTCGCGCGCGCGCTCCGGCCGGAGGGAAGCCGCTTCGTCCGACAGCTGGCGACCGGCCGCTATGTCGAGTTCGTCTTCCGGCCGGTCGGCGACGGCCGCATCCTCGGCTTCTATCGCGACGTCACCGAGCTGAAGCTACGCGAGCAGGAAATCGAGCAGGCGCGCGGACTGATGCAGGCGGTGCTGGACAGCATGATGGACGGCGTGGCGTTGTTCGGCGGCGGGAAGCTCCTCTACTGCAACAAGGCCCTGGCTGAGCTGTTCGACTTCGCCGGCGACTTCGAGCCCTGCGGCATGGAGATCGCAGACGTCATCCGCAGGGTCGAGGCAGCCGGCGACCATCTGGTCGAGGACGGCAGGGTCCTCACCGCCGCCGAGCGGCTGGATCGCATCGTCGCCGGACGGCCCGGCGTCCTGGAGCGCGCGCTGCCATCCGGGCGATACATCGAATGCCGCTTCGAGCGGCTGGCCGATGGCCGCACGGTCGGGCACTACCGGGACATTACCGAACGCAAGCGCCGCGAGGTCGAGTTCGACAAGGCGAACGCCGAGACCGCGGCGGCAAGGGGACTGCTGAGCGAGGTGCTCGACAGCCTGACCGACGGCGTCGTCCTGTTCGATGGCGACCAGAAACTCCTCTACTCGAACAAGGCGCTGCGCGAGTACTTCGGCGTCAGGTCCGAAGCATCGATTCACGGCAGGACGCTCACCGAGCTGTTGGAGATGCAGCATCGCGACGGCGACCGCGTGTATGCCGACGGCAAACCGATGTCGGTCGAAGAACGGCGGGCGCGCATCGTCGATCCCGAGGGCGCGCGCGTCGAGCGTGTGCTTCGATCGGGGCGGCACATCGAACGCTTCTTTCGCCCGCTGAGCGACGGCAAGCGACTGGGCATCTACCGCGACATCACCGACCTGAAACAGCGCCAGGTCGCGCTGGAGCGGGCGCTCGACAGGGTCGAGGCCGGCCAGCGCCTGATGGGCGTCGTCCTCGACAGCATGCCGGAAGGCGTGGTGCTTCTGGAAGGCCAGCGCATCGCCTACGCCAACAAGATGATGGCCGAATTGTTCGGCTTCGCTGGTGCGATTATCCAGTCCGGCATCGATCTCAGGGACGTCATCCGCGCTCAGGAGGCTGTGGGCGATCATGTCGTCGTCGATGGCCGGCTCCTGTCGGTTGACGAGCGGCTGGCGCGCCTTCTGGCGCCGGAAGGTATCCGCTTCGACCGCGAACTGCTCTCGGGCCGCCACGTCGAATTCCAGTTCATGCCGATCGGCGGGGGCCGCACGCTGGGCATCTATCGCGACATCACGGACCTGAAACAAAAGCAGGTCGAACTCGCCACGGCGCGCGACCAGGTCGCGGCAACCCAGGACCTGATGGCCGCGATCCTGAAGGGCCTGCCCATCGGTATCAGCGTCTTCGACCGCGAGCGGCGGCTGGTCTATGCCAACCGCGAGGTGTCGGCAAAGGCGCTGGGAGTTGCCGAGGACGCTTTGCCCAACCCCATCAGGCTGGACGATATCATTCGCGCCCAGATGGCGGTCGGCGATCACCTGTACTCTCCCGATGGCACACCGTTGACGCTCGAGCAGCGGCTGGCCCTGTGCGTCAATCCCAAAGGCAGCCGCTCCGACCGGCTGTTGCCTTCCGGGCGCCATGTCGATTTTTCCTTCCGGCCCGTCGGCGACGGCAACACGATGGTCATCGTCCGCGACATCACGGAGCTCAAGCGCCGGCAAGCCGATCTCGAACTCGCGCGCGACGAGGTCGCTTCGGCGCACAGGCTCACGATCACCATCCTCGAAGCCATGACGGATGGCATCAGCCTGTTCCAGGCCGACGGCCGCGTCGCCTTCATGAACAACGCGGTCCGCGAGGAGTTCGGAATCCCAGAGGAGAAGGCGCGCGACCTCACGCTCCCCGAGCTCGTGCGGCTGCAGATGGCGGCGGGCGATCAGGTCGTCGTCGACGGCAGGGCGCTGTCGGTCGAGGAACGGGTGGCGCGCATTCTCGATCCCGCCGGCTGTCAGTTTGAACGCATGATGCCCTCAGGAACCCACGTCGAGTTCCACTTCCGGCCGGTGGGCGATGGCCGTACGCTCGGCATCTATCGCAACATCACCGAACTCAAGCGGCGGCAGACCGAGCTCGAGCGGGCGCGCGATGCCGCCGAGGCCGCCAACCAGGCCAAGTCGACTTTCCTCGCCACCATCAGCCACGAGATCAGGACGCCGATGAACGGCGTCATGGGCACCGCCGAGCTTCTGGAGCGCGAGCCGCTTGATGACCGCCAGAAGAGGCTGGTGACGACCATGCGGACCTCGGCGACGGCGCTCCTGCGGATCATCGACGACGTGCTCGACTTCTCGAAGATCGAGGCCGGCCGCATGGAACTCGAGGAGGCGCCGTTCCTGCTGCGCGCCCTCGTCGAGGGCACGGCCGACACGCTGTCCGTCCAGGCCGACAGCCGCGGGCTCGTCATCTCGACCGCAATCGAGCCCGGCACGCCGGATCTGCTGCGCGGTGACGCCACGCGCGTGCGCCAGATCCTGTTCAATCTGGTGGGCAACGCCATCAAGTTCACGGAAGCGGGTGAGATCCGCATCTCGGCGCGAGCCCTGCCGGCTGCCGGCCGGCGGGTCCGCATCGCCCTGTCGGTCTCCGACACCGGCATCGGCATGACGGCGGCGCAGGTCGCGCGCATGTTCCAGCCCTTTTCGCAGGCCGACAGCTCGACGACGCGGCGCTATGGCGGCACCGGGCTCGGTCTCTCGATCGTGCGCCGGCTGGCCGAACTCATGGGCGGCGACGCCCGTGTCGAAAGCGCCCCGGGCAAGGGGTCCGTCTTCACCGTCACGCTCGATCTCGCCTTGCCGGATGCGGCGGACCGGCAGGTCGCGGCGCCGCGGCCCGTCGCCGAGAACCAGGCCATCGCCGGCCGGGTGCTGGCGGTCGACGACTACCCGGTGAACCTCGAAGTGCTGACGGGCCAGCTCGAGATTCTGGGCGTGCCGGTCGACACCGCCGAGGATGGACTCGAGGCGCTCGCCCGCTGGCGCGAACGACCCTACGCGCTGCTGCTGACCGACATCCACATGCCCGACATGGACGGTTTCGAACTGACCCGGCATATCCGTGCGGAAGAGGCGATAAGCCGCTCCGGGCAGCGCACGCCCATTGTCGCGCTGACGGCCAATGCCCTGAAAGGCGAGGCCGATCGCTGCCTGGCCGCCGGCATGGATGGCTACCTGACCAAGCCGCTGACGCTGGACCGCCTGCGGCAGGAGGTCGAGCGCTGGATGGGCGAGCGGGCGAAGCCGCTCTTCGATCCACCCAACAATTCGCCGCGTGACCCGATCGACCGCTCCGTCCTCGCCCATATGTTCGGCGACAACCCCGCGACGATCGAGCGCCTGCTCGCCCGCTTCCGCACATCGGCGGCGACCCTCGTGGCCGAGATCTCAGCGGCCGGCGACGATACTGCCCGCCTCGCCGACCTTGCGCATAAACTCAAGGGCGCCGCGCGGGCAGCCGGTGCCGTGCGCCTGGGCGACATCGCGGCAAAGCTGGAAGAATCCGGCAGCGCCGCCGACGTGGCCGATCTGCTGGCCGAGTGGAAACTGGTCGAGGCCGCGCTCAGCGCCGGGTGAGGCGCTCGACCACCGTGTCGAGCTGGTCGTAGTCGCGGATCTCAAGCGTCAGCAGGCTCTGCTCGCCCACGCCGCGCAGCTTGAGGTCGGCTTTCAGGCCAAGCGCTTCCTCGATGCGCTTCTCCAGCGCCTGCGTGTCGCCGCTCTTCGTCGTCTTGGCGCCGGCTTTGCCCCCTTGGCCGCCTTTGCCCTTTTTCTTCTCGGCGCCGGCCAGCCGCTCGACGTCGCGCACCGATAGCTTTTCTTCGACTGCACGCGCGGCCATCGCGGCGGGATCGGCGAGGCCCAGCATGGCGCGGCCCTGGCCGGCCGAGAGCTGGCCGATGCGGATCATCTCTTGCACGGAAGCAGGCAGGTCGAGCAGGCGCAGCGTGTTGGCGACGTGCGGCCGGCTTCGGCCCATCGTCTTGGCGAGGTCGTCCTGGGTCTGGGAGAAATCGTCCATCAGCTTGCGATAGCCTAGGGCCTCGTCGATCGGCGTCAGGTCGGCGCGCTGCAGGTTCTCGATCAGGCCGAGCTGCAGCGCATCCATGTCACCGATGCTGCGGATCACCACCGGCACGTCGTGGAGCTGTGCTTTCTGCGCCGCCCGCCAGCGGCGTTCGCCGGCGATGATCTCGTAGGTGTCGGCGGCGTCGCGCAGCGGCCGCACCAGGATGGGCTGCAGCAAGCCGAATTCCTTGACCGATTCGACCAGCAGATCGATGCCCTCGAAGCTGGTGCGCGGCTGCATCTTGCCGGGTTTCAGCTGGCCGATCGGCAAGGTGAGCGGCGGCCGGTTGGGCGCGTAGGTGTTGGCGACTTCCTTGCTGGGATAGTCGGGCAAGGGCGGAGGGACGGGCGCGGCAGGTGCAACCGTGGCGGCAACTTCATCGTCGCCGAGGAGGGCGGACAGGCCGCGGCCGAGGCCCCTCGGCTTCTGAATGGGTGGTTTAGGAGGTTGGCTCATGGATTGTCGCCTGCTCTGCTGCGGTGCGCCGGCGGCGGATGAATTCACTCGCCAGCAAAATATAGGCCTGCGATCCGGCGCAGGCATTGTCGTAGATCAGCACGGGCAGGCCATGCGAGGGCGCTTCGGCGATGCGCACGTTGCGCGGAATCGTCGTGCCGAACACCAGCTCGCCATAGTGGGCGCGGACGTCGGCCTCGACCTGCTGGCTGAGGGTCATGCGGCGGTCGACCATGGTCAGGACGACGCCGTAGATGTGCAACCTTGGATTGAGTTTTTTGCTGATTCGATCGACCGTCGTGCCGAGCGCACCGATGCCTTCCAGGGCCAGGAACTCGGCCTGCAGCGGCACCAGCACGGCATCGACGGCAACCAGCGCGTTCAGCGTCACCAGACCGAGGGACGGAGGGCAGTCGACCAGCACGGTCGTCCAGCGGCTGCGGGCGTCTCCGCTCGCGAGCGCTTCCGTGAGGCGATGCTCGCGGCGCTCCATGTCGATCAGCTCGATCTCGGCGCCGGCGAGCGAGGTCGAGGCCGGGATGACCGACAGGTTGGGGATCTGGGAGGGGCGGATGCAGTCGTCGAGCGGCGAGAGGCCCAGCAGGAATTCGTATGCGCCGGGTGAGCGCTCACTTTTTGCAATACCCAGGCTCGTCGAGGCGTTGCCCTGGGGGTCGAGATCGATCAGCAGCACCTTTTCGCCGACGGCGGCCAGGGCCGTGGCGAGGTTAATCGCCGTCGTCGTCTTTCCGACGCCGCCCTTTTGGTTCGCGATCGCGAAGACTGTAGGAGCCGATTCGGAGGATGACGGCATCAAGGTCGGTCACGCTGGTGAAAGGCTTGCCGGGAATATCCCACTCCTTCATGGCCTCAGCGAGTTCGGCCTGCCAGTCTTTCCCTTTGTGGAAAAGGCAAATAGCGGTATCCGTCCGGTGCGGCTGAGCCCATTTCAGCAACTGTCCCAGGGGCGCCAGGGCGCGGGCGGTCACGACATCGGCTTTGGCCGGCGGCACCGCCTCGATGCGACCGACCACGATTTTGGGCTGTTTTTCCAGCCCCATGCGGCGAGCCGCCTCGCCCAGAAAGGCTGCTTTCCGTGCATCCGATTCGATAAGCGTGACCTCGAGATCCGGCCGCATTGCCGCGGCAACCAGACCGGGAAATCCGGCACCGCTGCCGAGATCGGTCAGGGTTTTGGCGCTTTGAGGGATCAGGAGTTTTAGCTGGGCCGAATCCAGCACGTGCCGGACCCATATACTATCCATGGTGGCATTGCCGACCAGGTTGATAGCCTTTTGCCAGCGCACCAGCGTATTGACCAACCCTTCGAGCTGATCCCGTGTTTCACGTGAAACATCGACCCCGATGTGCCGCATTTCGCGGACAAACAGATCGCGGCTCACCTAGGCCGCCCGGCGGCGAACATATTTCAGCAAGGCGACCAGGGCCGCAGGGGTCACACCCGAGATCCGCGCCGCCTGACCCAAAGTAGCTGGCCTATGGGTTTGCAGTTTCTGGCGGACCTCATTGGAGAGACTGCCGACCACGCCATAGTCGAGATCTTCTGGCAACTCCAAAGCCTCGTCGCGGCGATAGGCCCCAATGTCCTGACGCTGGCGATCGAGGTAGCCGGCGTAGCGGGCATCGATCGTGAGCTGTTCGGCAATATCCGCAGACACATCCGCAAGCTCCGGCCAAAGCTCGATCAACCGCGGCCAGGTGATTTCCGGGTAGGCCAAGAGATCCGACGCCGATCGCGGGACGCCATCCTGGTTGATCGCAATACCGCGCTTGGCGAGGGCCGACGGGCTGGACTTGAGGGTGGCGGTCAAATCCCGGGCATGAGCAAGGGCTTGTTGTTTCACGTGAAACATTCTTGCGCGCTCAGAGCAAATGCAGCCAATCTCGAGACCGCGAGGAGTGAGCCGCTGGTCGGCATTGTCGGCCCGCAGCCAGAGGCGATATTCGGCCCTGGACGTGAACATCCGGTAGGGTTCGGTCACCCCCAAAGAGACCAAATCATCAATCAAAACGCCAAGATAGCCGTCAGCGCGGTCGACGATGAAGGGCCTTGCCAGCACTGCATTCAACCCGGCGATCAGACCCTGCGCAGCGGCTTCTTCGTAGCCGGTGGTGCCGTTGATCTGGCCCGCCATATAGAGGCCGGGGATCCGGCGCGTCTCCAGGGTCGCGTGCAGCTCCCGCGGGTCGATATGATCGTATTCGATGGCATACCCCGGCCGGAGCATGGCTGCATGCTCCAGACCCGGGATGGTCTGCAAAAGCGACAGCTGCACATCGCGGGGCAGGGAGGTCGAGATTCCGTTGGGGTAGACGGTGAAATCGTCCAGCCCCTCGGGCTCGAGAAAGATCTGGTGCCGGTCGCGGGCCGCAAACCGTACGACCTTGTCCTCGATCGAGGGACAGTAGCGGGGGCCCACGCCCTCGATCTGGCCCGAGTACATCGGCGCGCGATGGAGATTGGCCCGGATGATCGCGTGGGTCGCGGCCGTGGTCGTCGTGATGTGGCAGGCGATCTGCGGTGTGGTGATGCGATCGGTGAGATACGAAAACGGCACCGGCGGATCGTCGCCGTCCTGGCGCTCGAGCGACGCATAATCGATCGTGCGCCCGTCGAGCCGGGCCGGTGTCCCCGTCTTCAGGCGCCCCAAGGCGAAGCCGAAACGCTGCAACGTCTGCGCGAGCATCGTCGATGGTTCTTCAACCCCTTCGCCGCGCGCCCGCCCGGCGGGCGTCTTGATTTCACCCAGGTGAATCAGGCCTCGCAGGAACGTCCCTGTCGTCAGGATCACGCGCCCCGCGCCGATTTCAGCCCCGGATTCCGTGACCACTCCGGCACACGCGCCGCTGGTATCGAGAAGGATATCGGCAACCGCCTCGGCGCGGATTTCCAGGTTGGCCTGCCCGGCCAGCAACGCCTGCACGGCCTGGCGATAGAGCTTGCGGTCGGCCTGCGCGCGCGGCCCACGCACCGCCGGCCCCTTGGAAAGATTGAGCGTCCTGAACTGGATACCGGCCCGGTCGATCGCCCGGCCCATGATGCCGTCGAGCGCATCGATCTCGCGCACCAGGTGCCCCTTGCCCAATCCGCCGATCGCCGGATTGCAGGACATCTCGCCGATCGTATCGAGCCGGTGCGTCAGCAACAGCGTGCGGGCGCCCAGCCGCGCCGCCGCGGCCGCGGCCTCGCAGCCGGCATGGCCGCCGCCGACCACGATCACGTCATAAGGAAAGGCCCGTTGGGTCACGGGCCCTAAGTCGGTGAAGAGCAGCCTCAGGTCAAGAGATGGCTGGTGTCGTTGATGAAGCCGACCCGGACGTCGCCCGCGGCAAAGATCTCGATCTCGTTCAGCGTGCAGGGGTCCTGCGACAGCCGCCAATAGGCCGAAAGCGGCTGGTCGAGGAGCTGCAGGAGGAGGGCGCGGTTGACGCTGTCGTGGCCGACCAGGACGACGGTGTCGTTGGCGTGCTGCGCCAGCACCATCCGCAGCGCATCGGACGTCCGCGCCACCACGTCCTGCAAGGATTCACCGTCTGGAAAGCGCACGAGATGCGGCGCCTCGCGCCAGAGCTGGTAGGCCGCCGGCGCCTCGGCCTTGACCTCCTCATGGGTGCGCATCTGCCAGGCGCCATAGTCGATGTCGCCCAGCCCCTCGTGCACCGCGGCGCCAACCCCGCAGGCCGCCGCAATCCTGGCGCCCGTCACCACGCAGCGCTGCCGCGGGCTGGTGTAGACCGCCACCGGTTTCCAGTGCGCGGCGACGCGGCGGGCGAGCGCGGCGGCCTGGGCCAGGCCAAGGTCGGTGAGGGGAAGTTCGGCCCGGCCGCGAAAGCGCGCCGGATGGATGCCTTCGACGTGGCCGTGGCGCGTGAGCAGGATCTTGGTCATGGTCTCAATCTAGCCGCTGTTGCCCATCCGCCACAGGCGGGAACGTACTGCGTTTGCGCCGCAACTTGCGTTCAGACCTGCCGTTTGACCCGGGCGTGTCTCAATCCGGACATCCATCCGCAGGGGAATACCAAATGAAGAAGGCTCTTTTGGCTGCTGCTGCAGTCCTCGTCCTGCCCGCAGCCGTGCAGGCCCAGTCCATGTTCACGCCGGGCACCTCGACACCGGGCGTCTATATCGGCATCGAAGGCGGCGGCAACTGGCTGCTGAACAACAACAACTACAATATGGACATCGGTTACGCCGCAGGCGGTGTCGTCGGCTACGACTTTGTCGGCCCCCGCCTCGAGCTCGAGGGCGTGTTCCGCAGCAACAACGGACGCGGCACCGCCAACTTCGGCAACGTGTTCAGCAACGTGAGCGGCCGCATCGAGCAGCTCTCGGTCATGGCCAACCTGCTTTACGACTTTGCCCCGGGTGCCACGATCACGCCGTATGTCGGCGCCGGCGCCGGCATCGCCTTCGCCGATCAGTCGATCAACGGTTGCTCGCTCTGCACCACCCAGTTCGCCTATCAGGGCATCGTGGGCCTCGGCTGGAACGTCGATCGCAACTTCCGCATCAACCTGGATGGCCGCTACTACGGCACGACCAGCCCGGGCGCCTACCAGAACAACAACATCACCGCGATGCTGGGCATGACCGTCAAGTTCGGCCAGCCCGAGGCCGCGGCGCCGGCGCCGGCTCCTGCCGCCGTCGCACCGCCGTCGTTCATGGTGTTCTTCGACTGGGACCGCGCGAACCTCTCGGAGCAGGCGCTGGGCACGATCAAGCAGGCGGCCAACGCCTACAAGACCAAGGGCAATGCCCGCGTGACCGCAAGCGGCCACACCGATACGTCGGGCGCGGAAGCCTACAACATGGCTCTGTCGCTGCGTCGCGCGAACACGGTCAAGGATGCGCTGGTGCGTGAAGGCGTGCCGGCCACCGCGATCTCGGTCGTCGGCCGTGGCGAAGCGGGGCTGCTGGTTCAGACGGGCGACAATGTCCGCGAGCCGCAGAACCGTCGTGTCGAGATCGTTATCCAGTAAACTCGGCTAGTCGAAATGGGCGGGCGGCGTGATCACGCCGCCCGCTTTTTCGTGGCCGTTTTCTTCCTGGCCTTGCCGGCCTTGCTGCGAGCCGCAATGAAGCGGTCGGCCTTGTCGCGCGAGGGACCGCCGCCGCCCTTGAGGCTGCGCCGCAGCGCTTCCATCAGGTCGACGACCTTTTCGTCAGTCTCCTCGGGCGCGGTCGAGACCACGGGCTTGCCCTTGCTCTTGCGGGCGATCAACTCGCGCAGCGCGTCCTCGTAGCGGTCCTTGAACTGGGTCGGGTCGAACGCGGCCGCCTGCTGGTCGATGATCTTCTCGGCAATGTCGAGCATGCGGGCGTCGGGCTTGGGCAGGTTGCGGTCGAACACCTCGCCGCTGTCGCGGATTTCGTCGTGGCTGCGCAAGGTCGTGAGGAGGATGCCGGAATCGCGCGGCTCCAGCGCGCAGATGCGCTCGCGCGTGTGCAGCACGACGCGACCCAGCGCCACCTTCTTCTGTATGGCCATGGCGGCACGGATCACCGAGAAGGCGTCGATGCCGGTCTTGCCGGCCGGCGCCAGGTAGTAGGGCTCGTCCCAGTAGATACGGTCGATGGTGGCGGCGTCGACGAACTCCTCGATGTCGATGATCCGCGTCGATTCCAGCTTCACCGCGTCGAGCTCTTCCTTGTCGAGCAGCACGTACTTGTTCTTGGCGACGGCAAAGCCCTTCACCAGGTCGGCGCGCTCCACCACCTCGCCGGTTCCGGCATCAATGCTCTGCATCTTGATGCGGTTGTTGGTCTTGGGATTGATCAGGTTGAAGTGAACGTCGGCGCTGCGCTCGGTGGCCGAATAGAGCGCCACCGGACAGGTCACCAGCGAGAGCCGGAGATGGCCCTCCCAGGTCGGCTTCAGTGCTTTGTGCTGGGCCTTTGCCATGATGGTCTCCAATTCTTGTCATCCCGAACGCAGTGAGGGATCTTTCACCAGCGATCGCTCAAAGGTCCCTCGCTTCGCTCGGGATGACAGCAGGGTTGATCGTTCAAGATTTCAGCAATTTCTCGATGGCGCCGCGCAGCGGCCGCGCCGACTTGTCGTAGTCCTTCCACGGCTTGCTCTTCTTCAGGAGCGCGGGCGCCGTGCGGATCGTGAACTTCTTCGGATCGAGCCCTGGCTTCACCTGGCTCCACTCGATCGGCATCGACACGGTGGCGCCAGGCCGGGCGCGCGACGACAGCGGCGCCACGGCGGTGGCGGTGCGGTCGTTGCGCAGATAGTCGAGGAAGATGCGGCCGGTGCGTTCCTTCTTCGCCATGCTGAGCACGAAATGCGTCGGATCGGCCTCGGCGATGCGGCGGCAGATTTCCCGGGCGAAGGTCTTGGCGGCGTCCCAGTCCGGACTCTTCCTGTCGGCGGCGAGCGGCACCACGACATGCAGGCCCTTGCCGCCCGTGGTCTTGCAGAAAGCCGCCAGGTCCAGCGCTTCGAGGCGTTTGCGCACTTCCAGCGCGGCCTTGATCACCGCCGCGAATTTCACGTCGGGCGCGGGATCAAGGTCAAACACCAGGCGGCCCGGCAGTTCGGGATTGCCGGGCTGGCAGTTCCAGGGATGGAGTTCGGTGGCGCCCATCTGGGCTACAGCGGCGAGCGCTTCGACCCGGTCGATCTGCAGGTAGGGCTTCCTGTCGCCCTTGACTGTCACCTCCTCGAGCAGATTGGAGGAGCCAGCCATGGCGTGACGCTGGAAGAAGGTCTGGCCCGTGATGCCGTCGGGCGTGCGCAAAATCGAGCAGGGCCGGCCTTTCAGATGGCCGATCATCCAGTCGCCGACCGCTTCGTAATACCGCGCGAGGTCGAGCTTGGTGACGGGCGGCTTCTCGTCCGGCCACAGCTTCTTGTCGGGATGGGAAATCGAGACGCCCATCACGATAGATGGTCCGGACGTCGGCCTGGCCATCTTCGCCTTCTCCGGCTTGGCGGGCGTCTCGGCCTCGACCTCATCGGCCGGCTTGTCGGCACGCAGGCCCTTGAAGGCCGCCTGCCGCACGCTGCCGCCGCCGGTCCAGCCGGCGAACTCGATTTCGGCCACCAGCTCGGGCTTGGCCCAATGCATGTTCGCCTCCTTGGGCGGGCTGGCGCCTGAAGCGAAGGGGCTGGTCTCGCTCTCGACCTCTTTTAGCCGCGGCCACAGCGTGCGCACCGTGGCTTCACCGAAGCCCGTTCCGACTCGTCCGACGTAGACCAGCTTCTTCCCTTTATGGACGCCGGCCAGCAGCGAGCGCAGCCGCTTGCCCTCGCTGGTCCAGCCGCCGATCACGACTTCATGGCCCGCGCGGCACTTGGCTTTGACCCAGCTGCCGCCGCGACCGGAACGGTAGGGTGCGTCGAGTTGCTTGGAGACGATACCCTCGAGGTGCATGCGGCAGGCCGATTGCAGCACGGCATCGCCTGCCGACTCGAAGTGATCGACGTAGCGTAAAGCCGGGTGCTTGCCCTTCAGGCCACCCAACAATTCCTTCAGGCGCGCCTTGCGATCGGAAAGCGGCAGCGGGCGCAGGTCCTCGCCGCCGGCGAACAGAAGATCGAAGGCGAAGAAGATCAGGCTCTTCGAATCGCCTTCCGAGAGCGCCGCCTGCAAGGCCGCGAAATCGGGCGCGCCGTGACGATCGAGCGCCACCGCTTCGCCGTCGAGGATGCAGTCCGGCAACATTGCGCCGGCCGCGGCGATGGCTCCGAACCTGTCGGTCCAGTCGAGCCCCTTACGCGTGCGCAAGCTGGCCTCGCCGTCCTCGACGCGCAGTTGCAATCGATAGCCATCGAACTTGACCTCATGCGCCCAGCCTGCCGCCGACGGCGCGCGCTCCACCAGCTTGGCGAGCTGCGGTTCGACAAAGCGCGGCAGCGACGCTGCTTTCTTCGGATGAGCCTCGGGCTTCTTCTTCACCTTGGCGTCCCATACCGCGCCGGCTGCCATCTTGGTCTTGCGCGACATGAACGGTGTCGGCGCCTTGCCCGCGCCGAGCGCGATCTGCTTCAGGGTCCGGCCCGACGCCACCGACTTGGGGTCCTTGGGAAGCCCGTCACCCTCGCCTTCCCGAGCGGCGGCGTCGCGATGCTTGATGAGCAGCCAGTTGGTCCGCCCTCCCTTGTTCCTTTGGCCCCCTTTGCGATCTCCCTTCATGCGCACCAGCACCCAGCTTCCGCTGAGACGCTCGCCGGCCAGGGTGAATTTTAGGTCGCCGCGTTTCAGTCCCTGGTGCGGATCGCCATCTGGCAGCCAATAGCCCCGGTCCCAGAGCTGCACGGTGCCGCCGCCATACTGTCCCTTGGGAATCGTGCCCTCGAAGTCGCCGTAGTCGAGCGGATGATCCTCGACCTCGACGGCCAGCCGCTTGTCGTGCGGATCGATCGAGGGACCGCGAGTCACCGCCCAGGACTTGAACGTGCCGTCGAGTTCCAGGCGAAAGTCATAGTGCAGGCGCGTGGCATCGTGGCGCTGGATGACGAAGCGCAGTTGCCCGGAAGCCGGCACGGCTCTCTTGCCGGCCGGCTCCTGGGTCCTGGTGAAGTCGCGTTTGGCGCGGTATTTCGTGAGACTGTCGTTGCGCATCTATCACCGCGGCGGCTGCACAAGCTTCTCCCGGTCCCAGACCTTATGCTTCTTGGCCGTTGCGATGAAGGCTTCGAGGCCGCGGCTGGCCTCGAAGGAGATGACACCGAGCTTGTCGTTCGGGGCGACCCCGGCCTTGTCGATCAACGGCTTGGCCGCCTCGTTGAAGCCGATGGCCTTCAGGTGGCCGAACGCGTCGCGTATCCAGTTGATGGCGGCCGCCATGTCGGCGAGATCCTTGGCGCCCGCTTCAGACGGCAGCAGAACAACGGCGTCGAACAGCACCGACGGCGCCCCCTCGACCGTCTGGTCGGGCACCAGACCGTTCGCCATCTTGCCGATTTTGGGCGCGATCAGCTTGAGCTTGGCGCCCTCCTTCGACAGAGCCTGGCGCAGACGTTCCACCGCCTTGGCGTCGCTGCCGTCGGTCACCAGAGCGGCGACGCAACGGCCTTTGAGCGTGGCCGGAGCCTTGCCGATGAGGCTGAGGGCCGGTGACGGATCTAGATCGTCACGCGGCGCCACCGCCGGCGTGATCTTCTCGGCCTCGCCCTTCATGTTCATCGCTGCGGCGACCCGCGCGCCGAGTTCGGGCTCGATCAGGTCGAGATGGCCCAGCATGCGGCGGCGAATTGCCAGCATCTCGACCTTGCTCAGCTCGAAGGTGAAGGCGCCGACGATGTGGCCTTGTTCCGGTACCGTCATGGAACGCCAGAACTGCCGCGCCTGCGAATAATGATCGGCGAAGGATTCCGGACGCTGCCGCAACTTCGGACCGGCATTGGGATCGGGGAAGCTCGCGAAGCCCTTCAAGTGGTTCTCGCGCGGGCTGTCGGGATCGAGCGAGTTGGGCTCGTAGTTCACGCGGCCCGGCGGCACCTGCATGCGCATGTGGCCGTCGCGCTGGAAATTGCGCATCGGGCAGACCGGCCGGTTGATCGGGATCTCGTGGAAGTTGGGCCCGCCCAGGCGGCTGAGCTGCGTGTCTATGTAGGAATGCAGGCGACCCTGCAGCAGCGGATCGGGCGTGAAATCGATGCCGGGAACGAGGTGACCGGGATGGAAGGCCACCTGCTCGGTCTCGGCGAAGAAGTTTACCGGGTTCTGGTCGAGCACCATGCGGCCGATCGGCGTCAGCGGGATGATCTCCTCGGGAATGAGCTTGGTCGGATCGAGGATATCGAAGTCGAGCTTGTCGGCGGTCGCCTGATCGAAGGCCTGGATGCTCAGCGTCCATTCGGGGAAGTCGCCGCTCTCGATCGCTTCCCAGAGGTCGCGGCGCGTGAAATCCGGATCGGCGCCGGCGATCTTTACGGCTTCTTCCCACAGCGTCGACGCCGCGCCGACGCTCGGCCGCCAATGGAACTTCACGAAGGTCGATTCATCCTTGGCGTTGACCAGGCGGAAGGTGTGGACGCCGAAGCCCTCAATGTGACGCAGCGAGCGCGGGATGGTGCGGTCCGACATCGCCCACATCAGCATGTGCATGCTCTCGGGCATCAGCGAGACGAAATCCCAGAAGTTGTCGTGCGCGGAGGCGGCTTGCGGGAAGCCGCGGTCCGGCTCCATCTTCACGGCATGCACGAGGTCGGGGAACTTCATCGCGTCCTGGATGAAGAACACCGGGATGTTGTTGCCGACGAGATCGAAGTTGCCTTCCTCGGTGTAGAACTTGACGGCAAACCCGCGCACGTCGCGCGGCGTGTCGACCGAACCCGCGCCGCCCGCCACCGTCGAGAAGCGGACGAAGACCTTGGTGCGCCTGTTCGGATCCTGCAGGAAATCGGCCTTGGTCAGGCGAGACAGGTTCTTGAGCGGCTGGAAATAGCCGTGTGCACCGCTGCCGCGGGCATGGACGATGCGCTCGGGAATGCGCTCGTGATCGAAGTGGGTGATCTTTTCGCGGAGGACGAAATCCTCCAGCAGGGTCGGGCCGCGGGCGCCGGACTTCAGCGAGTTCTGATTGTCGGAAACCGGAACGCCCTGATTGGTGGTCAGCGTATTCTTGGCGGAGACCGTGGTCTGGTGTGTTTCGCCGCCCTTGCCCCCGCCAGTAGTAGCACTCGACTGCCTCTTCGCCTTCTTCATCACCACCACTCCTGTTCAGACCAGGGGGTGAACGTCGTGTCAGGCGACTCGGTTCCGGGTCTCCGTGGTCACTTGCCGATGCAGAAATCGCGGAAGATGACGTCCAGCAGTTCCTCGACCCGCACCGTGCCGGTGATGCGACCGATGGCGCGCAGCGCCAGCCGCAAATCCTCAGCGACAAGGGCGATCTCCGGCGCCAGCAGTGCACGGCCGAGGGCGGCATGTGCTTCCAAGAGGGCTTCTCGGTGGCGCGCCCGGGTGAGTGGTGGCGCCGAAGCGCCGTCTTCCATCAGAAGACCGACTGAGCGTTCCAGACGGGCCAATAGTTCCGGCAGGCCGGCGCCGCTGCGGGCCGACAGCGGCACGATATCCGTCCCCTCTACGGCGGCGAGATCGACCTTGTTCACGACGACGATGTCGCGCGCGTCGTTCCAGTTTTCGGTCGCGGCGACAAGGTCACCCCACCCGCGCTGCCAGTCGCCCGAGGCATCGAGCACCAGTACGCGGAGATCGGCCCCGGCGGCGCGCGCGCGCGCCCGGCGCACGCCTTCCTGTTCGATGGCATCGCCCGAGTCGCGCAGGCCGGCGGTATCGGCCAGCACCACCGGCCAGCCGCCGAGATCGAGATGGACCTCGATCACGTCGCGCGTCGTGCCGGCGGTCTCCGATACGATGGCAGCGTCGCGGCGCGCGAGCAGATTGAGCAGCGAGGACTTCCCGGCATTGGGCGGGCCGATGATCGCGATATGTACGCCCTCGCGCAGCCGCTCGCCGCGGCGGTCCTCGAGATGGGCGCCGATCTCGGCCTGCAACTGCACGACGCCGTCGCGCACCTGGTTCGCGATGCCGGCGGGCAGGTCCTCGTCGGGAAAATCGATCGCCGCTTCGAGGTGCGCGAGCGTGGAAAGACCCAGGGTGCGCCAATCCTCGTAGAGCCGGTGCAGCGCTCCGTCCATCTGCTGCAGCGCCAGGCGCCGCTGCTGCTCGGTTTCGGCCGCGACCAGATCGGCGATGCCCTCGGCCTCGGTGAGGTCGAGCTTGCCGTGCTCGAAGGCGCGGCGCGTGAACTCGCCGGGCTCGGCCAGCCGGCAGAGGCCGAGCCGCCCGATCGCCTCCAGCGCGGCACCGACGACGGCGCGGCCTCCGTGCAGGTGCAGCTCGGCCATCATTTCGCCGGTCTCGGTATTGGGCGCCTCGAACCACACCGCCAGGCCGCGGTCGATCGCCTCGCCGCTCAGCGGATCGTAGAGCGTGCGCACGACCATGCGGCGCGGCTCCGGCAACGCGGGATCGCGCGCCGAATGGCCGCGCTCGAAGGCGCGCGGCTCGGTAAGAAAGACCAGCACCTCGGGTGCCCTGGGCCCGCTCAGGCGAATGACCGAGAGGGCGCCGGGATGCGCCCGTGAAGGCACGGGGGTGCCCAGCGCATAGATCGTGGTGCCGTCCATCTAGGACCGCTTTTGCGCCGGCGGCCGGGCCGGTGTCGGCGCCGGGGTCCCGGGCGGCGGGCGGGCCATCACCTTGTCGGCGAGCTTCTCGTAGACGTGCTCCGGGATCAGCCGCCGCTCGACCAGCTCGGTCTTGGCGCGGAATGGCCGCGCCCGGATGATGGCGTCTGCCCGGACCTCGCCGATGCCGTCGAGCGTCATCAGGTCGTCGCGGCTGGCATTGTTGAGGTCGATCAGGTTGGCGGCCGGCGGCGGGGTGGGGGCCGGGGTGCCACGCGTCTGCGCCATCGACGGCGCGGCAAACGCCAGCGCCGCCAACACGATCAGGGAGACGATCCGAGCCATCGCGCGATTATCGCACGATCTCGTCCCAGGTGGCACAGGCCCGCTCGGCGAAGGGCACCTTCCAGCGATGGCAGTTCGAGCGGTCGATCAGCTCGGCCGGCACCATGATCTCCTGAGGCACCGGCTTGCCCTCGAGATGCCGCAGCATCGCGCGGGTGGCGATGGCTGCGATGTTGAAGGCGCTGAAATCGACGCTGGCCAGCATGCGGCCGTGCTCGATGTGGTCGATGGCGGCGGGCAGGCCGTTCACGCCCACCACCTCGGCCGTCCGATTGGCATCCGCCAGCGCGTCGAGGGCGCCGAAGGCCATGACATCGTTGGCGGTCCAGACCCCATCGATCTGCGGGTGCTCTGCGAGCAGCTCGGCCATCGCCGTGCGCGCGGGCGCCTGCTGGAGATAGCCAACGCGCGACCCGAGCAGGGTGATGCCGGGCGATTCCGCCACGGCGCGCTGCAGGCCGACCGTGCGGTCGCGGGCCGTTCGCGCCGACGGCGTGCCGTCGAGGGCAACGATGCCGCCCTTGCCGCCTATTCCGTCGATCAGAGCTTTGGCTGCCTTGTAGCCGACGGCGATGTCGTCGGAGCCGACGAAGGTCAGCACCTTGCCGGGCATGCGGTTGATGAAGACGGCGACCGGAATGCCTGATGCGGCGAACCGCTCGAGGTCTTCCGCCATCGCCACATCGTCGGTCGGATTGAAGAGGACACCATCGGGCGGCGTGGCCAGGGCTTCGCTCACCAGGGCTTTCTGCTGGCCGACGTGGTCGGGGGTCTGCGGCACATAGTGGATGGTCCGCGCGCCCGCCTCGGCCGCCAGCCGGTCGGCGACCAGCCGGGCTGCGTCATAGGCCGGGTTGACCCGGTTCTTGGTGAAAACAGCGAGTGTGAGGGGGCGCGGCATGGACTTTCCGGGAGTCGTGGAAACCGCCGGCAGCCTGTAGTATCCGGCGCCCATGGCCAAGCCCTATGACCAGATTCCCGACCGTCGCAAGATCGTGCGCCGCCGCGCACTCGAAGAAGCGTTGGCCGCGCTGGTCGAGGACCTGCCCTCGGGCGGCGAGCCGTCCCGGCCACCGGTGCTGGCGCTACTGCGCGACGCCCTGACCAAGGGCCGCGCCGAGATCCGCCGCCGCTTCGAGGAACCCGGCCCGCTGCGCAACGACGGGCCTGCCGTGCTGGCCGCCACCTCGTACCTGATGGACCAGATCGTCCGTGTCCTGTTCGACTTCGCCGATCGCTACGCCTATCCCGCGGCCAACCCCAGCGCCGCCGAGCGGCTGGGCGTGGTGGCGACCGGTGGTTACGGCCGCGGCGAGCTGGCGCCGCTTTCCGACCTCGATCTCCTGTTCCTGCGTCCCTACAAGCAGACGCCCCGGGGCGAGCAGATCGTCGAGTTCATGCTCTATCTGCTGTGGGACCTCGGCCTGAAGGTCGGCCACGCCACCCGCACCGTGGCCGAGAGCCTGCGCTACGCCGAGAATGACCACACCATCCGCACGGCGCTGCTCGAGATGCGTTATCTCTGGGGCGATCGCGATCTCTACGACGAGCTGCACAAAGGCTTCGCCCAGAAATTTTACACCGGCGACGGCCGCGACTTCGTCGAGGCCAAGCTGGCCGAGCGCGACCAGCGCCACCAGCGCATGGGCGACTCGCGCTACGTCGTCGAGCCCAACGTCAAGGAAGGCAAGGGCGGGCTGCGCGACCTGCACCTGCTGTTCTGGATCGCCAAATATCTCTATCGCGTCAGCGAGCCCGGCGACCTCGTGGCCAAGGGCGTGCTCACCAAGGAAGAAGCGCGCCTGTTCGAGCGTGCCGAGCGTTTCCTGACCACGGTGCGCTGCCACATCCATTACCTGACCGGACGCGTCGACGACCGCCTGTCGTTCGACCTGCAGCGCGAGATCGCCGAGCGGCTGGGCTACCAGGACCGGCCGGGCAGCCGCGGCGTCGAACGCTTCACCAAGCACTACTATCTCCATGCCAAGACGGTGGGCGATCTCACCCGCATCTTCGTGGCGGCCCTCGAAGACAGCCACCGGCGGAAACCCAAGCTCGCGGCGCTGTGGCAGACGCTGCGGCCGCGCCAGCTCGAAGGCTTCAAGCTCGACGGCGAGCGGCTGGCGGTGGCGTCGCCGGATGCCTTCACGAAGGATCCGGTGGCGATCCTGCGGCTGTTCCATGTGGCGCAGGAGAACGACCTCGACATCCATCCGGCGTCGCTCCGGCTCATCACCCAGAACATCCGGCTGGTCGACAAGCTCAGGGCCGATCCCGAGGCCAATCGCCTGTTCATGGAGATGATGACGTCGCGGCACGATCCGGAGACGACGCTGCGCCGTCTCAACGAGGCCGGCGTGTTCGGCCGCTTCATTCCCGACTTCGGCCGCGTCGTCGCCCAGACGCAGCACGACATGTATCACACGTATACGGTCGACGAGCATACGATCCGGGCGATCGGCATCCTGGCCAGCATCGAGAACGGCACGCTGAAGGAAGACCATCCGCTGTCGGCCGAGGTCGTGCACAAGGTGCTGTCGCGGCCGGTGCTCTATCTAGCGGTGCTGCTGCACGACATCGCCAAGGGCCGCGGCGGCGATCATTCGGTGCTGGGCGCCGACGTGGCCATGCAGGTCGGGCCGCGGCTTGGCCTCAGCGCCGCCGAGACCGAGACCGTGGCCTGGCTGGTGCGCCACCACCTCGCCATGTCGGGCACCGCCTTCCAGCGCGACCTGATGGATCCCAAGACCATCGAGAATTTCGCCGCCCTCGTTCAATCGCCCGAGCGGCTCCGGCTGCTGCTGGTGCTGACGGTCTGCGACATCCGCGCCGTCGGCCCCAATGTCTGGAACGGCTGGAAGGCGGCGTTGCTGCGCCAACTCTACAATGCCGCCGAACAGGTCCTGTCGGGCGGCACGCTGGCGGGTGGTCGCGCCGACCGCATCCGGCAGGTCCAGGCCGAAGTCGGCAAGCGCCTGGCGAGCTGGACGGATCAGGAGAAGGACGAGCATTTCGCGCGCGGCTATGCGCCCTACTGGCTGTCGTTCGATCCCGATACTCTGGCACGTCAGGCCGAGCTGGTGCGCGGCGCCGAACGCAGCCGCCAGCCGCTCGCGATAGAGCACCGCGTCGATACCGCGCGCTCCGTCACCGAAGTGACGATCTATGCGCTCGACACCCATGGATTGTTCGCCCGCCTGGCCGGTGCCATGGCGGTGAGCGGCGCCAACATCGTCGACGCCAAGATCTTTACGCTCTCCAACGGCATGGCGCTCGACACTTTCTGGATCCAGGACCTCGAGGGCAAACCGTTCGACGATCCGCAGCGCCTGGCGCGGCTGGCCGCGCGCGTCGAGCTGGCGCTGTCAAACCGCCTCAACATCCAGCGCGAGCTGGACACACAGCGCAGCTCGTGGCCCAAGCGCGACCAGGTCTTCACCGTCCAGCCGCGTGTGCTGATCAACAACAACGCCTCGGACACTTTCACGGTGATCGAGGTCAACGGCCGCGACCGGCCGGGCTTCCTGCATGTCGTGACGCGGGCGTTGACACGCCTCAACCTGCAGATCGCCTCGGCGCACATCACGACCTACGGCGAGCGCGCCGTCGACGTGTTCTACGTCAAGGACCTGTTCGGCCTGAAGGTCGTGAACCAGGACAAGCTCAACCAGGTGGCCGAGACCGTCGAGAAATCCATCCGCGACTTCGACGCGAGATTCGAGCCGCTCGCCAAAGCCGCGGAGTAGATCGCTCCGACTATTCCGGCTTGAAGCCGGCTTCCTTCAACAGCGCGGTGTTGGTTGCGACCTCTTCCTTGATGAAGGCCGCGAACTCCTTCGGGCCGCGCGCGGTCGGCACGATGCCGAGCGACGTGGTTCTCTCGATGAAGCCCTTGTCCTTCGAGACCTCGGCCATCGCCGCGGCGAGCTTTTCCACGATCGGCTCGGGCGTTTCCTTGGGGGCCCACGCGCCGTACCAGGAGCTGAGGTTGAAGTCCTTCAATCCGACCTCGGCGCTGGTCGGCACATTGGGCGCGAGCGGCGTCCGCTCCTTGGAGGTGACGAACAGGCCCTTGGCGCGGCCCGACGTCGCGAGCGGCAGCAGCGCCGTCCAGGGATCCATGAAGAACTGGACGGTACCCGCCATCAGGTCGGTGTTGGCCGGCGCCGTGCCCTTGTAAAGGATGGTGTCGATCGGCAGGCCGGTCCGCTTGATCCAGGCAAGCGTCGCGATATGGCCGGCTGAGCCGCCGGACGAGATCGCGACGAAGAACTTCTTCGGCTCCTTGGCGACCGCAGCCATCGTCGCCGCATAGTCGCTGCCCGGCACGTTGTTGTTGGCCAGCAGCACGAGGGGCGCTTCGCCCGCCTGTGCGATCGGCCGGAAATCCGTCACCGGATCGTAGGGGCAGGTCGGCACCACGGTCTTGCCGAGCACGAAGAGGCTGGCATTGAACAGCAATGTGTAGCCGTCGGGATCGGCACGGCGAACGGTGTCCGAGCCGATGGTGCCGGAGGCGCCGCCGATGTTCTGGACGACAATCTGCTGTCCGAGCTTCTCGGACAGGAACTGCGCGGTGATGCGGCCAAGCCCATCGGTGCCGCCGCCCGGCGGGTAGGGCACGATCATCTTCAGCGGCTTGTTGGGAAATGCCCCCTGTCCAAGGGCGGGGGCCGCCAGCAGCGATGCGCCGGCAGTGCCCAGAACGGTTCTTCTGTTGATCATGGTTTCACCGAAATAGAGGAAGCGCAGGCCTTGCCGCCGGGGGCCTCGCAGATCGTGCGCACGACGCGGCGCGCCGTGACATCGGCGCACGGCGCGCCGAGGGCTATCGAGGTATCGAGATGCTGCTTCAGGGTCGCCTTTCCTCCCGGGCTGATCGGATAGAGCACACCCTCACGGTAGGCCGATTTCAGTTCGACGGTGCGCTCCTGGCCGTTGCCCAGCGCCACAACGACATCGACCTGCAGATAGTCGATGGTCTCCGCCGACTTGTTCTCGACCACCAGGCTCGGCACGCAATTGCCGAAGACCGTGGAGTCCGCGCCGCGCATGACATCGATGCCATTCGCCGCGTGTGCCATGGAACCAGCAAAAATCAGACCAACTGCAACGAGATGAGCACGCATGACCGACCTCCTTGGTTGCCCGGTTACCCCTATTGCG
Organism: Reyranella massiliensis 521; assembly: GCA_945862125.1. Classification (GTDB taxonomy): domain Bacteria; phylum Pseudomonadota; class Alphaproteobacteria; order Reyranellales; family Reyranellaceae; genus Reyranella; species Reyranella massiliensis_A. The sequence continues at coordinate 30,247 of CAMAYC010000015.1, forward strand.
CCTGCAGCCTTTGTTCGCGCCGCGTGGCCAGCATCTGGAGGATGGCCGCGGCCGTCTCCTCGATCGACCGCCGCGTGACGTCGATGGTCACCCACTTGCGCCGCGCGTAGAGGCGGCGCGCATCCTGGATCTCGCGCTGCACCTGTTCCATGTCGGTATATTCGGTCTCGACATCCTGCTGCAGCAGGCGCAGGCGATTGACCCTGATCTGCACCAGCCGCTCGGGATCGGTGATCAGGCCGACGATCAGCGGCCGTTTCGACTCCTCGAGCTCCGGCGGCGGCGGCACGGCGGGTACCAGCGGCACGTTGGCCGCACGCACACCGCGGTTGGCGAGATAAACGCAAGTCGGCGTCTTGGAGGTCCGCGACGGGCCGACCAGGATGACGTCGGCATCCTCCAGGTCGTGCGTCGATTGCCCGTCATCATGCGCCAGCGTGTAATGCATGGCATCGATTCGGTCGAAATAGCCTTCGTCGAGCTGATGCTGGCGGCCGGGCCACTGCTCGCTCTTGGAATGGAAATGAACGGCCAGCACGCTCATCGCCTGGTCGAGCACGCCGACACAGGGCAGCTGCAGCCGGCGACAATGGTCGCGGACGAGATCGCGCAGTTCCTGGTCGACCAGCGTATAAAGGACGGGCCCGCGATCGCGCTCGACCGCCTGCACGACCTTTTCCATCTGCCCGCGCGTTCGCACCAGGGACCAGACATGCTCCTGTACGAAGATGCCCTCGTATTGAACCAGGCAGGCACGCGCCACGCTGGACACCGTTTCGCCGGTGGAGTCGGACACGAGATGAACGTGAAAATTGCGGTTGGCCACGCCGTGTTTTACCCCACACATGGCCCGGGAGAAACGCGGGATTGGAGGCAAGGTCGCGGGGACAGTCGGGAGGTCCGGGCCAAACGGGTCGATTCGGGACCCGACTCGCCTTTGCCCTCCAGACTCCCATCCCTTGCGGACAGTCCGGGAGGAAAGGCCTGCGAGTCGGGAATCAGCCCTAGCAACCGCGTGGAATCAGCCTCAGCCGGTCCACAGCGCCCTGGGGAGAAGAGTCCAATAAGGCGCATCCCCACATGCCACAGGCCCTACTACTGCTACTACCTATTAAGATTAGAGTAAGAGGAAGCATGAGGGACAAGAGTTGAGCAGGCAGAAAGCAGCGGGCAAGTTTCTGCAGACATTGGCCGGGACGCGATTTCCGACGCCACCTGTCTGGCTGATGCGTCAGGCCGGCCGCTACCTGCCGGAGTATCGCGCCGTCCGCGCCACGACCAAGTCCTTCCTCGAATTCTGCTACACGCCGGACAAGGCGATCGAGGTGACGCTGCAGCCGATCCGCCGGTTCGGTTTCGATGCCGCGATCATTTTTTCCGATATCCTGGTCGTACCCGACGCGCTCGGCCAAAAAGTCTGGTTCGAGGAGGGTGAGGGCCCGAAGCTCGAGGCGTTGACCGATCCCTCGCAATTCGGCCGCCTGTCGCGGGCCCGCATCGCCGACCATCTCGCGCCGGTCTACGAGGCGATCCGCCAGACCCGCGCTACGCTGCCGCCTGAAACGGCGCTCCTCGGATTCGCCGGCGCGCCCTTCACGCTCGCCTGCTACATGATCGAAGGCAGCGGCAGCAAGGATTTCGCCAAGGTGAAGAAATGGGCCTATGCCCATCCCGAATCCTTCGGGCTGCTGATCGATCTGCTGGTCGAGGCCGTGGTCGATCACCTCGCCTACCAGGTCGAGGCAGGTGTCGATGCCGTTCAGCTCTTCGATTCCTGGGCGGGCGTGCTGCCGGAGGAGCAGCTCTTCCACTGGTCGCTCGATCCCATGATGCGCATCGCCAAGGGTTTGCGTGAGCGTCATCCCGACGTGCCCATCATCGCTTTTCCCCGTGCGGTGGGACCGGCGATGCTGATGTACCGGCGGCCGGATACATTCTCGGCGCTGTCGATCGATACCGGCATCGGCGCGCACTGGGCCGCCAAGGAGTTGCAGCCGCACATCTGCCTGCAAGGCAATCTCGATCCGATCATGCTGGTAGCCGGCGGCCAGGCGATGGAGCGCGAGGCAACGCGCATTCTCGACAAGTTGGGACACGGCTCTTTCGTGTTCAATCTCGGCCACGGCGTGGTTCCGCAGACGCCACCCGACAATGTGGCGCGGCTGGTTGATATCGTGCGCAGCTGGAAGCCGGGTGCACCGTGAAAATTGCGATCATCCTGTTCAATCTCGGCGGTCCTGATTCACCTGAGGCGGTGCAGCCATTCCTGAAGAATCTTTTCAGCGACCCCGCGATCATTTCGCTCCCGACATTCATGCGGCTGCCGCTGGCCAGCTTCATTTCCAGCCGGCGCGCGCCCAAGGCGAAGAAGATCTACGACCAGATAGGCGGAAGTTCGCCCATTCTCGGCCAGACCGAAGCGCAGGCGCGGGCGCTGGAAGAGGCGCTTGGAGTCGGGGGCGGCAGCGGCCACGAATGGCGTGGCTATGTCTGCATGCGCTACTGGCATCCGATGACCGAGGCGGTGGTACGCTCGGTCAAGCGCTTCGCCCCCGACCGCATCGTGCTGCTACCGCTCTACCCGCAATTTTCGACCGCCACGACCGACTCCTCGGTGAAGGAGTGGAAGGTTGTCGCCGAGGCGGCCAGGCTCAACGTCCCGACGCAAACCGTGTGCTGCTATCCCGATGAGCCGGGCTTCATCGCCGCCTCCGTCGATCTCGTGAAGCAAGGCCTGGCCGAAGCAGGGTCCGGCCCAGCCCGGGTGTTGTTCTCCGCGCACGGGCTGCCGGAGAAGGTCATCAAGCGCGGCGATCCCTACCAGGTGCAGGTCGAGCGTACCGCCAAGGCGATTGCCGATCAGATTGGCGGGCTTGATTGGGCGGTCTGCTACCAGAGCCGGGTCGGTCCGTTGAAATGGATCGGACCGTCGACAGATGCCGAGATCCGCCGCGCCGGCGCCGACAAGCGTGCCATCGTGCTCTATCCGCTGGCCTTCGTCTCGGAACATTCCGAAACGCTGGTCGAGCTCGACATCGATTATCGGCGCCTTGCGAAAGAAGTTGGCGTGCCGGGCTACACGCGCGTACCGACGGTAGGTACGCATCCCAGCTTCATCGCAGGCCTCGCCAACCGCGTGCGGGCGGTACTGTCGACGCCGCAGGTTGCCGTCTGCCATGGCGCCACGACGATGCCCTGTGGGCAGCAGCACCGCGGCTGTCCGCTCGTCGCCGGAGCCGCGTAATGCTTTACGAAATCCTGAAGGCGCTCCACATCGTGGCGGTAATCGCCTGGATGGCGGGGCTCCTCTATCTACCCAGGCTGTTCGTCTATCACGCCGATGCGGAGAAGGGTTCCAAGCAGAGCGAGACCTTCAAGATCATGGAGCGGCGGCTCGTCTATGCGATCATGGAGCCGGCCCAGGGTGCGGTCTGGGTCCTGGGGCTGCTGCTGGCGTGGCGCGGCGACTGGTGGGCCTCGGGCTGGTTCCAGGCGAAGATCGTGCTGGTCCTGCTGCTGACCGGCGTCCATCACCTCTACGGGCGCTGGCGCAAGGCGTTCGAGGCAGACCGAAACACGAGACCTGCCAGCTATTATCGCTGGTGGAACGAGGTGCCGACGGTGCTGATGATCGCTATCGTATTCCTCGTAGTGCTGAAACCGTTTTAGGAAATCAGATGAACGTCGAGTTGAAGAGCGCCGAGTGGAAAGACCAGATCTTCGATGTCTTCCAGGACCACGACATCAAGCAGGTCTTTCACGTGCCCGATGCCGGCCACAGCCGACTGATCGAGCTCTGCCAGAAATCGAACTCGATCCGCACGCTCGCGCTGACCACCGAAGAGGAAGGCATCCCGCTTGCCGCCGGTGCCTGGCTGGGCGGCCAGCGTTCGGTGCTGCTGATGCAGAGCTCGGGTGTCGGCAACACCATCAACCTGATGGGCATGCCCAAGACGCTGCGCTTTCCGTTCCTGACCCTGATCACGATGCGCGGCGACTACGGCGAGTTCAATTCGTGGCAATATCCGATGGGGCAGGCGACTCCCAAGGTCCTCGAGGCCATGGGCGTGCTGGTCTACTCCGTCGATAGGCCTGAAGAAGTGAAGGGGACCATCGACGCTGCGGCGCGCTCGGCCTTCAACGGCGGCCAGTCGGTCGCTGTCCTGCTGCGGCAGAAGCTGCTCGGCATCAAGAATTTCGGGAAGAAGTGAAATGAGCAAAGCCACGCTCCAGCGCCGCCCGCTGGTCAAGAAGATGCTCGACGGCGCCGACGACAATCTCCTGGTGATCGCGGGACTGGGCTCCGCCAACTGGGACATCACCGCCGCCGGCGACCGGCCGCTCAACATGCCGCTGTGGGGCTCGATGGGTGCGCCAGTACCGATGGGCCTGGGCCTCGCGCTCGCACAGCCCAAGAAGCGCGTGCTGGTGATCACCGGCGATGGCGACATGCTGATGAGTCTCAGCTCTCTTGCCACGGTCGCCGCCCAGCAACCCGACAATCTCGCGATCGTCGTGCTCGACAACGAGAAGTTCGGCGAGACCGGCAATCAGGCGACGGCCACCGCTCCGCGCAACAACGGACCGACCGATTCGGGCGCCGGCACCGACCTCGCGATGATCGCCAAGGGCTGCGGCATCGCCGACAGCGCGACCGTGCGTGAGGTGAGTGAGGTGGCGCAGCTCGTGAAGGACGCGCGCACCACGAAGGGTCCTGTGTTTCGGCTGGTCAAGGTGATGGTCGAAAAACTCGAGTTCGTGATGCCGCCGCAGGACGGCGCGCATCTCAAGGATCGTTTCCGCCAGGCGCTGGGCATCGCGCCGACCTGAGAGGGGGACATGACCGGCTACGCGCCCTTTCCCCTGATCGATCTCGCCGGCAGCCCGCACGAACGCGGACGGACGCACGGCAAGGCCGCCGCCGACCGGATGCGGCGCGGCGCCAAGATGTACGCCGAGTCGCTCCTGAAGAGCGGCGTCGACTGGAAAGAACTGGAGCGCCGCGCTGACGCGATGGTCCCGGCGATCGAACATTTCGACCCGGCCTATGTCGAGGAAATGCGCGGCATCGCCGAGGGCGCCGGCGAGCCATTCGCCGCGGTCATGCTGATGAACGCCCGCACCGAAATGGTGGCGGCGGCACGCCGTCAGAAGGCGGCGCAGCATTTCCCCGACGGCTGCACGGCGGCGTTGGCGCTGCCCGAGGCGAGCGCCGACGGCGTGCTGCTGCACGGCCAGAACTGGGACTGGCGCGCCGAATGCGCGGAGACCGGCGTGGTGCTGCGCATTCGCCGCGACGATGGGCCCGACATCCTCACCTTCACGGAGGCCGGCGGACTCGCCCGTTCCGGCCTCAACTCGGCCGGCATCGGTCTCACCGCCAATGCGCTCGAATGCGACCGCGACTACCAGCGCGGCCCCGGCGTGCCGCTGCCCTTCATCCGGCGCAAGGTGCTGGAGGCGGCCGGCCTCGCGCACGCCGTCCAGACCATCGTGTCGACGCCCAAGCCGGGCTCCAACCACATGGCCGTCAGTCACGCGACGGCAGATGGCGGCGGCGAGGCCTTCGGCTTCGAATGCGCGCCTGACGATACTTTCTGGATCGCGCCGGATCGCGGGCTCTACGTCCACGCCAACCACTGGATCGCCGAGTCCGCGCGCGCCAAGGTCAAGGACACCGGCCTCTCCGAGACACCGGATTCGATCTATCGCGACAAGCGCGTGCGCGACCAGCTGGCGCAAAAATTGGGTCCGGGGCGCAGCAAGCTCACCCTGGACGATCTGCGCGGCGCCTTCTTCGACAATTGGGGGACTCCCTTCTCCGTCTGCCGGCCGCCGCGCTTGAACACGCGCGGCGTCATGACGGCGACGACGGCGATGATCCTGATGCGTCCGGGCGAGGGCCATCTGGAGGCCTGCCCGATGCCGGCGCTCAACCGGCAGTTCACGACCTACACGCTGACGCCCGACCGGATCGCGCAGAAGCAGGCCGCGGAGTAAGGCTTGGCGCTGCGCCATCCTGCGATCGCTCTCCTGATCGCGGCAGTGCTGTTGATGGTGCCGTCGCTGATCCTCGGCACGCTGCCCAGCCACAGCGCCGCGCATAATCTGGCCTGGGCAGGTCAGTTCGCCGATCAGTTCCGGGCGGGCGTCTTCTATCCGCGCTGGATGGCCGATTCGTTCGAAGGGTTGGGCGGGCCCGCCTTCTATTTCTACCCGCCGCTGCCGTTCTGGCTCGACGCGCTCGTGAGCGCGGTCACGCTGAATGCCCTGCCGGTGACCTACAGGCTGGCGATCAGCGCCACGGTGCTGCTCTGGGCGTCGGGCCTCGCAATGCATGCCTGGCTGAGGCGCGAGGAAGTGGGCGGAGGCGTGGCGCTGCTCGGGGCGATCGCCTATATGGCGGCCCCCTACCATCTACTCGACCACTACATCCGCGGTGCCTATGCGGAGTTCGCCGCCTATGCGTTCCTGCCACTGGCGGCGCTGGGGATCCGGTGGATCGCCGATCGACGACGTGGCGGAGTCGCGATCCTGGCACTGTCGTACGCAGGCCTGCTGCTGTCACATTTGCCGACGGCAGTGTTGGCATCTGCGACGTTGCTGCCAGCCTACGCGCTGTTCCGGGCGTGGCGAGCGACAGGAGCAGCGCCGGCCGTGGAATTGGTTGCGCGCTGCGCTCTCGGCGCGGCGCTCGGCGTGGGCCTTGCTGCGATCTATCTTGGTCCCGCACTCGATCTGCAGGGTTGGATCGCCAGCGAGAAGCTCTGGACCCGCGGCTATTCCGTCGAGACCTGGTTTCTCCTCACGCCGGAGCGTTGGCTGAAGCCGATTGCCATGATGGAGTTGATCGCCCGGATTGCCGCCGCCGCCGCCATCGCCGCCGTCGGCGTGTTGCTGCTGTTGCGCGGCAGGCCGTCTGGCGCCGGACCGCGAGCAGATGCGGCCTTCTGGGCACTGTTGTCCCTCTGGTGCCTTGTTCTCATGGCGGGCCTGCTGCCGTGGTTCTGGCGGATCGTGCCGCTGGTCGCCAAGGTCCAGTTTCCGTGGCGCCTGATGGTCGTGGTGGAGTTTTCGACGATTACCGCGATCTGCCTGGCCTGGGCGGGCGTGTGGTCGCGGCTGGGCAGGTTCTGTCTGGCAGGCGCGGTCGCAGCTCTCGCGATGGTCCTTGTTCCCCTGGCCAGCTCCATCTCCGTGCACGTCGAGACGGGTCTGAATCAGGCCATCCCGCCGGTTCAGGATGCCAAGGAATATCTGCCGGCGGGGTATCCGCAGGATCCCAACGCGGCCTACGCCGATCTCTCGCTTGGATTGCTGAGCAACGTGCCCGTTATTGCCTGTATGCCGGTTGCCGAGATCTGCCGTGCCAGGGATGAGCGCTTCGGCGCGATGCAGATCGACGTGGACGGCACGACGCCGACCACGGTGGTGCTGCGCCGCTTCTTCTTTCCGGCGTGGCGACTCGACGGTGCGACCGCGATCGTGCCGACCGATCCGTTGCGGCTGGTGTCGTTCGTGGCGCCCGCCGGCCGTCACACCTACCGCCTCGAGCGCGGGGTGTCGCCTGCGGAACGATGGGGTTGGATGCTCTCGGGCCTGGCGCTGGTGCTGTTGCTGGTGTGGAGCGGGTTCGAGTGGCGTATAAGACGGTCATGACCCAGCAAGCCCCCACCCCCGAATTCCGCGGCCGCATCTACAACGACATTACCGAGACCGTCGGCGCCACGCCGCTGGTGCGGTTGAACCGGCTTCCCAAGCGTGACGGCGTCAAAGCCGAGATTCTGGCGAAGCTGGAATTCTTCAACCCGCTCGCCTCGGTGAAGGACCGTATCGGTCTCGCCATGATCGACGCGGCCGAGAAGAGCGGCAAGATCGTGCCGGGTGTCAGCACCCTGATCGAACCGACATCGGGCAACACCGGCATCGGGCTCGCTTTCGTGGCCGCCGCGCGCGGCTACAGCATCATCCTCACCATGCCCGATTCGATGTCGATCGAGCGGCGCAAGATGCTGGCCATCCTGGGCGCCCGGCTCGAACTGACGCCGCGTGAGAAAGGCATCAACGGCGCCATCGCCCGCGCCGAGGAGCTGCTGAAGACCATTCCCAACAGCTTCATGCCGCAGCAGTTCCAGAACCCGGCCAATCCCGCCGTGCACAAGCGCACCACGGCCGAGGAGATTTTCAAGGACACCGGCGGCAAGCTCGACTTCTTCGTGGCCGGCGTCGGCACCGGCGGCACCATCACCGGCGTCGGCCAGGCGCTGAAGCCGCGCCTGCCCGGCCTGAAAGTGGTGGCCGTCGAGCCGGCCGCCAGTCAGGTCCTGGCCGGCGGCACCCATTCGCCGCATCCCATCCAGGGCATCGGTGCCGGCATCATTCCCGACATTCTCGACCGTTCGGTGATCGACGAGATCATCGCCATCGACAATGACGCAGCCTTCAAGACGGCGCGCGATATGGCGGCACTCGAAGGCATTCCGGTCGGCATTTCCTCGGGCGCGGCGGTGGCCGCCGCCTTGAAGATCGGTGCGCGGCCGGACAGCGCCGGCAAGCGCATCGTGGTGATCATCCCCTCGTTCGCCGAGCGCTACGTCAGCACGCCGCTGTTCGAAGGCCTCTGAGGTCGCCGGGCTCTAGCCCGGATACCACGCGGGCTTGCGCTTCTCGCGGAAGCTGGCGAGGCCTTCGCTGGCCTCGGCCTGCTGACGGGCGCGGGCGTGTTCGTCGATCAGGTCGCGCAATTCGCCCTCGTCGATGAAGGCACGGGCCGCCGCCATCGTCCGGAGCTTGGTGGCGGTCGTGGCGCCGGGCGCATTCATCAGAACCGCCTCGACGATCTTGCCGCCGGCCTCTTCCAGGCCGCCGGTCGGACATACCTCGTGCACCAGCCCCAGCCGGCGCGCCTCGTGGGCGCCGAAACGCTCGCCGGTCAGCGCATAACGCCTGACCTGCCGCACGCCCATCGCCCGGCAAAGCTGCGGCAGGATGATGCCGGCCATCAGGCCCCAGCGGGTCTCGGCGATGGAAAAGATCGCGTCTTCGCTCGCCACCACGACATCGCAGGCCGCGGCGATGCCGGTGCCGCCGCCGAAGCAGCCGCCCTGGACGAGGGCGAGCGTCGGCACCGGGCAGGTGTCGAGCCGGCGGACCGCCTCGGCGGTGAGCCGGCTCGCGCGCTCGTTTCCGGCCGGCGATTGCGTGGAGACGCTGCTGATCCAGGCGAGATCGGCGCCAGCCTGGAAATGGCGGCCGTTGCCGCGCAACACGACGAGACGCAGTGCCGGCTCGCGGCCGAGTGCGTCCATCGCATCATGCAGACCCTGGATCAGGTCGCCGTTGTAGGCGTTGTTAACCTGCGGCCGGTTGAGCGTGACCGTGGCCACGCCGCGCTTGTCGATCGCCCAAAGAACGGTGTCGTTGCTCACGTCAGTCGCCCTTCGCGTAGCTGTCCTTGAGGGCAATCTTGCCATCCTTCACCTCGTAGAGGTCGATGCCGTAGCGATCGAAGGGCTTGCCGGCATGGTCGATGCCGGTGACGCGAAAGGTGCCGAACAGCTTGTCGCCGGCGCGATGGATGCGGGCCTCGGAGAACCGCGCCTCACGGGGCGCCTTGGACTTGTCGGCGAAGTAGGCGCGCAGATCGTCCTTGCCCTTGAGCACGCGGCCCGCCGGTGCGCCGCCAGCGTTGAGACGCCACTCGAAATCGTCGGTGACGCAGGCGGCGATTTCGTCGACATCGGCCTTGTTGAAGGCCTTGCCGAAGCGGCGGAACAGATCATCGATGGCGTCGGCCATGGCTTCCTCCTCGTTTCAGGAGTCCACTATATCTCCCCGGCTCATATTTCCCATGGCGGCGGCGTGAACTTCTCGATCAGGAAATTCACGAAGGCCGTGACCTTGGGCGCGAGATGGCGTCGGTGAGGGTAGACCGCATGGATCGGCACCGGCTCCTCGGCATAGAAATCTCCGAGCAAGGGGACCAGTTCGCCACGCCGGATGGCGCCGGCCAAGGTCAGCCGCGTCAGGCAGACGATGCCCAGCCCCTGCAGGGCGAGCCGCATCTGCGCTTCGCCTTCGTTGACCGCCAGGCGGCCATTGACCTCGATCAGGCGGACGTTGCCGTCGATGCGGAACGGCCATCTGTTGAGTTCGGGGCGGTCGCGATTGACGATGCATTCGTGACGCGCGAGATCCTCGGGCCGTTGCGGCGCGCGGCGGCGGGCCAGGTAACTCGGCGCGGCGCAGATCAGGCGCACATCCTCGCCGATCTTGCGCGCCATGAAGCTGGTGTCGGCAAGCTTGCCGATCCGGATGGCGACATCGATGCGCTCGTCGATCACGTCGACCACGCGGTCGGTCGGCAGCAACTCGAGCTGCACGGCGGGGTAGCGCTGCAGAAACTCGCCGATGATCGGTGCGAGCTGGTGGGTCGAGAAGGCGAGCGAGGTCGTGACCTTGAGCGGCCCGTGCGGCGTGCCGCTCTGACCGGTGATCTCGTTCTCGAGCGTCTCGATCTCCACCACGATGCGACGGGCGGCGGCATAGAAGGCTTCGCCATCGGCGGTGAGATGCAGCGCCCGGGTCGTGCGCTGCAGCAGCCGCACGCCCAGCCGGGTTTCCAGCCGGGTCACCAGCTTGCTGACGGCTGACGGCGTGAGCCCCAGGCCGCCCGCGGCGGCGGAAAACCCCTTGGCATCGACGACCCGCACGAAGGTCGCCATTTCGCTGGCATGATCGATCATTGCTAGATTAGTGAATTATATTCATCAGTGTTCGTCAATATCTCCGGATTAACGCCATGGAATGAGGGAATTATGTTCCTTTCAACCTCAAGGAGATATTCATGTTCACGATCCCTTACCCCACGATCCCCCAGGTCCAGGCCTATGCCAACGAGGCGCACCGTCTGCGCGGCCGGGTTGTCGCTGGCCTGTTCCGCGATCTGGCGCGCTGGGTTTCGGCCGCGGCGCGCTAAACAGGGCCGATGACCGAACCCTGGCGGCACTACGCCCGCTACAACCGACTGGCCAACGAGACACTCTACGAGGCCTGCGCGGCGCTCTCCGACGGGGAGCGCCGGCGCGACCTCGGGGCTTTCTTCGGCAGCGTCCATGGCACGCTCAACCATCTGCTGCTGGGTGACCGGATCTGGATGACCCGCTTCGAAGGCGGCACGCACCCCTCGACCGATCTCGGCGCCACGCTGCATGAGGAGTTTGCCGCCTTGCGGACGGCGCGGGCGGCGATGGATGCCCGCATAGAAGCGTTCTTCGCGCACCTGCCGCCGGGCTTCGCCACGCGGACGATCCGCTACGTCAACAATGCCGGCCTCGTGTCAGAGGATCCGCTGGACGTGCTGCTGCCGCACTTCTTCAATCACCAGACCCATCATCGCGCCCAGGTCCACACGCTGCTGTCACAGCTCGGCCGCGATCCGCCGGTGCTCGACCTGCACCGCGTTCTCAGACCGAATCCGGCTTGAAGTCGGGCTTGATCTCCTGCTTGCGCCACTTGAAGCGCAGCTCCGCCAGGCCGACGCTCAGCACGTAGAACACCGGGGTGAAGATCAGACCGAAGATCGTCACGCCCAGCATGCCGGAGAACACGGCAGTGCCCAGCGACTGGCGCATCTCGGCGCCGGCGCCCTCGCTGATGACCAGCGGCACCACGCCCAGGATGAAGGCGAGCGAAGTCATCAGGATGGGCCGCAGCCGCGTCTTGGCGGCGGTCACCGCGGCGTCGTAGCGGTTCATGCCCTGCTCGTGCGCCTGCTTGGCGAACTCCACGATCAGGATAGCGTTCTTGGCGGCAAGGCCCACCAGCACCACCAGGCCGATCTCGACCAGGACGTTGCGGTCGAGTCCGCGGATGTTGACGCCGATCATGGCCGCGAGGATGCACATGGGCACGATCAGGATGACGGCGAGCGGCAGCAGCCAGCTCTCGTAGAGTGCCGCCAGCAGAAGAAACACGAACAGCACGGCCAGGCCAAAGGCCAGGATCGCGGTATTGCCGGCGAGCTTCTCCTGCAGCGCGATCTCGGTCCATTCGAAGCCGAAGCCGGAGGGCAGGACCTTCTCGGCCAGCGCTTCCATAGTGGCGATGCCCTGGCCCGAGGAGTAGCCGCGCTGCAGCGCCACCTGCACTTCGGCGGCGGGATAGAGATTGTAGCGCGCGACGCGGTACGGGCCTGTGGTGTCGCGGAAGTTCGCGACGGCGCCGATCGGCACCATCTCGCCGCTGGCGCTGCGCGTCTTGAGGTTCTCGACGTCGCGCAAGGTCAGGCGATAGGGATTGTCGGCCTGGGCGGTGACGCGATAGGTGCGGCCGAGGATGTTGAAGTCGTTGACGAACGCCGAGCCCATGTAAACCGACAGGGTCTCGAACACGCGGGCGATCGGCACACCGAGCTGCTCGGCCTTGGTGCGGTCGATGTCGGCCCAGATCTGCGGCGTGCGCGTGCTGAACAGCGTGAAGGCCTGGGTGAGGCCAGGCGCCTGTCCCGCGGCGCCGGCCAGTGCCCAGGTGGCGCCCTCGAGCGCCGGCAGGCCACGCGCCGCGCGATCCTGCACATAGCCCTTGAGGCCGCCGCCGGTGCCGATGCCCGGCACGGAGGGCGGCTCGAGCACGAATACGAAGGCCTCGCGCAAGGCGAACATCTGGCCACGCAGGTCGGCCAGGATCATGTCCTTGGTGATGCCGGGGCGGTCCTTGAAGGGCTTCAGGGTAACGAAGACCACGCCGGTGTTGGGCGCGTTGGTGAAGGTGGCGCCGTCGAGGCCGACGAAAGCCACGGCATCCTTTACGCCGGGCCGCGTGGCGATGATGTCGGTCGCTCGCCGGATCAGCGCATCGGTGCGCTCCAGTGTTGAGCCGGCCGGCAGCTGCATGGCCGCGATCAGGTAGGAGCGGTCGAGCTGCGGGACGAGGCCGGTCGGCGTCGATTCGAGCCTGTTGTAGGTGAGTGCGAGCAGGCCGGCGTAGATCACCAGCATGATGACGGTCATGCGAACCAGCCGCGCGGTCGCGCGGCCGTAGAAGTTGGACAGCCCCTCGAAGCCGCGGTTGAAGTGGCCGAAGAACCAGTTGATCGGCGCCATCAGCCTGTCCATCAGGCCGGGCTTGCCCTTCTCGACATGCGACAGCGCATGGGTCTTGAGCAGCAGCGCCGCCATGGCGGGCGACAGAGTGAGCGACACGAAGGCCGAGATCGCGGTAGAGGCGGCGATGGTGATGGCGAACTGCTTGTAGAATGTGCCCTGCAGGCCGGTGATGAAGGCGGTCGGCAGGAACACCGCGATCAGCACCAGCGAGATGGCGATCAGCGCGCCGCCGACCTCGTCCATGGTCTTGTGCGCGGCTTCCTTGGGCGACATGCCCTGGGTGAGATATCGCTCGACGTTCTCGACCACGACGATGGCGTCATCGACCACGATGCCGATCGCCAGCACCAGGCCGAACAGCGACAGGGTGTTGAACGAGATGCCCACGGCGGACATGACCGCAAACGAGCCGATCAAGGAGACCGGGATGGCGAGGATGGGGATGATCGCCGCCCGCCAGGTCTGCAGGAACAGGATCACCACGATCACGACCAGGATCAGCGCCTCGAACAGCGTCTGGACCACCGCGTCGACCGAGGCCTGGATGAATTGCGTGGGATTGTAGACGATCGAATAATCGATGCCGGCGGGGAAGTTCTTCTTGAGCTGCTCCATCTGCGCGATGATGGCGTCCGAGGTGGAGAGCGCGTTCGAGCCGGGGCGCTGGAAGATGCCGAGAGCCGTGGCGTTCTTGTTGTTGAGGTAGGCGTTCAGCGTGTAGTCCTGCGCGCCCAGCTCGACCCGCGCGACGTCGCGCAGGCGGGTGACCGAGCCGCCGGGTTCGGCGCGGATGACGATGTTCTCGAATTCCTCGGGTGAGCTCAGGCGGCCCAGCGTCTGGACGGAGAGGGTGAAGGCGCCGGGCGATATGGCGGGCGCCTGGTTGATGGCGCCGGCGGCGACCTGCAGGTTGGCGGCGCGCAGCGCCAGCACCACCTCGCCGCCGGTCAGATTGCGCGCAGCGACGCGGGCCGGGTCGAGCCAGACCCGCATCGAGTAGTCGCGGGCGCCGAACACGAGCACGTTGCCGACGCCGTCGACGCGGGCCAGCACGTCCTTCACGTAGAGCGTGGCATAGTTGGAGATGTATTGCTGATCGCGCGAGCCGTCGGGCGAGATCATGTGCACGACCATCATCAGGTCGGGCGAGGCCTTGCGCACCACGATGCCGAGCCGCTGCACATCCTCGGGCAGGCGCGGCTGGGCAACTGCGACGCGGTTCTGCACCAGCACCTGGGCCTGGTCGATGTCGACGCCGGGCTTGAAGACGACGTTGATCGACAGCCTTCCGTCGCCGGTCGACTGCGAGTTGATATAGAGCATGTCGTCGACGCCGTTGATCTCCTGCTCGAGCGGCGTGGCGACGGTTTCGGCGATGACCTCGGCCGAGGCGCCGGGGTAGGTCGCGGTCACGTTGACCGTCGGCGGCGCGATCTCGGGGTATTCGGCCACGGGCAGGCCGCGCTGGGCGATGAAGCCCACGATGAGGATGATGACCGAGAGGACCGAGGCGAAGATCGGCCGGTCGATGAAGAAATGCGAAAGACGGATCATCGGCTAGCGCGCCTTGGCGGCGATCTCGCCCTTTTGCGGCACCACCTTGGCGCCGGGCCTCACCATCGGATTGGCGAGCCCGTCGAGCACCACCTTGTCGGTGGGTGCCAGACCGCTGCGTACCACGCGCAGCCCATCGACCAGCGGCCCGAGCACCACAGGCTTGGCCTGCACGACATTGTCTGGCCCGACCGTGAATACGATCTTGCGCGCCTGGTCTGAAATCACCGCCGAATCGGGGATCAGCAGGGCGTCGTATTCGCCGCCGTAGAGCTGCAGGCGGGCGAAGATGCCAGGAGCCAGGAGCTGGTCCTTGTTGTCGACCAGGGCGCGGGCGCGGATGGTGCCGGAGCGTGCCGTCATCGAGTTGTCGACGAAATCGAGCTTGCCGGAGCGCGCCCAGTCGGTCTCGTCGGCGAGGCGGATGCGGACCGGGTTGGCCTCGCGCGAAGAAGCGAGCCCGCCCGAAAGGAAGAGGCGCGTGTAGCGAATGTAGTCGGCTTCCGAGACGTCGAAGACGATTCGGATCGGGTCGAGCGTGACGATCGTGGCGAGCAGCGTGGCGCCGGACTGGCCGCCCGAGATCAGATTGCCGGCATCGACTTTCCGATCGGAGATGCGGCCGGCGATGGGGGCGCGAACCTCGGTCCACTCGAGATTGAGCTGGGCATTGCGCAGCGCCGCCTCGGCAGATTTGAGCTGGGCGCGGGCAACGGCAAGGTTTGCCTTGCGCGAGTCGTTTTCGGCCTCGGTGATGGCACGCGAGGCGATCAGCGATGCGCCGCGGCCGACCTGCAACTCGGCGAGTTCGACCTGGGCTTTGTTGCGGCCGACATCGGCTTCAGCCGATTCGACGGCGATCTCGTAGGGGCGCTTGTCGATGGTGAATAGCGGATCGCCGACATTGACGAGCTGGCCGTCGCGGAATTCAACCTTGTCGATGAAGCCCGACACGCGGGCGCGAACCTCGACGGAGGCCAGCGCTTCGAAACGACCCGAAGATTCGTCCCACTGCGTGACGCGCTTGGCGAGCGGCTCGGCGACGCCCACCGGCATCGCGGGCGGTCCGCCCTGGGCTACTGCCGGCGTCGCGGCAAGGGCAAGGATCGAGGCAGCGAAGAGTTGGCGGAAAATGGACAACGGAACTCCCCTGCGATCCGTTCTGAATCGCTGGGGCAGATGTGGTTCCGCCTGGAGGCGCTGTCAATTGCCCACGCGGTAAACGCATGATTATGGAGTCACCTGCGGGTGACCATCGTGTGATCGCCCGGCAATCATCGTGCCATCGGCCATGGCCACCGCGACACGATGCTAGCAAAATGCAGGCATGGCTGAACAATCCAGTCTTGCCGTGATCGTCAATCGCGCCGCCAACAAAGGCGGCGCCGCACGGCGCTGGCCGGCGATCGAAGCGCAGCTGAAGGTACACCTCGGCTCTTTCCGTCCGCTGTTCACCGACGCGCCCGGCCATGCCACCGCGCTCGCGCGCGATGCCCTGTCACGGGGCGCGCGTCGCTTCGCGGCAGTGGGCGGCGACGGCACCGTGAACGAGGTGCTGAACGGCTTGCTCGATTCTTCAGGTCGTCTCATCGCCCCCGACACTGTTCTTTGCCCGGTGCCGGCCGGTACCGCCAACGAACTCTGCCGGGCGCTCGGCCATCTCGAGGATCCGCTGAGCGCCTACGCGGCTGCAGCCGGCCGCGGCAGCCGGCCCGTCGATCTGCTGCGCGTTCGCTGCGTCGATCTTGCCGGCCATCAGGTCGATCGCTTCGGCTATCTCATCGTGTCGTTGGGCGCAGCGGCCACCATCAGCCATCGTACCTCGCGTTCGGCCTGGCTGAAGAAACTGGGCGAGATCGCCTATCTGCTGATGACGCCGGTCGTCACGCTGGGCTACCGCCACCGCGACGTCGCCATCGCGATCGACGGCGGCGTGCCGCAGACGCGGCGGCTGTTCACAGCGATGGTCGCCAACACCGAGAACGGCGGCGGCGGCATGAGGCTGATGCCGGGCGCCAAATTCGACGATGGTATCCTCGACCTGATCGAGATGGGTGACATCTCGCGGCTGGGCGTGCTGCTGGACGTCATGCCCAAGCTCTATAGCGGCGCGCATATCGGTCACCCCAAGGTGCGGGTGAGCCAGGGCACGCGGTTCCGCTTCGAGTCCGAGGTAGAAACCCTGGTCGATCTCGACGGCGAGACGGTGGGCCGCCTGCCGCTGGAAGTCTCGGTGTTGCCGCGTGCCTTCGCGGTGGGTGCGCCCTGAGGGAACTCCCGGCCCCGGACCGCGTTCACGGTGCGGAGGAATTTCATCATGCACGCTATTCGCCTACTTCTCGTGTCGGCGCTTTGTGCCGGCCTCGCCTCGCCTGCCTGGGCCGATAACGACAAGAACAAGGGCAAGGGCAACGACAACAACCGCGGCCAAAGCCAAAACGACAACAATCGTGGCCAGGGCCAGAATCAGAATCAGAACCAGGGCAACCGCATCGACAGCGGCCAGGCTGGCACGCCGACGCGGGTCGTCGTGACCGACCGCGACCGGACTACCGTCAACACCTACTACCGGACCGAGTTCACGAGCGGTAATTGCCCGCCGGGCCTCGCCAAAAAGAACAATGGCTGTTTGCCGCCGGGCCAGGCCAAGAAGCTCTGGAGCGTCGGCCAGCCGCTGCCGCCGACCATGGTCTACCATCAGCTGCCGCAGCCACTGATGATGCAGCTCGCGCCGCCGCCGCCGGGCTACGACTATGTCCGGGTCGACGACGATATCGTGCTCATGAATCGTGACACGCGGCTGGTGACCGAGATCATCAGCAATCTCGGCCAGTTGATGAACTGAGGCCGTGAACGGAAGGCCCGCTTCCGCCTAGTGGCGGAAGTGGCGCATTCCGGTGAAGACCATGGCGAGGCCGGCCGCATCGGCGGCCTCGATCACTTCCTTGTCGCGCATCGAACCGCCGGGCTGGATGATGGCGGTGGCACCCGCTTCGGCGGCGGCCAGCAACCCGTCGGCGAAGGGGAAGAAGGCATCGGATGCGACCACGCTGCCGACGGCCGGACTCACCTTCAGCCCCGCCGTTTCGCCTGCTTCGGCGGCGCGGATGGCCGCGATGCGTGAGGAATCGCGGCGATTCATCTGTCCCGCGCCCACGCCCACCGTGGCGCCATCCTTGGCATAGACGATGGCATTCGACTTCACGTGCTTGCAGACGGTGAAGGCGAACATCAGGTCGTCGAGTTCCTTGGCCGTCGGCGCACGCTTGGTCACGACCTTGAGGTCGGCCTTCTTCAGGTGGCCGTTGTCGCGGCTCTGAAACAGATAGCCGCCGGCCACGCTCTTGATCGTCATGCCGGGGGACATCGGATCGGGGAGCGTGCCGGCCAGCAGCACACGCACGTTCTTCCGGGTGGCGAGGATGGCCAGCGCCTCAGGCGTCGCATCGGGCGCGATCACGACTTCGAGGAAGAGCTTCACCAGGTCCGTGGCTGTCCTGGCTTCGAGCGTGCGGTTGACCGCAACGATGCCGCCGAAGATCGACACCGGATCGCAGGCATAGGCTTTCAGGTAGGCGGCGTACTGGTCCTTGTCGACCGCGACGCCGCAGGGGTTGGCGTGCTTCACGACGACGATGGCCGATTCGGAGAATTCGGCGACGCATTCGTAGGCCGCTTCGGTGTCGCCGATGTTGTTGTAGGAGAGCTCCTTGCCCTGGACCATGCGCGCGGTGGCGACGCCCGGCCGCTTGCTGCCGTCCGAGTAAAAGGCTGCCTGTTGGTGCGGGTTCTCGCCATAGCGCAAGGTCTGCACGCGCTCGGCCGAGATCGTCAGCCGCTCGGGGAAGGTGTCGTTCTCTTGCTTGGCAAACCACGTGGCGATAGCTGAGTCATAAGACGCGGTCCGGGCATAGGCTTTGGCGGCGAGCTTGCGGCGCAGCGCCAGGGTCGTGGCGCCCTTGTTGGCCTTGAGCTCGTCGAGCACCGAGGCGTAGTCCTTCGGATCGACGACGATGGTGACGAAGTCGTGGTTCTTGGCCGAGGCGCGGATCAGCGCCGGGCCGCCGATGTCGATGTTCTCGACGCAGGTCGGGAAATCGGCGCCGCGCGCCACGGTGGCCTCGAACGGATAGAGATTCACCACGACGAGATCGATGCCGGCGATCTTGTGATCGGCCATTGCCTTCTTGTGTCCGTCGTCGGTGCGGCGCGCCAGGATGCCGCCATGGATCGTGGGCTGTAGGGTCTTTACGCGCCCGTCCATGATCTCGGGAAAGCCGGTGTGATCGCTCACCTCGACGACCTTCAGGCCGGCGTCGCGCAGCGACTTGGCCGAGCCGCCGGTCGAGAGGATTTCCACCCCATGGGCCGCCAGCGCCTTGCCCAGCTCCACCAGGCCCTCCTTGTCGGAGACGGAGATCAGGGCGCGCTGAATGCGGGCGAGATCGGGGGTGGGCGAGGGCACGTAGGCGGGGCTTGCGGACATGGGCGCCCTTTTAGCCCGCAGGCCGGTGGGTTGTAAGGCGCGCTTTTACGCGTCCGCCCCCTCCAGGACGCGGACCTTGAAACCTTCGGCCTGCAGCGCAGCGAGCAGCTCGCCGAGGTGGGCGCGGTCTCGGGTCTCGACGGTGACGTCGAGTTCGGTGGCCTTGGCGACCACGCCGAACAGCCGCTGGTGCAGCACTTCCACGATGTTGCCGCCGGCGCCGCCGATCAGGCCGGCGACCCGGGCGAGCTGGCCGGGGGCATCGCCGATCATCAGCCGCAGCCGCACGATGCGGCCGTCGCGCACCAGCCCGCGCAGCAGGACCGAGGCCAGCAGGCGGGTGTCGATGTTGCCGCCGCACAGCACGAGGCCGACCTTGCGGCCGGTGAAATGCTGCGGATGGGCGAGGAGGGCGGCCAGACCGGCCGCGCCGGCGCCCTCGGCCACGGTCTTCTCGACTTCGAGGAACAGCGCTATGGCGCGTTCGATCGCCACCTCGTCGACCGCCAGCACGCGATCGATCAGGGCGCGGGCGATGGCGAGCGGCGTCTGGCCGATGTCGCGCACCGCGATGCCCTCGGCGATGGTGTCGCCGCCGACCGTGACCGGCTCACCGGCGAGAAGCTGGCGCATCGCAGAGTAGCCGGCCGATTCGACACCGATCACCTTCAGGTCGGGCTTGAGGCCCCGTGCCGCCACGGCACAGCCCGCGATCATGCCGCCGCCGCCCACCGGGACCACCAGCGTGTCGAGTTCGGGCACGTCCTGCAGCATCTCGAGCGCGATCGTGCCCTGACCGGCGATCACGCGGGCATCGTCGTAGGGGTGCACGAACACCAGTTTTTCGGCGGCGGCGATCCGGTGCGCTTCGGTCGCGGCCTCGGCCAGAGTATCGCCCACCAGTACAACGCGAGCTCCGTGGTCGCGGGTGTGCTTCACCTTGGTGTTGGGCGTGAAGGAGGGCATCACGATGGTGGCGGGAATGCCGAGACGGCCGGCGTGATAGGCCACGCCCTGGGCGTGGTTGCCGGCCGACATGGCGATGACGCCGCGCTTGCGCTCCTCGTCGGTGAGCTGCAGCAGCGTGTTGAGCGCGCCGCGCTCCTTGAACGAGGCCGTGAACTGCAGATTCTCGAATTTTATCCAGACATCGGCGTGGGCGATGCGCGACAGGGTCTCGCTGCGCAGGCAGGGCGTATGGACGACGGCGCCCTCGATGCGCGCCGCGGCGGCGCGCACGTCGGCCAAATCAACAGGGAGGGAGACGGGAAGAGGATTGGCAGCGGGGCTGGTCATGGCAGGTCAGTAACCGTCGCGGCACAGCGTCTGGAGCTGCGCCAAGGGAATGGAGCCGATGTCGAGGACGGCAAGAAGATCGTTCTCGGCGCTGAAGTTCCGCCCGTACATAGCCGAGAAAATCTCGACGCCAGCCTCGTGCAACGGTGCAGGATGGCCCGCGAGACGTCCGAGCTGCGCGGTCGGGACCAGGCCGAAGGGCACGTCTTCGGTGACATAGCGGCTGTCGGCGGTCGTCGGGCCCGCGCCGCCCTTGCCGATGGCATGCATGGCCTGGTGCATCTCCGACGCCGACCCAGGAGGCACGCCGAACGACAGGTTGAGGTGCTGGAAGATCGTGCGGACTTCGAGGCCCAGGGCCGTGGCAATGGCAAGCCGCTCGCGGTCGAGCTCCTCGAGCAGGCGGCCGACCTTCGGTGTCACGTTCTCCGCCTGGCCCCAGGTCTCGCCACGCTCCATACGGGTCATGTTGCCGAGCGCGATGCCCATATGGATCGTGGGATTGAGATTGCTCAAGGCGATCGCCAGCAGGCTTCGTCGATCGACGAACCGGTCGCCGAACAGCGACTTGCAGAGGGCGAGCCCCTCCGCGCTGCGCGCTGCCGGCACGGTGGCGAGATCGACCGATTGGCGAACGGCATTCACCTGGACCTTGGCGGGACCGGTCTGACGGCCGCTCACCAGCGTGGTGCCCCAGGCAACGATCGGGACCGCGACTTTTCGGGTGGCCAGCAGTCGCGAGAGATACAGCGCGCCAAACGACGCATGCGAACTCACGATCACCGTTTGCGATGGCTTGATGTGTGGCGCGATCCTGTCGAACACGTGCTTGTGGCCGTAGGCCGGCAAGGCGATCAGGATCACCTCGGCGCCGGCGACGAGTTCTTCCGCGCTCCCGGCAACGGCCGGCCTGAACGTCCCCTCGATGGCGCCGGCCGCGACGAGCGGCTCGCCCGCCGACAGGGCCTTGGTGCGTTCGCCCGATGGCGACCACAGGATGGCCTTGTGTCCCTCGCGCTCGAGAAACGCCGCCATTCCGAACGCGATCGACCCCGCGCCGACGATGCCAACTTTCATGCTCTATATCCCGTTTCAGCCGGCCAGCCGGCGGTCGAGCCAGTCGCGCGTGCGGTACCAGGCGCCGATCAACGGCAGGTACATCGAAGGATCGCCGTTGTAGAGCGGATGCTCGGGGAACTCGCGGCCGTCGAAGGCATTGACCGGCGCATTGGAGCCACCGGCGATCTTCTTCGCCGTTTGCGTTCCGAGATAGGTCATCATGGCGACGCCGTTGCCGTTGCAGGCGAGCAGATAGTGCATGCCGTCGTCCTGGCCCATGTGCGACATCGAATCGAGCGCGAAGGCGACGTTGCCGGTCCAGGCATGAGTAATGCGCACGCCCTTGAGCTGCGGGAAGCGGTCGATCATGTACTGGTACAGGATCGGCGCGCTCACCTCCGGCGGCGCCGCCGTGAACCGCGCGCGGCCGCCGAAGATCATGTGCTTTCCGTCGGGCGAGGGACGGTAGTAGGTCAGCACGCGCTTGGTATCGCCAATCGAGCGCTGCAACGGGATCAGCTCCGTTGCCGGCATCGGCAGTTCTTCGGTGGCGATGATGTGGCTCGCCACCGGCACGACGCGCATCTTCAGCTTGGGCGTCAGGTCGCCGGTGTAGCCATTGGTCGCGATCACGACCTCGCGGCAGGCGATCGGTCCCTTGGCGGTCAGCACGCGCCAGCCCCCACCTGTTTTTTCGCTGCCGATTTTCTCGATACGCTCGGCCTCGACATTGCCGCACAGGATCGCGCCCTGCTTGTGTGCGGCCTCGAGCAGGCCCTTGTAGTAACGCGCGGGATGGAGATTGCCGCCGCTCTTCACATACATGCCGCCGTAGTAGTAGTCGGACGCCATCATCTCGCGCACACGCTCGCGCGGGATCATCTCGGCGCCCACGTTGGCGTATTTGTTGAACATCTCGACCTTGCGGGCCTGGTCGTCATAGTGCTTGGGCGTCCAGGCGCCGGTGAAGCGGCCGGTGGTGATCAGCCCGCAATCGATTTTCTCGCGCCCGATGATGTCGATCAGGGTTTGTAGCGAGTCCGCGCCGCTGCCCAGGAAGGCCGCCTTGTTCGCGGCGAATTCCGCCTCGACCTTCGGGTTCTTGCCGCCCAGGCCTTTGGCGATGTTGGTGCCGCCCGAGAGCATGCCGCCGTTGCGCGTCGAGGCGCCGATGCCGAACACGCCGCGCTCCAGCACCACGCAGCCGATGCCGTGGCGCCTGAGTTCCAGTGCCGTCGAGAGGCCGCCATAGCCCGCGCCCACGATCACCACATCGGTCTTGGCCGGCGGGTCGACGCTCAGCGCATTGTTGGGTGTCCACGCCTCCCACCACCAGGGCTGGGCCTTGAAGGCGCGGTGGAAGATGTCGGGCGGCATTAGAAGTCGGTCACCTTGCCGTTGAACTGCCAGTCGCCGTAGCGGGTCGGCTCGGGGCCGGGCGGGCCGCCGATCTCCTCGACTTTCTTCGGCTTCTCGGGCGGGATGGGCGCCGCCGGCTCCGCTTTTGCAGGCTCCGGTGGGATGGGCTTTTTGGGTTCGGTCATGCCGGCATGATGCCCCCGGACGCCTTGATTCGCCACAGTTGGCAACCATCTTTCCCGCCATGAACTACTTCAAGACGGCTCTCCTTCTCGCGGCCCTCACCGGCTTCGTCCTGGTGGCGGGCTATTTGCTGGGCGGCCAATCCGGCCTCGTCATTGCCTTGGTCGCCGCCCTGGGCATGAACCTGTTTGCCTACTGGAACAGCGACAAGATGGTGCTGCGCATGAGCAACGCGCAGGAGGTCGGGCCCAACGAGGCGCCCGAGCTCTACGGCATCGTCCAGGGACTGGCCCAGCGCGCCGGCCTGCCGATGCCGCGCGTCTACGTGATCGACGAGGAGCAGCCCAACGCCTTCGCCACCGGCCGTAACCCCGAGAATGCCGCGGTTGCCGCCACCACGGGCCTGCTGCGCCACCTCAGCCGCGAGGAAGTTGCGGGCGTGATGGCGCATGAGCTGAGCCACGTCCGCCATCGCGACACGCTGATCATGACCGTCGCCGCCACGCTCTCCGGCGCCATCGGCATGCTGGCGAGCTTCGGCGGCATGATGGGCGGCGGTCGCGATTCCGAGGGCCGGCCGCTGGTCAATCCGATCGTGGCCATCGCCGCCATGATCCTGGCGCCGCTCGCCGCGGCGCTGGTCCAGATGGCGATCAGCCGTGGCCGCGAATACGAAGCCGATCGCATGGGCGCGGAGATCTCCGGCCAGCCGCTGTGGCTCGCCTCGGCGCTGGCCAAGCTGCACGCCGGCACCCAGCAGATCCCCAACCGGGCGGCCGAAGCCAACCCGGCGACGGCACACATGTATATCGCCAATCCGCTTTCGGCCGGCGGCCTGCGCAGCCTGTTCTCGACCCATCCGCCGATGGAGGAGCGCATTGCGCGGCTGGAGGCGATGGCCAATCAAATGGGGGCGGGGCAGGTCCAGGCACAAGCAAGGCCTGCAGCGCCGGCGAGCGGCCCATGGGCGACCGCTCATCAGCAGACGCCACGCCGCGGTCCGTGGGGCTGAGGTTAGAAGAAGAGGAAGATCCTTCGCTTCGCTCAGGATGACAGCATTTTCTGGATCGGGCGCACTGCGCCAATTCCAATACCAATTGTCATCCTGAGCGAAGCGAAGGATCTTTGCCTTTTCTCAGTTAAAGTTTCGGCGGCAGCGCCGCGGGCTCCTCGCCGAGGTCGACGTCGAGAATACGCTGACCCCGCTTGGTGATGCGGTCGGCCGAGATGTCGACCTCTTTCAGGTCCTTCTCGGTCATCGCGAAGTGCGACTTCAGCTTCTCGACCCGCTCGTCCAGCCGCTTCACGTCGTCGAGCAGCAACCCGACCGTCTTCTGGATCTCGCCCGCCTGCTCGCGCATGCGGACGTCCTTCAGAACGGCCCGCACGGTGTTCAAGGTCGCCATCATGGTGGTGGGCGACACGATCCAGACGCGGGCCTTGTAGGACTCCTCGACCAGGCCGGTGAAGTTGGCGTGCAGCTCGGCGTAGACGGCCTCGGAAGGCAGGAACATCAGCGCCGATTCGGCGGTCTCGCCGGACACGATGTACTTGGCGCGAATGTCGCCGATATGCTTGCGGATCGCCTGCTGGAAGCTGCGCTGGGCGATGACCAGGGCCGCCGTATCGCCCGCCGCCACGGCGCGCAGCGCGCTATAGCTTTCGAGCGGGAACTTGGCGTCGATGGCGATCGGGCCCGGCGGGTTGGGCAACTTCAGCAGGCAGTCGACGCGCGCGCCTGAGGACAGCGTCGACTGGAATTCGTAGGCCGAGGGCGGGAGCGCGTTCTGCACCAGGTCGTTGAGCTGGACCTCGCCGAAGGCGCCGCGCGCCTGCTTGTTGGACAGCACTTCCTGAAGGCTCACCACCTGGGTCGAGAGCTCGCCGATTTTCTTCTGCGCCTCGTCGATGCGGACCAGCCGCTCGCGCAGGTCGGTGACGATCTGGCCGGTCGCCTTTTCGGTGCGGTCCAACCGCTCCTCGACCACCTTGCTCAGCGCCTGCTCCTGCTCGCGCAGCGAACGCTCGACCCGCTGGACGGTCTCGGCCTGCTGGCTGAGGGCGAGGGCGAGCTGCTGGCGCATGGTCTCGGCCTCGCTGCTGCCGCGGCGGGTGAGCGCGAGGACCAGCACCAGGACCAGCAGCGCGATGGCCGCCAGCAAGACGATCGTCAGGGTATCCATTGGTCCCTTTATAAGCTGCTGGCTCGACAAGCGCACGACTGACGGTTAATCCAGCCGCATGCCCCCTCTTCATGATCCAGACGTCTGGCTGTTCGACCTCGACAACACGCTCTATCCGGCGCGCTGCAACCTGTTCGCCCAGATCGACGTCCGCATCGGGCGCTATATCTCCGACTGGCTGAAGGTTACGCCTGAAGAGGCGCGGATCGTCCAGAAGCAGTACTGGAAGGACCACGGCACCTCGATGCGCGGGATGATGACCCTGCACGGCGTCGACCCCAAGCACTACCTCGACTACGTCCACGACATCGACTACTCGCCGGTGCCGCATGCGCCCGATCTGGAAGCGTCCCTGGCCAAGCTGCCGGGCCGCAAGCTGATTTTCACGGCCGGCGACGTGCCGCACGCCGAGCGCGTCATGGAGAAGCTCGGCATCGCCCACCATTTCGAGGCGATCTTCGACATCGTCGCGGGCGACTACTGGCCCAAGCCGCACCGCCAGATCTATGACGAGCTGGTGCGGCGGCACAATGTCGACCCGACCCGCGCGGCCTTCGCCGACGATATCGCCGTCAACCTGAGGCCAGCGGCCGACATGGGCATGCGCACCATCTGGATCCGCACCGACGAGAGCGTGTCGCGCGCCGCCGGCCTCGATCTCGACCATATCCATCACCAGACCGACGATCTCGCGACATGGCTCGCCGACTGGGTGGCGGAACGGAACACGACGGAGAAAAAAGCGTGAAGATTCTCATTCTCGGGGCCGGCGCGGTCGGTGGCTATTGGGGTGCGCGGCTGCATCAGTCCGGCGCCGACGTCACCTTCCTGCTGCGCGAGAAGCGCGCCGAGAAAGTGCGCAAGGAAGGCCTGGTCGTCAAAAGTCCGAAGGGCGACGCGGTCGTGCCGGCAAAGGTCGTGACCAAGGGCAGCGAGGGCGGGCCATACGACATTATCGTGCTGGCCTGCAAAGCCTACGATCTCGACTCGGCGATGGAGTCGATCGCGCCCGCAGTCGGCAGCGGCACCACCATCGTGCCGATGCTGAACGGTCACGCCCATTTCGCCACGCTCGACGGCAAGTTCGGTGCTGCCAGGGTGGCCGGCGGCCTCGCCCGCATCTCCGGCATGCTGGGACCCAACGGCGAGATCCTGCACTCGGGCGCGTCGGGCGTGTCCTTCGGCGAGCGCGAGGCCGTGCCGGCGCGGGCCTCGCTCGTGGAACTCGACGCGGCCTGCAAGAAGGCGGGCATCGAAGGCGGCATCAATGCCAACATCAACCAGGACCTCTGGGACAAGTGGATCATGCTGGCCACGATCGCCGGCATGTGTTCGTCGATGCGCGGCACCGTCGGCGACATCATGGAGACCGAGGACGGGGCGGCCATCGTGCTCGAAACGCTGGACGAGAGTGCCAAGGTCGCCGCAGCGGAAGGCCATGCCCCCAGCGACAAGGTCCTGGCCGGCCTGAAAACCATGCTGACGACCAAGGGTTCCAAGGCCGTGGCGTCGATCCTGGGCGACATGGAAAAGAGCGGTGCGGCCGAGGGCAAGCAGATCGTGGGCGACATGCTGGGGCGGGCCCGCAAGCATGGCATCGCCGCGCCCAACCTGCGCTTCGCCTATGCCCATCTCCAGACCTACGAAGCGCGTCGCGCGCGGGGGGGCCTCAAGTGAAAATCCTGATCCTCGGCGCCGGCGCGATCGGCGGATATGTCGGCGGACGCCTGCACCAGAGCGGCGCTGACGTGACGTTCCTCGTACGCGACAAGCGCAACGAAGCGCTGAAGCGCGACGGTCTGGTCATCAAGAGCACCAAGGGCGACATCACCCAGAAGGTGAAGACCGTCACCAAGGCGAGTGACGGCGGGCCGTACGATCTCGTGTTGCTGACCTGCAAGGCCTACGACCTCGACTCGGCGATCGACGCCATCGCGCCGGCGATCGGCGCGAACACCACGATCGTGCCGCTGCTGAACGGCATGCGCCATCTCGATACGCTCGATGCCCGTTTTGGCGCGGGCAAGGTCGTGGGCGGCCTCGCCCGCATCGGCGTCGCCATGAACGGCAAGGGTGAAATCCTGCACACCAGTCCCTTCGCGGCGATCTCCTTCGGCGAGCGCGATGGCAAGCCTGCGCGCTCGGCGCTGGCCGAACTCGATGCCGCGATCAAGAAGTCGGGCATCGACGGCGGGCTGAACCCGCACATCGTCCAGGATCTTTGGGACAAGTGGATCATGCTCTGCTCGCTGGCGGCGATGTGCTGCCTGATGCGCGGCGCCTCGGGCGATATCCTCGAAGCCGACGAAGGCCAGGCGATCGTGCTGGAGACGGTGGACGAGGGTCGCAAGGTCGCGGCGGCCGCCGGTCACGATCCCGGCGAAAAGGGCATCGCCACCATCCGTTCGTTCCTGACGGTGAAGGGCTCCAAGTTTACCGCCTCCATGCTGCACGATCTTGAAAAAGGCGCGATGGTCGAAGCCGACCATGTGGTGGGCGACATGATCGCCCGCGCCCGGAAGGCCGGCATCGCCACGCCCAACCTGCGTCTGGCCAATGCCCATCTGCAGGTCTACCTGGCGCAGCGCGCCCGCAAGCAGGCTTGAAAAGCCGGGTAGCCCGACCCATCTCTTTGGCATGAGTATCGAGGCCACCCTTTCGCTCGTGCCGCGACGGAACCATCCGATCGCGCAAGCGTAGTCCTCGAGCCGGTGTCCCGGCATCGGGGCACCAGGTCGCGTGTGCGACCAACCGATTTTCATTTTTGAAGTCTTAACGATCAGGAGCATCCAAGATGCCTGCTCTCGTGCGTAACCGTTCGGTTCCCAACATCGTCGTCAGCAACGCCGACTACGAACGCCTGACCGACCTCGCCACCGCCTCGCTCGAGCGCCTGCCCGAAGTGGCGACCGAGCTGCTGGAAGAGATGGACCGCGCCAGGATCGTCAGCGACGGCAGCGTGCCGGCCAATGTCGTGCGCATGGGGTCGACCGTGACCTTCCGGTCGGATGACGGCCGGCAACTCACCGAGACGCTGGTCTATCCGGTCGACGAGGACAGCGATGCGCACAAGATCTCGGTGATGACGCCGGTGGGTGCGGCGCTGATCGGCCTGGCCGAGGGTCAGTCGATTTCATGGACGGCGCGCGATGGCCGCAGCCATCGGCTCACCGTCGAGAAGGTCCGGCAGTAGACAAGGGCGCCTGCACTGCCTGCATTCGCTCACGCAGATGTGATATGCAGGTTCAGCAGGATTATGCTATGGATCCTGGCAGGCTGACGCTTAATCCGCGTCGGCCTTTTCTTTGACTATTTTTCTTTGGCCATGCCCGCCCGGCGTGAGGAGGTTTTCCGACACGGTTCGCATTCTTCGACACGCGGGTGTCGGAAAACGGCCGGCGAAAAGCCTTGCCGATCAACGCCCTGAATTTATCGACAGGATTTTCCCGACACCGGGGCGTCGGCAAAAGCCTCGGCACCCTGGTCAGGAACGCGGTGTCATTGCGCGGCGATCGCGCTGTGGCTTCCGAGCGAGTTGTTGAATCTGTCGAGCACATGGCCGGGGCCCTTGGCGTGCTTCGCATAGTCCTTGCCGTCGAATGTCCTGACGCCGTTACAGAAGACGCCGTGCACGCCGGTCGGCCGGCGGATGGTCCGGCGGCCGCCGCCCGGCAGGTCGGCAACCCGCTCGGCCGGGCTGACGCCCACCGTGGCCTGGTCGAACAGCAGCAGGTCGGCCTGGGCACCGACGGCAATGCGGCCGCG
>CAMAYC010000016.1 GCA_945862125.1 Reyranella massiliensis 521
TGATGGACGACCGCTTCCTCGAGGCGATCGAGGAGTCGGCCGGGACGCACGCGCCCGACCTGCACGTCCGCATGCCGTCCGGCGCCGGCCACGATGCGCAGGTGATCGGCCTCAAGATCCCTGCCGCCATGATGTTCGTGCCCTCGATCGGCGGCATCTCGCATCATTTCACCGAGAACACCGCCGACGAGGACATCGTGCTGGGCTGCCAGGTTTTCGCCGACGCCGCGGCGAAGATCCTGAAAGGGAACTAGAGACCTCGGCACGCGAGTCAGGAGTCACGCATTTCACGTCGCGCCGGGAGTCACGCGGCGGCCGGTAACCCCAGGTCCTCGCTGCACATTTCCCGTGCGGCCAGCGTCGCGACGGGAGTCGCCGATTGACTCGATTCAGGACTCCGTCCGGCCAGCTCGGCCTGTAACAGCAGCAGCTCGCGCCGCTCGGCGCGGTCCTCGGCACGGCGGCGGTCGGTGTCCAGGCGGCTCTGCACATGCATGAGAAGCCGCGTGTTGACCTTCCGCTTCTCGCCGATCTTCTGGCCGCGATAGAATACCGGCTGCACCTCGATCACGTTGGCCTGCAGGGGGATGTCGTCGCCGACCTCCTCGGCACGGCGGCGGATGGCCTCTGCCCAGCGCCCGGCGAACTCGGGGTCCTTCTTATTCCAGCGATAGACCGTGCCGCGGTTCACGCCGGCGCGAAGCGCTGCTTCCTGGACCGAGCCGCAGCGCGCGAGCTGTTCCAGGAACGCGGCGCGCTGGCGGGCGGGCGTTCGCCGCCGCCGCGGATTGGCAATCGCCCGCTCCAGCAAACCGGGCGGCGCGACCGCCGGCACCTGCAACGCCGGGGTCAGAGGATTGTTGATGGGATTGTAGGACAGCGGCTGGCGCGCCCACCGTTCGAGCGCCTCCTCGGCGCGGCGGCGCGCCGATTCCTCGGCCAGCTCGGCGGGATCGCGCTCGGGGGTCCCGAAGTGCCAGGCTTGTTTCGACATTGCTCCATTCTCCTTCCTCCGGAGAATCACCGGATTAATAGGAAATATAGGAATCAAAAATAGGAGTCAATAGGCCTATCCCAGAGCAGCTCATCCGTTCTTTTCAGCATCGTGACAGCACGGTGAAACTTGCCGGTCGCGCCCTGCGACGCCATCGCCGTACACGCGGAGGTACTTTTTCATTGACGTTTTCGCCCCTACATTTGATAAAAACTGCATGGAAACTGCGAATAGCAGAAAGCGTCCCGAAGCCATTTGGTGCGTCTGGATCGTGTCGATCGCCTCGCTCGACAGGAAGAATGTGTCGGCGGCTTGGTTCCGCTCGGAACCCGCCCGCCGGGCAGATTTCGCACCAATCCATGAGTCCGTCCGAGCAATGTCGCTGCAAAGGAGACAATGATGACCAATCAAATGAAAGACCTGAATATCGCGCTCGTCATGTTCGATGGCGCGGAGGAACAGGACGTTGTCGGACCCTGGGAGATGTTCTGGTGGGCGACGACGTTCGACAGCCACCCGGAAGCCAAGGACATGACGGAAGCGGATTTTGGCTACACGTTCAACACGTCCGGGAACACCTCCAGAAGGCTGCCGAACATTTTCACGGTGGCGCCAACGACAGACCCGATAACGATGTCATCCGGCATGAGATTCCTGGCTGACTACAGCTTCGGCAATGTTCCGAGTGCCAACGTCGTTGTCGTTCCGGGAGGCGAAGGCGCGAGGGCGACCGAAGCGTTGAAGGCAAACGGAACGCTCGATTACATCCATAAGCTGGGAACTCAAAAAGACTGCAAGTACGTCATGTCGGTCTGCACGGGTTCGTTCGTTCTGGGACATGCCGGTCTTCTCGACGGCGTTCACTGCACGACGTACATGAATCAATACAATCGATTCGCGCATGAACTTCCCGCGGCGAAGCTGGTCAGGAATACGGAGATCAATTTCGTGCAGGATGGAAAGCACCTGACGAGCAATGGCCCTTGTTCCGGGTTGGCCACCTCTCTGAGGCTTGTCGAGGACCATGTCGGGACGAGAAAAAAGGACAAGCTCAGGGAATTGCTGTCGTTCGTATATCCGACAGCAAAAGGTCTCATTTTGGAAAATGGTTCTCTAACTGAACACAATGTCTGAGTTGAAAACCCGCAGATAGCGCGGTGTTGCAAGTGACAGGGGAGGCGCCCGGCGCCTCCCGCATCTGCTCGAAGACATTGGGTCGCCCGGCACGGGCCGCCCCTTGGGAACGGTTGACGGTTCTCTAGTTCTAAGAGAAAAGACCTCATGGGAACTGCAGAAATTGCCGTGCGTCGCAAGAACAAGGCGCAGCGCATCGATCGTGTCGGCCGGCTTGCGCGCGGCAAGTTCGTGTCTCCGAACAATGTGCCCGCCCTGCTGAAGCGGATCATCGAGCCGGGCGACATCCTCTGCCTCGAGGGCGACAACCAGAAGCAGGCCGACTTCCTGGCCAACGCGCTGGCCTCGCTCGACAGGAAGGACCTGCGCGACATCCATCTCGTGATGTCCTGCATCACGCTTCCGGCCCATATCGAGCTCTTCAAGAAGGGCATGATCCGGCAGGTCGACTTCTGCTTCGCGGGCCCGCAGGGCACAGCCGTCGCGGACCTGGTGAAGGCCAAGAAGTTCCCGGTCGGGGCAATCCATACCTACAACGAGCTCTATGCCCGCTATTACGTCGACCTTACGCCTAGGGTGGCGCTGATCGCGGCGGCCAAGGCCGATCGCAAGGGCAACCTGTTCCTGGCGGCCAATACCGAGGAAACCCCGGCCATCGTCGAGCCGACGGCCTTTTCCGACGGCATCGTGTTCGCGCAAGTGAATGAGATTGTCGACAAGCTGCCGCGCATCGACATTCCGGCCGACCAGGTCGATTTCGTGGTCGAAGCGCCTTACCCCATGCATCTGCAGGCGCTGTTCACGCGCGATCCCGCGGCGATCACCGATGTGCAGATCCTGATGGCGATGGTGGCGCTCCGCGGCATCTACGAGAAGTACGAAGTCCAGTCGCTCAACCACGGCGTTGGCTTCAACACCGCCGCCATCGAGCTCCTGCTGCCGACCTATGGCGAGCGGCTCGGCCTGAAAGGCAAGATCTGCAAGTACTGGATGGTCAATCCGCTGCCGACCATGATCCCGGCCATCGAGTCGGGCTGGATCGAACGGGTGTTCTCGGTCGGCGGCGAAGTCGGCATGGAGCGCTATACCGCCGCTCGGTCCGATGTCTTCTCCACCGGCCGCGACGGCAGCTTCCATTCCAACCGCGCCATGGGCCAGCTTGCCGGACACTATGCCGTCGACATGTTCATCGGCGCGTCGCTGCAGATCGACGTCAACGGCAATTCCTCGACCGTGTCGAAGGACCGGATCACCGGCTTCGGCGGCGCACCCAACATGGGCTGCCAGCCGACGGGGCGACGGCATCCGACCAAGGCCTGGCTGAAAGCCGGCGCCGAGGCCAATCCCGGCCCGGGCTCGCTGCCCGGCCGCAAGCTGGTGGTGCAGCTCGTGGAGACGTTCCAGGCCGGCCGCGTGCCGACCTTCGTCGAGGAACTCGACGCGCAGGATCCCAGCATCAAGAAGGCGCTGCATGGCGTTGCGCCGGTGATGATCTATGGCGACGACGTCACCCATATCGTGACCGAAGAAGGCATTGCCAACGTAGGCGCCTGCCGCTCGGTCGCCGAACGCCAGGCCGCGATCCGCGCGGTCGCGGGCTACACGCCTGTCGGGCTGAAGCGCAAGAAGCGCGAGACCGAGGAGCTGCGCCGGCGTGGCATCGTCCAGTTGCCCGAGGATGTCGGTGTCCGCCCGTCGGAGGCGACCCGCAGCCTGCTGGCCACGCAGGACATCAAGGGCCTCGTCCGGTGGTCCAAGGGTCTCTATGACCCACCCGCGCAATTCGTCGACTGGTAGGACCCGAGAGAATGGAAAAGTTCGCCAAGGCTTTCCCGTCCAAGCCGCTGAAGACCACGGCCGGCAAGCCGTGGGCGCTCGCAGGCGTTGTCGGATCGGGCAATCTCGAAGTGCTGGTCGAGCGTGGCAGCCGGCCGTCCGACGCGATGGAATGTCATATCGAGACCTCGATCCCCGGCTACAAGGCGTCGTGGCTCGCGGCCCTCGCCGATTTCGCCCACCATTATCCGGCTGGCGGCACCAAGGTGACGATCAACGACCAGGGCGCGCCGCCGGTCCTCGTCACCCTGCGGCTGCGCCAGGCCTACGATCACCTGACGAAGGGCGAGAAGTGAGGGGCGAGAAATGACCGGCACTTCCCTGTTCCATGAGCAGACGGCGCGCCAGCGAATCGCGGCGGTCGTCGATGCCGGCTCGTTCGTCGAGCTGCTGCCGCCGCCGGAGCGCCTGACCAGCCCCTACCTTGCCCAGCTCGGCATCCCGGTCTCCTTCGACGACGGCATCGTGATCGGCAAAGCCAAGATTGGCGGCAAGAAGCTCTATATTGCGGCCCAGGTCGGCCAGTTCGTTGGCGGCGCGGTGGGCGAGATCCATGGCGCCAAGCTCACCGGATTGTTCAAGGCTGCGGCGCGCGACCGTGTGCCCTGCGCCCTGATCATCGAGAGCGGCGGCGTGCGGCTGCACGAAGGCTCGTCCGGCGAAATCGCCATCACCGAAACGATGCGCGCCATTTTCGAATGCCGCGCGAAGAAGGTGCCGACGATCGCCGTCATCGCCACCGACATCGGCGCCTATGGCGGCATCGGCATCCTGTCGACTTGCTGCGACTTTCGCGTGATGACCGAGCATGGACGCCTGGGCATCTCGGGTCCGATCGTGATCGAGAAGTGGATGGGCAAGAAGGCCTACGACTCGTCAAATCGCGCGCTGGTCTGGAAGACCAGCGGCGGCAAGACGAAATATCTCCTGGGCGACGCCGATGCGCTGGTCCACGACGATGCCGCCGCCGTGCGCGAGGCGATCGCCAAGCTCCTCGCCAAATCGAGCCCCGTTACGCTTAAGAATGCGAAGGCGCGTCAGGCGGTGCTGGCCAAGAGGCTGAAGCGTTTCGGCAAGACAGAAAATCCGGACGACGTCTGGAAGGGCATGGGCGTGCGCGATATCGCTGCTGCGTCGCTGGCTTCCGGTCCGGAATTCGTGGCGCTCGCCAAAACGGGAAGGAAGTAGGCGATGAAGCAGCCATCGCCCCGCGCCCTCCTGGGCAAGCTCTTCGGCGGATCGGCCAAGGGCATCGCCGTCGAGAAATCCCTGATCACCGGTTACGCCCAGGTGGGCGGCAAGGCCGTCTGCGTCATCGGCACCTGCAACGGCACCTATATCGGCAACGAAGCGGCCCTCGTGCTGGCGGCGCATGTGATCGACTGCATCGAGCGCCATCCCAAGACGCCGATCGTGATGCTGGTCGACAGCGCCGGGCAGGAGCCCAACCGCCTCGACGAGATGCTGGGACTCGCCAGCTACTTCGGCCATCTGCTGAGCTGCCTCGAAGTGGCGCGGCGCAAGGGCCACAAGCTCATCACCATCGCCACCGGCAAGGCCATCGGCGGCGCCTTCATCTGCTACGGCATGTTCGCGGACCGCATTTACGCGCTCGATTCGGCCAGCGTCGGCCTGATGCCGATCGCGGCGATGTCGGCAGTGACCAAGATCCCGGCTGCCGTGCTGCAGAAGCTCTCCAAGACCATGCCGTCGCTCGAGTTCGGCGCGGCTCCCTTCGCGCTGCTGGGTGGCGTCGAGGAAGTGTGGCCGAGCAAGGGCGACCTGCAGGCCCGGCTCGCCAAGGCGATCGCCACGGCCGCGACCGACGACAATCGGGCGGCGCTGGGCAAAAAGCGCGGCGGTCGCAAACTCGCCCTGGATATCCGCAACAGGGTGCTCGCCGCCTCGGCAAAATGACCGGCCTGCGCCGTCACGCGCTGGTCTGGCTGTCGGATGCACCGCAGGCCGACGAAGCATCGGATAGCGCGCTGGCGGCGAAATGGCACGCAGAGGGTCGGCCCTTCGTGATTTGCCGCCGTCGCAGCGAACGCGACGAGGTGTCGTTGGGCTTCTGCGTCGTCCATGAGAAATCTCCCGAAATTCGTCCGCGCCGCGTCGGCGCCCGGACGCACGCGGCCCATATCGTCCGGACGGCGCGGCCACCCACCCTGGCGGAGGTGGCGCGCTGCGGTCCGGCCCTCGACCATGCGGCCTCGTTCCGGGGACTGGCCGACGAGGCGGCGCGCGCCGGGTTGGACCTCCGCGTCTATGGCAGCTGGATGTGGCAGACGCTGACGGGCGAGGGACATGTCCGGACGACGTCGGACCTCGATCTGCTCGTGGATGTCGCGGGCCCACGTGAAGCCGAGGCGGCGGCGGCGTTTCTCGCGCGCCAGGAGCCAGGCCTGTCCTTCAAGCTCGACGGTGAACTCTCCTTTCCCGGCCGGGGCGAGGTGCAATGGCGCGAGTTTCTGCTGAGCGCGCCGGAGGTTCTGCTGAAGGCCGTCGATAGTGTGCGGATGGTCCGGCGCGAGGATCTGCAGCCGTGATCTCGGCGATGGCCACCGACGATGCCGTCTCCGCGGATGACCTGGCTCTGGCCGGGGCGGCGGTCGCTTCCATGCACGACGAGCTTAAGGTCTATCCCAAGCCGGGGCTCGTCAGTCCTGTCGATTCGGGCGCCCACGCCGACATGGATTTCGATCTCATGTGCCGGTCGGCCGATTCGCTGCTTCAGCCCTTCGCGGCCCTGGCGGCGGCGGGGCGGCAGGCGCTCTCTTTCGATGGCAGCCTGGCCCCCTTGGGTGTCGAGGCGGAACGACAGATGCTGCGCGCGACCGGCGGGGTCAACACGCATCGCGGGGCAATCTTCTCCATCGGGCTCGTGGTCGCTGCCATTGCGCGGGCTCGTCACGCCGCGATGCCGGTTTCTGCCGAGGTGATCCAGACGGTGCTACGGCGCGAATGGGGCAGTGCGCTGGAGGCGCATGCTCTGGGTGGCGAGGTTGCCTCGAGCCATGGTGCGCTCGTGCGGCGGAAGACCGGGGCGGGAGGTGCGCGCGACGAAGCCGCTCGCGGTTTTCCCAGCATCTTCGAGGTCGGCGTGCCGGCCTGTCGGCAAGCGATGGCGTCGGGCCTCGAAGCGAACGCGGTCAACGTGCATACGCTCTTCGCCCTCATGGAGGCAGTCGACGACACGACCGTTCTTTATAGAGGCGGTGCCGATGCCGGCTCGTTCGTGCGCGGCGCCGCGGCGGAATTCCTCGCCGCGGGTGGATGCTATCGCGAGGGTTGGTTCGATCGGGCCGAACAGCTGCACCGGACCTTCATCGCGCGCAATCTCTCGCCGGGTGGTTGCGCTGACCTGCTGGCCGCGACCCTGCTCGTGGTCCGCTGCTCCGATCGCTAGGCTGAACAATACGGAGCGGCGCCGGCAACCTTTGGCGATGGCAGCCGTTGTGCCCGGTAGCCGTCGACGAGGAACAGCATAGAGTATCTGAGTTCGAGGCAGAGGAAGGCGTATCCGATGTCTCAGTGGTTCGACCAGCAGGCGGGGACGCCTCACGATGTCCGCCGCTTTGAGCGGTTCTGGTTTCTCGCCATGTTCCTGAGCGCGATGGTCGCCATCGAGATGTATGACCATACGGTCATGATCATCGGTCCCTACCTGGCGCTGCTGTCGAATGCCGCCTTTTTTGTCGCTTCGCTGCTCCTGGTGATCTATGCCAGCCGCCGCCGGAGCAACCTCGCGCGGCTGCTGACAATCCCCTTCCTGATCCTGATCCTCTTCTACGATCTCGCGCATCTCGGCGCGATGGTCGGCAGTGAATCGCTATATCTCCTCGTCGGTACCCTTTGCCGGCTCGGGTTCATCGTGGTGGCGATCCACGCGCTCTTCACGCCCAGTTCGCGGGCGTGGTTTGCGGGACGACCGCTTGCGAGTGTCGGAGACTACGAGGACTGAGAGGATGTAGGTGCCGATGCCCTAGCGACAGGCCTCAACCCCTTTCGTCAGGCATTTCGCGATCGCTTCGGCGGCCAGCGCATGGCCGCGTGCATTCCAGTGTCCGTCGTTGGCGAAGTGATATCCAAGCGGCGTGCCGCCGGCTTCCATCAGCGGCCGCAGGTCGAGCACCGCGATGCCGCGGCTGGCGAGCGCGGCCACCAACGCCGTGTGGACGCGGTCTTCCTCGGCGCGGTTGTTGCCGATCCACAGGGCGCGCGAGGGGACCAGCACCACCAGCGTGGGATAGCGCTTCGACAGCGCCTGCAGTTGATCGGCCGACGCATCGATCATCCTGGCGTCGTAGGTGTTGAGCCCCATGCCGTCGAAGTTGGGCACGATGACGCCGGCGCCGACGGCCAGCGCCTTCAGGGCAGGCGTCTGCTGGATCATGGTCGTCAGCAACACATAGGCCGCCGACCGCGCTGTCAGCCATCCCTTCCAGTCCCATCCCGTCGAGTTCATCGTCGGGTCGTCCGGCGGGCCGTCGACGGAGTCGTAGAGGCTGAGATCGTTCTCCATGCACAGGGCCACCACGACCTCGCCGATCCGGGCGCCGAGCGACTGGGCATAGTCGAGCAGTGCTGCATAGCCCGCGATGTCGGTGGGGGTGGCGAGGTTGAAGACGCGCCGTCCGGTCAGCGCCTGTACGCGATCCGAAAACCGCTCCATGGCCTCGACGCCCCAGCCCCAGGTGAACGAATCGCCCACGAACACCAGATCGCCCGAAGTGGCCCCCGCAATGTCCTTGTCGTCGCGCAGGCCATGGTGATTGAAGCGGACAGCGACGTCGTAGTCGCCGGTGTTCTTCACTTGCCGCGCGCTGGTGCCGGGTGTTCCCAGGGTGAGCGATCCCACCGGATGGCCAAGGTCGAACCGGCCCGAAGGATCGAAGGCCGGGAAAAAGAGACGTGTCAGGCCTTCGAGAAGGCCCAGCCCGACGACAATCGCCACCGCGACGGTAAGGACCGCCAGGAAGACGCGGCGTGCCGGTCCGGCAAGTGTCATGTCAATCCGATCCTGGTCAATTCGATCCCGGGCCAAACCCGTTGCGTCGGAAGTGCAACTTACAAAATGTCGTGAACATGTGATAGCTCTCGAAGGTCAGGCTATGGTGACGGTCAGAAACGTCGTCGACTACAACCCCGGGAACCCATGCCAATCCATATCGAAATCTCCGACCTCGACCGGCTCGTGATCGCCGTCGCTCTCGGTGAGATCACGCCCGACGACATTACGGAAGTGGCGCGTGAGTTCGTGAAGACCGGGCGCCAGCACTACGGCAAGATCATCGACACGACGGCCGGCAGCGCGATCATGGACGAGAGCCGGCTGGCGGCCATCGCTGCCTTCATGCGCGCCGATCCCCGGGCCGGCGCGCGCGGCCCGCTGGCCTTCGTCGTCGATCCCAAGCGGGGCGAGATCGCCCAGAAGTTCGCCGAGATGACCGCCGACGAGCGGCCGGTGAAGGTCTTCCACAGTCTCCGCGCCGCCCGCGCGTGGGTGCGCGAGAACACGAAGGTCGATTCCAACCTCGCGTGACGACCTCGAGCTTTGGCCTCAGTGGGGGCCTTAGCGGGGCGTGTGCTTCTCCAGGAATGCGCGCACGCGCTTGATCGATTCGGCCAGGAACTCGGGGCCGCGCCAGTCCTTCTGGATCTCGATGTTGGGTGCGAGGGCGGCGATCTCGTCGCTGGTCGGGCCGGGATGCGGCTTGTCGTTGCCGGGCTGGAGAAACAGCGGCGTCCTGCAGGCCTTCACGAAGTCGCGGCTGACCGAGAAGACGAAATCGTTGCCGAACATGTTGCGGCCGAAGGAGTCGATCGCCGACTGCGGAATGGACGGATCGCGGGCGCGCACCGTCTCGCCATAGCCCTTCACCGCGGCATCCCAGGTGTCGCGGTTGTCGTGCAGGCCGATCGGATTCTGCAGCACCGCCGAGGCGACGCGGCCGGGCGCCTGTTCGATCGCCTCGAAGTCGTAGCTGCCGCCGATGCAGCCGCCCATGACGTGGAACTTCCCGAACCCGAGGTGATCGATCAGCGCCAGGTGGTCGGCGGCGAAAGTGTGCCAGCCATGATCGGGCTTCACGTCGGCCACCGACCTGCCGGCGTTGCGCTGGTCCATCGATATCACGGTGAATTTGTCGGCCAGGGCAACACGCGGGTCCATCCAGCTGCGTGGCGCGCCATCGGCTCCGGGTCCCCAGAACTCGATGTTCGATTTCAGGCCGCCCGGTGCGTACAGCAGAATGGGGAAGCCCTTGCCGTGAACTTCGTAATAGATCTCGGCATCGGGGCGCTTCAGCAACGGCATGGTTTGTCTTTCGTGAAAGGGCAGAACTCTAGGATACCAGACTCCACGCCAGCTCGGCGCGTTCGCGGGCTGACCGGCTCATCTTGATGGAGTCGGGGTTGGCTGCGTTGCCGTCGAGGCCGCGGCGGTAGACGCCCTGCGCGATGGCGGCGAGGCGAAACAGGGAAAAGGCGAGATAGAAGTTCCAGTCCGGGATCGAGCGGCGGCCGGTGCGGCGGCAGTAGGCCTCGACATAGGCGTTCTCGGCGGGCAGGCCGAGCTTCTCGAAATCGACGGTGGCGTAGCCGTGCGGCGGCTCGGTCAGGTGATAGCCCAGGCAGTTGTAGGCGATGTCGCAAAGCGGGTGGCCGAGCGTCGAGAGTTCCCAGTCGAGCACCGCCACGATGCGCGGCTCGGTCGGATGGACGACGAGATTGCCGAGGCGGTAATCGCCATGGACGATGGTGGTGGGATCGCCGTCGTCGGGAATGTTCTCCGGCAGCCAGGCGGCGAGCCTGTCCATCGCGGGGATGTCCTCGGTCTTGAGCTCGGCATATTGCCGGCTCCAGCGCGAGACCTGGCGGGCGACATACTGGCCGGTGCGGCCATAGTCGCCGAGCCCCACCTTGGCCGGATCGACCCTGTGCAGGCGCGCCAGCACGTCGTTCATGGAATCGAAGATCGCCGCGCGCTCGGCCGGAGTCTGGTCGGGCATGGCCGGGTTGACCAGGATGCGCCCTTCGACGGCATCCATGAGATAGAACATCTGGCCGATCACGGAATCGTCGGCACAGAGCAGACGCGCCGGGGCCACGGGCACGTCGGTTTTCGCCAGCGCCGAGATGACGCGGAATTCGCGGTCGACCTGGTGGGCCGAGGCCACGAGCTTGCCCGGCGGCTTCTTGCGCAGCACGAAGTCGCGCCGTTTGCCGCTTTCCATCTGGGCCGAGATAAAGAAGGTGGGGTTGGAGTGGCCTGAATCGAACTGCCGGATTTCCAGATCGCCGCGGTAGCCCGCGAGATGATCCCGCAGATAGCGATCGAGCGACGCCGCGTCGAAACGGTGTCGCTCCATCACATCGACAGTGTTTGCGTAAGTCGGCATCAAGGGAGCCTAGGGCTCTCGCCAACCTCGCGGCAAACGCCCGGTCCCGCAGAGAGGAACCGGGCGTTGAGCTGCTAGAAGGCGATCAGGACGCTGCGAGTGAGCGGCTCCGGCATGCCGGTCGAGGCGCGCACGATCGGGCCGGTGTCGTCGCGACCGACCAGGGCGATCTGGGTCGGCAACACGCCCTGGAGAACCAGCGCGTCCTTTACCGCCTTGGCACGGTCGGCACTGCCGACGATGCGGATGACCTTGGCCTTGTTCGCCCGCGCGGAGTCGGCAGCCAGGCGAATCGTGTCGGTCGCCGTCGGCGAAAGCTGCGTGCTGTTCTGCTCGAAGAACACGACGTAACCGGGCCGGGGCTTGGCGACCGCGTCCCTGGACGGGGCCGCCGCCGCCAGGTTCTGGGCATTGGCGGGCGCCAGCAGGGCGACGGAGCCGGCCAGAAGGGCCGAGGCGATCACGGTGCGCTTGAGAATGTTCATGTACTGCCTCCTTCGATGCATGGATGCATGCCGAAACAACGCCCGGGCCGGGGTCCAAGTTTCAGGCGAATTCCCGCTTATCCCCGGCAACGATTCGCCCGGACGGCCGTTACTGCCGATCAACGAGGTTTGGGTGGCCGAAAAACCGACACTGCGAGTGCCCACCGTCCATCTGCGCGGTGGTTCGGCCATACGTCGTCCGCTGATCGTGCTCGCGGTCTGCGCCGTGGGCGTCGTGGGCTACCTCGCGCGCGATTTCCTGGTCCCGACCGCCGGCGCGATCGTGCTGGCTCTCATGCTGATGCCTGTTGCCAACGTGCTCGAGCGTGGCCACCTGCCGAAGACATTGGCCGCGGCCGTCTCGGTTTCGCTGCTGGCGTTGGTGCTGGCCGGCGTTCTGGCGTTGGCCATTCCCTCGATCGCCGGCTGGATCGCCGATGCCCCGACGCTTACCTACCGGCTGGAGAAAAAACTCGCGGGCGTGCGCGAGTCGATTGCCGCTGTCCAGAAAGTCACCAAGCAGGTCGAGGACGCAACGACGCCGGCGGCGCCGGCCGGTCCCAGTGCGCCAACCGTCGAGAAGGTGGTTGTGCAGGACGGCCAGACTTTGCTGGGTCAGCTTGCCAGCACCACGCCGGGGGTCGTGCTGCAACTCGGCTACGCCGCCGTGCTGGCTTTCATGTTGCTGGTTCATCGCAACGATCACCGACGGCAGATGCTGCGCGTGACGACAACCTTCGCCACGCGGGTCCGGCTGGCGCGGGTGATGCGCGACATCAACGAGCGGGTCGGCGACTACCTCTTCGCGCTGGCCGTCATCTATTCCTGCGTGGCGGCGATTTCGGCGGCGGCGCTGGCCTTGCTCGGCCTGCCCAATGCCATCATCTGGGGCGTCCTGATGGGGCTGGCCTCCTTCGTGCCGTTCGTCGGCGCGCCGGTGATGGTGATGCTGGTGAGCGCGGCGGCCCTGGTAACCTTCGACGGATGGGCGCTCATCCTGGCAGCGCCCGCCGCCCTCACGATCATTCATATCGTCGAATCGCAGTTCATCACGCCCTTCTTCGTGAGCCGCCGCTGCGCGCTCAATACCGTGGCGGTGTTCGTGAGCATCGCCCTACTCGGCTGGATGTGGGGCGTCATCGGCGCCATCGTGGCGGTGCCGCTGCTGATCCTGGTCAGCACCATCGCGGCCCATCTGCCGTCGCTGCGTTGGCTGGAAGTGATGTTGTCGGACGAACGGCCGGTGAGCGAGCGCCTGGCGGTCAAGCCATCGCTCGCGTCGGTAAAGCGTCAGATGCCGCGGCGCCGCCGTGTAGCCGCCAAATAGAGCACGAGGCCGGCCACGGCATAGAGCCCACCCATGATGCCCCATGCCTCGGCAGGATCGAGATGGCGCTGCAGGATGGTGAGGCCGGCGTAGCTGAAGCACATCACGCCGATCGCGCCGGCAATGACGGCGCCGAGGGTGAGTGCGAGACGGACCGCGATGTCGCCGGCGGCGTTGCGCATGGTGCGCGCGGCCGCCGATGCGGCCGCGAGGCGAAGCAGGGGGGCGATCAAGGCAGTTACTCCTGCTCCGCTGGGGCTGGTCTTCTTCGCGGTTGCCGGGCGGCTAGCTCCGACGACAAAGGTACCCCGCGAGGAAGCCGATGCCGATCACCGTCGCCAGCGTGGCGATCGGGCGTTCCTTGACGGTCTCGATCAGGGTATCGGTTGCGTCGTCCCGCAGCTTCGCCGACTTCTGCATCAGGGCCTTGGTGGTTTCCTTGGCGCCGTCGGAATAGTCGTCGATGATGGCCTGGGCCGTTTCGAGCACCTCGTCGATGGCTTCCTTGCTCTTGGTCTGGATCTCGCTCAGGGCGCCGCCGATACCGTTGGTGGCGTCCTTCTCGATCGAGGTCGAGAGCTTCTTGAGCTGGGCCTTGAGGACCGAGATCTCCTTGACCAGTTCCTTGGTGCTGTTGGCCGTGGCCGTACCGTTGGCGCGCATGATCGTTCTCCGCTCCGGGGTGAAATTCCTGGGCAGTAAACGCAGCGCGCGGCGGAAGGTTTCCTGGGACTTTGTGGGGTCCTAGCCGTCCCATACGTTTTGCGGCATCGGCAGGCGGGCGAAGTCCGCCTCGACCAGCGGCCTGGAATGGGCCTGGCCCTCGCGTTCGAGCAGCATCATGTATTGCCGGACGTGCTGGCCGGAATGCCAGGTCGTGCGCTCCAGCAGTTCGTGCAGGCTTTGCGGGCCATAGTAGGTGTCGAGGCAGCGCGTGCCCGAGGTATCGCCAGCTGCCCACCAGTCGCGGAAGCGCTGGTGGACCTTGGTGCCATAGGTCACGAGATCGGCGGTCCCGGCGTCGGCGGCAGGTTCCTCGCGGAACATCGCCTGCACGAGGGTGATGCCCTGGTTGGCATCGAGAAAGGCGTCGACGACGCGGAAAAGATGGAACCCCAGCGCGCGATAGCTGCGTGGCCGGCCCGGCACATGGGTGTCTAGCCGGTCATGGGGCATCAGGGGGAGCAGCTCGAGTGCCGCGGTCATGAACTTGTCGAGTCGCGCGTATAGCTCGGCCGGCGAAAGCTCGGGCCCGGACTTCTCGTCGATGCCGAGGAAGTCGACGATCTGCTTGGTGCTCTGGCCGAAGGTGAATTTGTCGCCGCGCGACAGCACCGGGACCGAGCGCGCGCCAAGCTTCTGCAGCTCGGCCAGGCCGGCCGGATCTTCAAGGACGTTGACGGAAACGAAGTCGATCCCACGGACCGATAGAAACTCTTTGAGTCTCAGGCAGCTGGTTCAACCGGGCTGCCAGAACACCTTGAATGGCGGCATGCGGTACTCCTTTTGGTGAGACTCAGTTGACGGGCTTGACGCCCAGCAAGTCAAGGGTCGCCTTCCATCCCTTGAAATCCGAGGCGAGCCGCGCCGCCATCTCGGCCGGCGTCGAGGTCTCGACGCTGAGGCCCAGTTGCTGAAGCTGCTCGGAGACTTCGCGCGACTGGAGAACCGCCCGCAGTTCGGCGGTCCAGACCGCGACCAGCGCTGCCGGCATGTCGGGAGGCGCGAAGAAGGCATACCAGTTGGTCTGCACCAGCTTGGGGTACCCCAGCTCGACCACGGTCGGCACCCTGGGCGCAATCGGGCCGCGCTTGGCGGCGGAAGTCATCAGAATTCTCAGGCGGCCGCCGCGCTGGGGCACGAGGAAAGAGGTGATGCCGCCAGTGCCGGCGGGGATGCGGCCCGTCTCGAGGTCGGCGACCAGTGGCCGCGCCCCATTATAAGGCATGGCCTCGAGCGGCACGCCGATTTCGCGCCCCACCAGGGTGCCGAAATACTGGGTGAAGGAATCCGGAGTCGTGGTGCCGAACCGGGCGCGGGTTGCATCGCCCGCCTTCAGCCAGGCGACATACTCGGCAAGCGTCGTGACGTCGATTTTCGGCGAGACGGCGAAGGTCGTCGGATAGGTGCCGGCGAGCGTCAGCGGCAGGAGGTCGGTCAAGGGATCGAACGGGAAGTTTTTCTTGACCAGTCTCCCGACCATGGTCGCGCTCGGCATGAAGGCAATGACGCTGCCGTCCGTCGGCGCCTTCTTGAGGACCTCGCCGGCCGCCACACCTGAAGGGCCGGGTTTGTAGTCGACGGTGACGCTGCGCGAGAGCTGGGTTTGCAGGGCACCGGAGATGACATGCACCAGGGAGTCCGAACCGCCGCTCGAAGGAAAACCGACCAGGATGCGGATCGGTTTGTGCGGCAGGCCCGACTGGGCGCGGACGATCGCAGGTGCCGCGAGGGCGGCGCCGGTCGCGATCAGCCAGCGGCGGGTGAGGGGCGCGTTCATGTGCTTTGTATGCCGAAGACAACGCCGCGGATGGGCAAAAGTGCCAACGGCTGCCTCAGGCCGGCGG
The DNA here is from genome assembly GCA_945862125.1 of Reyranella massiliensis 521. GTDB lineage: Bacteria > Pseudomonadota > Alphaproteobacteria > Reyranellales > Reyranellaceae > Reyranella > Reyranella massiliensis_A. Next base: position 15,747 of record CAMAYC010000016.1, read on the forward strand.
CTTGTGGCAGACGATGCAGACCTTGTTGCCGTCGGGGTCGCGCAGATAGGCGCCATAGTAGTTGGGGTGATAGTGCGCCCGGATACCCGGTGCACCCTCGTCCTTGCCGCCGGCCGCCATGCCGGCCTTGTAGGCGGCGTCGACGGCGGCGTGGGTCGCGGCCTCCAGGCCGACCGTGATGCCGTTGCCCACCGTGGCGGGTTTCCTGTCGACCGGCTTCAGGATCCAGAGCTGCGGCCGTCCGCCGGCCGGTCCGTAACCGGCGGCGTTGGGATAGTCGGCATGGCGCACGAGGCCCAGCGGATCGAGCAGGCTTTCGTAGAAGCCCTTGGCCTTGCCGATGTCGTTGCTGCCGATGGTGACGTGGCTGAACATACTTCTTCCTCCCCGGACTTTCGTCCGGGCGGAAGGTTAGGGCCTGCCCTTGGGCCGCGCGAGGCCGAAATGGTCCCGCAACGTGCGGCCTTCATAGGCGGTCCGGAAGAGCCCGCGTTTCTGGAGGAGTGGGATCACCTCGGCCACGAAAACGTCGAGCATCGAGGGCAGGAGCGGCGGCATCAGGTTGAATCCGTCGGCGGCGCCGTCGTTGAACCAGTCTTCGATGAGATCCGCGATCTGTTCCGGCGTGCCGGCCGTGGTGAAATGGCCACGCGCGCCGGCGAGATAGGCGAGCAGCTGCCGCAAGGTCGGCTTCTCTCGGCGCACCAGGCCCACGATCACCTCGGTGCGGCTGCGTGCGGCCTGCACCGTGCCGGGATCAGGGAAGTCCTCCGGCACCAGAGGCTTGTCGAGCGGCAGATGGGAGAAGGCGTGGCCGCCGAAACGGCCGCTCAGCCGCTTGCGGCCGACCTCGGGGTCAGTGAGGTCGTTGAGATCGCGGGCGAGCCGCTGTGCCTCGGTCTCGGTGGCCGCGATCACCGGGCTGAGGCCGGGCAGGATCAGCGCCTGGTCGGGCGCGCGGCCCTCCGCCACCACCAGTCGCTTCAGGTCGGAATAGAATTCCTGCGCCGTCGCCTTTTCCATCTGGGCGGTGAATACCGCCTCGGCGTGGCGGGCGGCGAAGCGGCGGCCGGTCTCGGACGAGCCCGCCTGCACGAACACCGGCCTTCCTTGCGGCCCGCGCGGCATGTTGAGCGGTCCGGCGACCTTGTAGAATTTGCCGGCGTGGTCGATCGGGCGGATACGCTCGGCGCGCGCGTAGTGGCCGCTGGCGCGGTCGTCGAGCACGGCATCGTCGGCCCAGCTGTCCCACAGCGCCTTGGCGACCTGGACGAACTCTTCGCCGCGTTCGTAGCGTTCGTCGTGGCTGACCAGGCTCTCGCCGCCGTAGTTGCGCGCGGCGGCGGCCAGCCATGAGGTCACGATGTTCCAGCCGACGCGGCCGCCGCTGATATGATCGAGCGAGCCGAACTGGCGCGCGAGATTGAACGGCTCGGAATAGGTGGTCGAGGCCGTGGCGATCAGGCCGATGTGCGTGGTCGAGCCGGCGAGCGCGCCGAGCGTCGTGATCGGCTCCAGCCAGGTGCTGGCGGCATGCGCCACGGTGTCCATCAGCGCCAGCGTATCGGCCAGGAAGATCGAATCGAAGAGGCCGGCCTCGGCGCGGCGCGCGACGTCGCGGAAGTATTCTATGTCGGTCAGCGCCAGCGGCGAGGAGTCCTTATGCCGCCACGATGCCTCGTGATGGCCTCTGCTCTGGATGAAGAGATTGAGGTGGAGCTGGCGTGGTCGCGTCATGCCCTCATTGTGCGGCGGGCGCATAGACCGCCGCAAGCTGGCGCGACACCAATCGTGCGTAGAGTCCGCCACGCGCGAGCAGCAGCGCATGCGTGCCGCTTTCCGCTACGCGGCCCTCGTCGAGCACCACGATCAGGTCGGCGTCGCGTACGGTCGACAGGCGATGGGCGATGACGATGGTCGTGCGATCGGCTTTCAGCACGTCGAGCGCGCGGCGCACCGCCTGCTCGTTCACCGCGTCGAGATGCGAGGTCGCCTCGTCGAGGATCAGGATCGGCGCGTCCTTCAGGAAGGCGCGCGCGATGGCGACGCGCTGGCGCTGGCCGCCGCTGAGGCTGGTGCCGCGCTCGCCGACCGGCGAATCGAGGCCCTGCGGCAGGGCTGCCACGAGTTCGGTGAGCGAGGCATGCTCGATGGCGGCTGTCAGCTCGCCCTCGGTGGCGTCGGGCCGGGCAATCAGGATGTTGGCGCGCAGCGTGTCGTTGAACAGGTAGGTGTCCTGCGCCACCAGCGCCACCAGGCCGCGCAACTCGTCGAGCTTGTAGCCGCGGAGGTCGGCGCCGTTCAGGGTGATGCGGCCGGAGTCGGGATCCCAGAAGCGCATCAGCAGCTGCGCCGTCGTGGTCTTGCCGGCGCCCGACGTGCCGACCAGCGCCACCGTCTTGCCGGCGGGAATGCCGAACGTGACATCGGAGAGCGCTCGACGCGATTGACCGGGATAGGTGAAGTTCACCTTCTCGAGCGAGAGCGCGGCGGCGCCCTTGCGCGCCGGCACGCCCTTGCCGTCGCGCACCGGGATCGGCTCGTTGGCGAGCGCATAGACTCGCCGCGTAGCACCTAAGGTGTCCGCGAGCTGGCGGCCGATCTGGGCGATTTCAGAGACTGGCAGGAAGGCCGCCATCGCCAGCACGGTCATGAGCGGCAGCAGGCCGGCGTCGAGCATGCCGCGCGACGACAGGATCGCACCGGTGACGACCACGGCGAGGCCGCCGAGGCCTGTCAGCACTTCCAGGATCGCGTGCTGGAGCGTGAGTTCGCTGAAGAAAGGCAGGCGCAGCGAGATGTGGCGCTGCGAAAGCTCGTCGAGCTTGTCGCCGCGCGAACGCTCCTGCTGGAAGGCCACGATCTCGCCCAGGCCCTGCACCGAATCGACGGCGAAGGCGCCGAGTTCACCCGCCGCTTCGCGCGCCTTGGAGCCCAGCGTGTCGACGCGCTTCCGCATCAGGAAGGGGCTGAGGCCGACGGCCAGCAGGAACGGCACCAGCGCCAGCGCCAGCCAGCCGTTGGCCGAGGCGAGCGCGATGACGACGGCGGCCGGCACCAGGATGGCCACGAACGCCGGCGCCACGGTGTGGGCGAAAAAATACTCGACCAGCTCGATGTCGTGCGTGGCCAGCGCCATCAAGTCGCCGGTGCGGCGGCGCGTCAGGTAAGCCGGTGCCAGCGCGTCGAGCTTGCGGAAGGCGTCGATGCGCATCTCGGCCAGCAGGCGGAAGGCCATGTCGTGCGCCATCCATGATTCGAACCAATGGAGCACGCCCGAGACCGGCGCCAGTACGGCGAGCGCGATGGCGAGGCCGGCATAGGGCTGGCCGTCCTTCAGCGCGAGCACGATCAGCGCCGACAGCACGCCGATGCCAATGAACGACATCACGCGCAGCACGCCCAATATGAAAGTGCCGGTGAGCTTGCCCTTCCAGGGCATGATCACCTTCATCAGGGCCATCACCACCTGGTACCAGGTCAAGCCTTCGGCCTTGATGATGCCTTCGGTCACGGCCTTGATCGCGCCGCCCGGCGTGTCGGAGACGGACTCCGCGCGTACCGGCGCCTCGATGAGGTCGGCCGTGTCGCCGGCCTGCTGCTCGCGCGCCTGCTCCGCCATCAGCGTCGCATAGACGCCGCCGCGGGCCATCAGCTCGGCATGGCGGCCTTCTTCGGCCACCTTGCCGCCGTCGAGGACGAGAATGCGGTCGCAGTCGATCACGCTCGAGAGGCGATGCGCCAGGATCACCGTCGTGCGGCCGCGCATCAACCGGTCGAGCGCCTCCTGGATCACCGCCTCGTTTTCGGCGTCGACGGCACTGAGCGCCTCGTCGAGCACCAGGATCGGTGTATCGCGCAGCAGCGCGCGGGCGATGGCAACGCGCTGACGCTGGCCGCCCGAGAGCTTGATGCCTTTCTCGCCGATGATCGTCCGGTAGCCCTGCGGCATGTTGCGGATGAAGTCGTGGATGTTGGCGGCGCGGGCGGCGGCCTCCAGCTCCTGTTGCGAGGCATCGGGCCGGCCAAGCCGGATGTTCTCCTCGACCGTGCCGTGAAAAAGGAAAGTGTCCTGGTTCACCACCGAGATCAGGGACCGGATCTGCTCGAAGCTCAGCGCCCGCAGGTCGTGGCCGCCGAGCGTGATGCGGCCGGTATCGGGATCGTAGAAGCGCAACAGGAGGCGGACGATCGACGACTTGCCGCCGCCGGAGGAGCCGACCAGTCCCAGCCGCTCGCCCGCCGCCGCGGTGAAGGTGAGGCCGTCATGCACCGTGCGGCGTGTGCCCGGATAGGAGAAGCGTACACTCTCGAAGGCGATCGTCGGGCTGAGCGCCGCGCCAAGCTTCGCCGGCGCGGCATCGGCCACCGACGGCGCGTCGTCGAGGATGCGGTAGATGCCTTGCGCCGCGGACAGACCGACCATGCCCTGGTGCAGCACGGTTCTGAGTTCGCGCATCGGCCGGAAGATTTCGATGCCCAGCATCATGATGATCAGCAGCGAGGTGAGCGACATGGCGCCGGCCTCGACCCGCGAGGCGCCGTAGATGAGCGCCGCCGCGGCGCCGCCGGCGATCGAGGCGTCGGTGATGCCGCGCGCCAGCGAGTTGGTGCCCAGCACCCACATGGTGCGGCGGAAGAGATCGCGTGCTTCGACTTCGAGCTTGTCGGCGCGCGCCTTGCCCTGGCCGAATGCTTTCAGTGTCGCGAGGCCCTGGATCGAATCGAGGAACTCGGCGGCGAACGACTTGTAGGCGTTCATGCGGCCGATCGAGGCGCGCACGTCCCACTTGTGCCAGAGCGCGGGCGCAAACAGCGCCAGCAGCGCGAAGCCCAGCATGACCAGGGCCACCGGCAGGTCGATGAAGGAAACGACCGCGAAGATCAGCAGCGGCGAGAGCAGCGCGATCAGGAACTGCGGCAGGAACTGGCCGAAGTAGGTTTCGAGCTGTTCGACGCCATCGATCATGGAGAGCGTGAGGCCGCCCGAGCGCTGGCGGCCGACCGTGCCCGGTCCCAGCGACGCCACTTTTTCGTAGAGGGTGCGGCGGAGCGCCTTTTGCACCCGCGCTGCCGTCTCGTGCGCCACCACGGCCCGCCAGTGCTCGGCGGCGCCGCGCAGCACCATGACGAAGGCGATCAGGACGACCGGCAACACAAGCTCCGGGAGGGGCCGGCCCGTAAAGACCTGGCCGATCAGCCAGCCCAGCAGGCCGAGGCGGGCGATGCCCAGGCCGACGGCGAAAAGGCCGATGGCGACGGCACCGGCGATGCGCAGGCGCACACCTTTTGTGAAGACGAGGAGGCGAGGTTCGATATGCATGAGGGGATGCTAGGCCGAACGCCCACATTCGTCAGTCCACAAATTGGAAAAACCCCTGTACATTTATGAACGTGGATATGAATGCCAATTGGGACGATCTCCGCGTGTTCCTGACGCTCGCCCGCGAGGGCACGCTGACGACGGCGGCCAAGGCGCTGGGCGTCAGCCATCCCACGGTGGCGCGCCGCGTGCAGGCGCTGGAGAAGCAGATCGGCGCGCGCCTGTTCGAGCGCCTGCCCGATCGATTCGCGCCGACCAGTGCCGGCGAGCAGCTGCTGGCCGACACCGAGGCGATGGAGAAGGCGGCCCTCTCGATCCATCGCCGCAGCGCCGGCCTCAGCGACGCCGTCAGCGGCGTCGTGCGGCTGTCGGCCGGCGAGGCCATGGCCGTGCTGGTGGCGCGTCATCTCCCGTGGCTGCGCGCCCGGCTGCAACGGATCGAGTTCGAGGTGGTCACAAGCCACACGCTCGCCAACCTGTCGCGGCGCGAAGCCGACCTGCTGATCCGCGATCAGGTGCCGGAGCTCGCCGGCATCGTCACGCGCAAGCTCTGCCACGTCGCCTATGCAGTCTATGCAGCGCGCAAGCTGGCGCTCAAGCACACCAGCATGCCGGCACTGGTCGACCAGCCGTGGATCGGCTTCGACGACGACCACAGCTACATGCCGGGTCAGCCCTGGCTGCAGGAGCAACTCGGCCGCCGGCCGGAGATTCGGGTCAACAACTGGCTCGTCCTGCACGAGGCGGTGCGCGTCGGATCGGGCCTTGCGGTGCTGCCTTGCTATCTCGGCGACCAGGACCCGGCGCTGCGCCGCGTGGGCGGCGTGATTGCCGAGGTTTCCACCGACCAGTGGCTGCTGGTCCATCGCGACCTCAGGGCCCTGCCTCGGGTGCGTGCGGTCATGGAGGCGCTGGTCGAGCTTTTCCAGCGTCATCGCTCCCTTCTGGAAGGCCGCCGATAACGCTGGGGCGCGCAGCAAGGATCAAGTGGCGCGGCGCAGCGCCGCCCGCGCGAGCAGCCGGGTGGAATCGAGCGTCGGCAGCGGCGAATTTCCGTCGTTCATGATCAGCGGGATCTCTGTGCAGCCCAGCACGACGGCGTCGCAACCCGCGTGCTTCATGCGGCCGAACAGCCGCTGATACGTCGCGATCGCCTCGGGCCTGAAGATGCCCATGACCAGCTCGTCCATGATGATGCGGTTGGTGTCGTCCCGTTCGGCGTCGGTCGGCCGCAGATATTCCAGGCCGCGCTCTGAGAGCTTCTCCGGGTAGACCTCGCTGTCGACCAGCCAGCGCGTGCCGGCGATGCCGATGCGCTTGAAACCCCGGGCGGCGGCTTCGGCCGCGACGACCTCAGCGATGTGCAGCCAAGGCAGCGGCGAGCGCGGCAGGACATGGGGCAGTGCCTGATGAATGGTGTTGTCCGGGCAGATCAGGAAATCGGCGCCGGCTTTCGCGAGCTTTTCGGCCGACGCCAGCATCAGCCCGGCCACGCCTGGCCAGTCGTTGCGATAGATGCAGGCCATGTAGTCGGCCAGCGACGGCGTGTGCATCGAAATCTCGGGATGGGCGTGGGCGCCCAGCAGAGCCGCGCCCTCTGTGCAGATCGTCCGATAGCAGAGGGCGGCGCCTTCTGCCGAGCAGGCGACGATGCCAATGTGTCGAGGCATTACCGTCCTAGAGGGCGACCTGGCGGATGCCGCCGCGCGGGCGGCCTGCCTCGATCTCCTGCCACAATATCTCGTGGCCCTCGGGCAGCGCGCGGTTGTTGCGCATGGTGAGCCAGAGCCGCAGCAGCATGCGGTCGTGGCCGCTCGACGCGTCGTCCTCGAACGGCGTGCGGCCGTGGTAGGTGACGTGGCTGTTGATGAGCTGCAGGTCACCGGGCTGCAGGGTCATCTCGAAGCAGAGCTCCTCGGCCGTCTGCATCAAGAGATCGATCGCCTCGCGCTGGGCCTCGGTGAGCTTGGGCACGTCGGGCGCCATCTGGGCCGCCTCGATGAAGGTGAGCGAATAATGCGACGTGAGCTTGCCGTCGCGCAGTCCGAAGATCGGAAGCGGATAGGCGGTCTCGCGTGTGGTCGCTTCGCCGTCCTTCTTGGTGCCTTCCTCGCCGAAGCGGCTGCGCCAGTAATCCTGGAACAGGACTTCAAGGAGGTCGGGCCGCTTCGCCAGGATCGCGTTGTGGATGGCGGGCGTGCTGGCAAGCTTGCTGACGCCGCCGGCGCGCGCCTGGCGCACGCAGAGCAGGCCTACCACGTCGGTGCGGTCGGTGTGGAAACGAAGACCGCCGTTGGTGAGTGTGCGGGCGTAAGAGGAGAGGAAAGTCGAGCCGTTCTCGTCCCTGGTCTCGCCGTAAGTGCGGCCGACATGGGCGCCTTCGTCGCGGATGGCGCGCATCAGTTCGCCGCTGCGATTCTGGAACACCGGAGTGCCGATATGGGTGCCGAGCCCGAAATACATCTGGCGCAGCTCGTCCTCGCTGTAGCGATCGACCGGAATACCGCGCAGCTTCATGATGCCGCTGCCGTTCTCGAGCTCGTCGGCGACGTCGTCGAGCAGGTCGCTGATGGTCGGCAGCGCGAAATCCTCGCGCGTTATCTCCTGCCACGGCATGCCGCGCACCGACTTGACCGCGGCGTCGAGTTCGTCGAGCGCCTCGACCGGCAGGTCGCGAATCCAGCGACGGGAGTCCTTGATGTCCTTGCCCTGCCAGACAACGGGGCCGGTGAGCGGTGTGCGTGTGGTCATGGCACGATATTTGGCGCGAGGTCGCGCTGGGCGCAAGGGCTTGTGCACATTGATCGAGGCTGGGACTGCGCTACCGTACGGCATCGCGCCGCAGCGTGGGTCCGGAGGTAAAGATGCAGACGGTAGTGTTAAATCCCGGCGCCGTCCCGCTTTCTGCATGGCGCGAGATTTATAGGGGCGCCGCCGCCGCCATCGATCCTGCCGCCTATCCCGTCATCGAAGCCTCGGCCAGGGCCGTCGCCGAGATCCTCGCGAAAGGCGCGCCGGTCTACGGAATCAATACCGGCTTCGGCAAACTGGCCAGTGTCCGGATCGACGCCGCGGACCTTGGAACATTGCAGCGAAACATCGTGCTGTCGCATGCCGCCGGCGTCGGCCGTCCCATGCCGGTATCGGTCGTCCGGCTGATGATGGCGCTCAAGCTCGGCAGCCTGGCGCAGGGCGCTTCGGGCGTGCGGGTCGAGACCGTGAAATTGCTCGAAGCGCTGCTGGCCAAGGGGCTGACGCCGGTGATCCCCTGCCAGGGCTCGGTCGGCGCCTCCGGCGATCTCGCGCCGCTCGCGCACATGGCGGCGGCGATGATCGGCGTTGGCGACATGCTGGTCGGCGATATCCGCGTGCCGGCGGCGACGGCACTGGCCGATGCCAGCCTGAAGCCGCTGGTGCTGGGCGCGAAGGAAGGCCTGGCGTTGCTGAACGGCACGCAATTCTCGACAGCCTATGCGCTGGCCGGACTCTTCGAAGCGGAAAACCTCCACCACGCTGCACTGGTGACCGGCGCGCTGTCGACCGACGCGGCGCGCGGCTCCGACGCCCCATTCGATCCGCGCATCCATCTGCTGCGCCGTCATCAAGGCCAGATCGATTCGGCCGATGCGCTGCGCCGCCTGATGATGGGGTCCGCCATCCGCGCTTCGCATCTGATCGGCGACGAGCGCGTGCAGGATCCCTATTGTTTGCGCTGCCAGCCGCAGGTCATGGGCGCCGCGCTCGACATATTGCGCCAGGCGGCGGAGACGCTCTCGACCGAGGCCAACGGCGTCACCGACAATCCGCTGATCTTCCCGGAAACGAACGAGGCGCTGTCGGGCGGCAACTTCCACGCCGAGCCGGTGGCCTTCGCCGCCGACATCATCGCGCTCGCGATCTGCGAGATCGGCTCGCTGGCCGAGCGGCGGATTGCCATGCTGGTCGATCCCGCCCTGTCCGGCCTGCCGGCCTTCCTGACGCCGCATCCGGGCCTCGGCTCGGGCTTCATGATCCCGCAGGTGACGGCGGCCGCACTCGTCTCGGAGAACAAGCAGCGCGCCCATCCGGCCAGCGTCGATTCGATCCCGACCTCGGCCAATCAGGAAGATCATGTCTCGATGGCGGCCCACGGCGCACGACGCCTGCTGGAAATGGTCGAGAATGCCTGTGGCGTGATCGGCATCGAGCTGCTGGCCGCGGCGCAAGGCTGCGACTTCCATCGCCCGCTCGCCACCAGCCCGCCGCTGGAAGCCGTGCGCGGCCTGGTGCGTCGCGCCGTGCCGCATCTCGACGAGGATCGCTATTTCCATCCGGATCTCGAGAAGGCCATCGCCCTGGTCACCAGTGGCGCGATCGTCGAAGCCGTCGGGCGTGATGTGCTGCCCGGAATTGAGGGGAGAACACAGTCATGACGCGTATCGACAATGCCCGCGTGGTCCGCGCCGCGCGCGGCACCGACCTCACGGCCAGGAGCTGGCTGACCGAGGCGCCGCTGCGGATGCTGATGAACAATCTCGATCCCGATGTCGCCGAAAAGCCCGGCGAACTGGTGGTCTATGGCGGCATCGGCCGTGCCGCGCGCGACTGGCAGAGCTTCGACGGCATCGTGGCGGCGTTGCGCAAGCTGGGCGACGACGAGACGCTGCTGGTCCAGTCGGGCAAGCCGGTGGGCGTGTTCCGCACCCACGCCGATGCGCCGCGCGTGCTGATCGCCAACTCGAACCTCGTGCCGCACTGGGCCACCTGGGAGCATTTCAACGAGCTCGATCGCAAGGGCCTGATGATGTACGGCCAGATGACGGCCGGCTCCTGGATCTACATCGGGAGCCAAGGCATCGTGCAGGGTACCTACGAGACCTTTGTCGAGATGGGCCGCCAGCATTATGGCGGCAGTCTCGCGGGCCGCTGGATCCTGACCGCGGGGCTGGGCGGCATGGGCGGGGCGCAGCCAATGGCCGCGACAATGGCCGGCGCCTCGTGCCTCGCGATCGAGTGCCGTCCCAGCAGCATCGAGTTCCGCCTGCGCACCGGCTATGTCGACGTGCAGGCCAAGGACCTCGACGATGCGCTGGCGATCATCGGCAAGGCGACCAAGGAAGACAAACCGATCTCGGTGGCGCTGCTCGGCAATGCCGCCGACGTGCTGCCCGAGTTGCTGCGCCGGGGCGTGCGGCCGGATTGTTTGACCGACCAGACGTCGGCGCACGATCCCGTCAACGGCTACCTGCCCAGGGGCTGGACACTGGCGCAATGGGAAGACAAGCGCACCAGTGATCCCGCCGCCGTCACCAAGGCGGCCAAGCAATCGATGGCGGGCCATGTCCGCGCCATGCTCGAATTCCACAAGCTCGGCGTGCCGACGGTCGACTATGGCAACAACATCCGCCAGGTGGCGCTGGAAGAGGGCGTGGCCGATGCCTTCAGCTATCCGGGCTTCGTGCCGGCCTATATCAGGCCGCTGTTCTGCCGCGGTGTCGGGCCGTTCCGCTGGGCCGCGCTCTCGGGCGATCCCGAGGACATCTACAAGACCGATGCCAAGGTAAAGGAGCTGATGCCCGACAGCCCGCACCTTCACAGGTGGCTCGACATGGCGCGCGAGCGCATCAAATTCCAGGGACTGCCGGCGCGCATCTGCTGGGTCGGGTTGGGCGATCGCCATCGCCTCGGCCTCGCCTTCAACGAGATGGTGGCCAGCGGTGAATTGAAGGCGCCTGTCGTCATCGGCCGCGACCATCTCGACTCGGGCTCGGTCGCCAGTCCCAACCGCGAGACCGAGGCGATGCGCGACGGCTCCGACGCGGTGTCAGACTGGCCGATGCTGAATGCGCTGCTCAATTGCGCCTCGGGCGCCACCTGGGTGTCGCTGCATCACGGCGGCGGCGTCGGCATGGGATTTTCGCAGCATGCCGGCATGGTCGTCGTCTGCGACGGCACGCCGGAGGCCGCCAAGCGCATCGAGCGCGTGCTGTGGAACGATCCCGCCACCGGCGTCATGCGCCACGCCGATGCGGGTTATGAGGATGCGATCGCCTGCGCCCGCGAGAACGGTCTCAACCTGCCGAGTCTGGCGTGACCTTTTCCCTCGTGGGGCGCTGTGCCAGGACCGGCATGCTGGGCGCGGTCGTCACGACGTCGGCAATTTCGGTCGGCGCGCGATGTGCCTCGGCTCGTGCTGGTATTGGCGCGGCGTTGACCCAGCATCGCACCGATCCCCGGTTGGGCCCGCTCGCGCTGGATCTGCTGGCCAAAGGTCTGACGGCGGCGGAGGCGATGCAGTCCGTCGTGGCCGCCACGCCTCATCGGCATTGGCGCCAGCTCGCGCTGATCGATGCCGCGGGCCGCACCGCCGTCTATTCCGGCGCCAACGTCCGTGGCGAAAGGGGCGAGGCCGAGGGAAGGGATTGTGCCTCCATCGCCAACATCGTCCGCTCGGCCGCCCTTCCGGGCGCCATGGTGGCGGCCTTCGAGAAGTCACCTGAACTGCCGTTGGCCCGCCGACTTCTCGATGCGCTGGAGGCCGGCGAAGCAGCAGGTGGCGAGCGGCAGCCGGTCGTCTCGGCGGCGCTGCTCGTCGTTCACAAGGAATCGTTCGCCTATGTCGACCTTCGCGTCGACGATCACGCGACGCCGATCGCGGAGCTTTGCCGCCTGTGGTCGATGTACGAGCCGGAGGCCGAGGCCTATGTGGTGCGCGCCGTCGATCCCGAGCAGGCGGTGCCACCGCCCGGCATGAAGCTCGCCTGATTAGAGCGGCTTGCGCATGTTGATCGAGGTCGGGTGGTCGAAGCCGGGATGGGCCTCGCGCGAGATTTCGCGATAGCCGAGGGAATTGAACAGGCGCTGGTTGGCCTCCAGCGCGATGCGCACGCCGAGACGGACGCCCGTCAGGCCGCGGCGGCGGGCCTCGTCCTCGACTGCGCCGATCAGGCGCTTCGCCAGGCCAGCTCCGCGCGCCTCGGGCAGCACGGCGAGGCGGCCGAAGTAGAGATCGCCTTCGAGCACTTCGGTCACCACGCAGCCGATCATCGTGCCGTTCCGCTCGGCCACGATCACGCTCGAGCCGGCGGCGAGCTGGGTGGTGATTGCCTCCGGCGTCTCGCGGAAAGCGCTCGACTCGGGCACCAGTATGCCACGGTACTGCGCGAAGGCGGTGGCGATGGTCGCGGCGATGGCGGGCGCGTCGGCAAGCGTCGCGGCGCGCAGGGCAAGAGTATCGCTCATAGGCTTTTTCTGGCGTAGGCTCGCCCAAAAGGCGAGAGGAAATGCAGATGGGCCAGCAGACGATCACCGTGCGCAAGCTTACGCCCGGCATCGGCGCGGAAATTTCCGGCGTCGACCTTGCCCTGCCGCTGGGCAACCAGGCCTTCCAGGAGATCCATGACGCATTGATGGAGAACCTGGTGGTCTTCTTCCGCGACCAGGAGCTGACGCACGAGCAGCACAAGGCGTTCGGCCGCCGTTTCGGCGAACTGCACCTCCATCCCTCGTCGCTGGCCGTCCTCGCCGACCATCCCGAGGTGCTGATCATCAAGGCCGACGAGAAGTCGAAGTACGTGGCGGGCGAGGAGTGGCACTCCGACGTGAGCTGCGATCCCGAACCGCCGATGGGCAGTATCCTGTACCTCAAGGAAGTGCCGCCCGACGGCGGCGGCGACACGCTGTTCGCCAACATGTACCGTGCTTTCGAGACGCTCTCGGCCCCGATTCAGAAGCTTTGCGAAGGGCTGACGGCAATCCATGACGGCGCCCAGGTCTATGGCGGCCGCTTCGGCCAAGCGCCGCCGGCGGGCGGTTTCCCCCGCAACGAGCATCCGGTCGTGCGCACGCATCCGGTGACTGGCCGCAAAGCGCTCTACGTCAACAGCAACTTCACGACCCGCATCGTCGGTCTCCGGAAGCCCGAGAGCGACGCCCTGCTCGAGATGCTGTACCGCCACAGCGAGACGCCGGAATTCCAGTGTCGCTTCGCCTGGCGACCCAACTCCATCGCCTTCTGGGACAACCGTGCCGCCATGCATCATGCCATGTGGGACTACTTCCCGCACAAGCGGCTTGGCTACCGGGTGACCGTCAAGGGCGACAAACCGTTTCATCACGCTTAGAGGATTCAATGGCACTGATCACTTATCTCACGCGCATCCAGATCGATTTCGGTGCGCTCAAGCTGCTCGATGCCGAGTTGCAGCTGCTCGGCATGCGCCGGCCGCTGATCGTCACCGACAAGGGCGTGATCGCCGCCGGCCTGTGGGCCAAGGTGAAGGAGCAGCTGCCCGGCAACATGCCGATCACGCTCTACGACGGCACGCCGGAGAATCCGACCGAATCCGCGATGCGCGAGGCACTGAAGATCTACAGGGACGAGGGCTGCGACGGCATCATCGCCATCGGCGGCGGCTCGCCCATGGATCTCGCCAAGGCCGTCGGCCTGATGGCGACTCATCCCGGCGATTCGCTACAAGCCTATTCCTTCGTCGAGGGCGGTGCGCCCAAGATTACGGCGAAGGTGGCGCCAATCGTGGCCATCCCGACGACCTCGGGCACCGGCAGCGAGGTCAGCCGGGGCGGCGTCATCATCATGGATTCCGGCCGCAAGCTCGCCATCGGCAGCCCGCATCTGATCCCCAGGCTGGCTCTGATCGATCCGGAGCTCACGCTCAGCCTGCCGCCGCATCTCACCGCCGGCACCGGCATGGATGCCTTCACGCACAACATCGAATGCTATCTCTCCAATGTCTTCAATCCGCCGGCCGATGCGATCGCACTCGACGGGCTGGAAAAGGCGTGGAGGTACGTCGAGCGCGCGACCAAAGACGGCCAGGATCGCGAGGCGCGCTACAATATGGCGGTGGCCGCGATGGAGGGAGCCATGGTCTTCCAGAAGGGCCTGGGCGCGGTTCATGCGCTCAGCCATCCGACCGGTGGCCTGAAAGGCTATCGCACGCATCACGGCACGCTGAATGCTGTTTACCTGCCGGCAGTGCTGCGCTTCAACGCCCCGGCGGTCGGTGACAAATTCAGACGCGTGGCGCAGGTCATGGGCCTGCCGGAGGGCGAGGGCAGCGCCGAGGGTGTGGCCAGTGCCGTGAGTGCGCTCAACGAGCGCCTCGGCATTCCCAAGGGATTGGCCGCAATGGGACTGAAGCAGGAGGTGGTCGAGGCCATCGCCGACGGCGCGCTGGGCGATCACTGTCACCAGTCGACGCCGCGCCAGCCGACCAAGGCCGAGTATGTTCAGCTGATCCAGGAGTCATGGGCATGAAGGTCAAGGACAAGGTCTGCGTTGTCACCGGCGCGGCGGGCGGCATTGGCGAGGCGATCGCGCGGCGCTTCGCGCGGGAAGGCGCCAGGGGCGTCGTCGTGGCCGACATGGACGCAGGCCGCCTGGAAAAGGTTGCCAAGGACATCGGTGGGCTCGCGGTCGCGGGCGACATCGGCAAGGAATCCGAGGTCAAGCGACTGATCGCCGAGGCCGAAAAGAAGTACGGCCCGGTCGACGTCTTCTTCTCCAACGCCGGCATCGGCCGTGGCGGTCATGAGGACGCGACCGACAAGGACTGGGCCGACAGCTGGGCAATCCATGTGATGGCGCATGTCTATGCCGCCCGCGCGCTGGTGCCCGGCATGCTGGCGCGCAACTCGGGCTATCTGCTGAACACGGCGAGCGCAGCCGGTCTGCTGGCCTCGATGGGATCGGCGCCGTACGGCGTCACCAAGCATGCCGGCGTCGCGCTGGCCGAGCATCTCTCCATCCAGTACGGCGACCGCGGGATCGCGGTCTCGGTGCTCTGCCCGCAGGCGGTCGACACCAACATGCTGCGCATGGCCGGCGCCACCGCGGCGTCGGTCGACGGCGTGCTCAACACCGACGCGGTGGCACAGACAGTGATCGAGGCGATGGACGAGGAGCGCTTCCTCATCCTGACGCATCCCGAGGTGAAGGACTACATGGCCCGCAAGCTCGACCGCGACCGTTGGCTGCGCGGCATGCGCCGGCTGCGCGACAAGACCGGCGAGAAGGCGCGGGCCTAGACTCGTGGGCAAGACCATCGATCTCTGGCTCGACCTCAGGAGCCCGTACTCCTTCCTCGCAAAGGATCCGGCCTATGCCCTGGAGAAGGAGTTCGGGGTGGCGCTCAACCTGCGACCCTTCGCCCTCGAGATCGGCGCCGCGGTCAATCTCAACGACCCGCAGTCCGTCGCGCGTGGTTTGCGCAGGATCAAGTACCTCTATGCCGACGCCCGCCGCTTCGCCACGCCGCGCGGCCTCACCATCCTGGGACCGAAGAAGATCTTCGACCAGAAACTCGCTCATCTGGCCTGGCTCTATGCCGACAAGAGCGGCAAGGGCCGCACGCTGGTCGACCTCGCCTACGCGCGCTTCTTCAAGCGCGAACTCGACTACGAGGATCGCGGCGCGATCGACGCGCTCCTGAAGGAGTCGGGGGTCGATCCCGCGGGCTTCCAGGCTTTCGTGGCGGGCGAGGGGCCGGGCGAGCTCGCGGCCCATCAGGCCGAGGCCGAGAAGCAGGGCGTGTTCGCGGTGCCGACCTTCGTCGTCGACGGCGAGCTGTTCTGGGGCCAGGACCGCATCGACTTCGTGCGCGCCAAGCTTTCCGCGTGATCCCCTACATCTCCACCCTGTTCGCAGGCGTCGGCCTGTGGACGGCGATCGGCGTCACCCTGGTGGCTGGCCTGATGCGCGGCTTCGCGGGCTTCGGCTCGGCCATGCTGATGGCACCGATCTTCGCCATCCTGTTCGGCTCGGCCGACATGGTGGTGACGGTGGTGGCCATCGAGCTGGTCGTCTCGCTGCAACTTTTCCCCCAGGTCCGCCGCCATGCCGACTGGAAGGTGCTGACGCCGATGAGCATCGCCGCCTGCGCCGCGATGCCGTTGGGCGTCTGGCTGCTGGCGAGCGTCGACAAGAACACCATCGTGACGGCGGTCTCGGCCGTCATTGTGGCCTTCGTGGTGCTGATGTGGACGGGCTGGAAATACACCGGCCGGCGTTCGACCCTGGCGACCTTGAGCGTCGGTGCCGTGTCGGGCGCCATGATGGCCACGACCAGCGTCGGCGGCCCGCCGGTGCTGCTCTACCTGCTCTCGGGCAACGATCCGCCCGAGGTCAACCGGGCCAATATCGTCACCTATTACTTCCTGACCCAGTTCCTGCTGATCGTGATCGTGCTAGCGACCGGCGTCGCCGGCTGGGAGGCGCTGGCCCGCGCCGTCGTGCTGTTTCCCGTCATGGTGTTGGGCGCCTGGGCCGGCGGCCGGCTGTTCCACGGCCTGGCCAGCGAGCGGATCTACCGCAATGTGGCGCTGGCCATCCTGTTCGCCACGGGCATGTTCGGATTGCTGCGCGAGTGGCTCCTGACCTGATATCATCCGCCCGGACGCGCCACCTCCTGGAGAAACGCATGCGTATGTTTTGCCGCGGCCTCGCCGCCACCAGCCTCGTATTTCTCGCGCTCGCCGTGCCGGCCACCGCCCAGAATGACGAGTTCATGAAGGAGTGCCTGGTCACCGCCTCCCAGAGGATGTGCACCTGCATCAGTGGCCGGATTCCGGCCGACCAGCGCGCCAACGCCATCCTTGGCCTGCGCAAGTCGAATGCCTCGGTCTCCGTCAGCGGCAACCTGCTCGATCCCGCGACTCTCAACCAGAACGAGATGCTGGGCCTCAACGCCGTGGTCGCCGCCCAGGCCTATTGCATGTAGCGGCGACAGTTCCGCCACGATAATCTCGCGGCCATCAGCGATGCCGGTAAACGGCGCGATTTAGGGAGGATATAATGAGCGTGATTTCCCGCAGGTTCGGTTTGGTTGCGGCGTTGGTGGCCGGTCTGGCCACGGTGCCCGCCTTGGCGCAGGCACCCGCGGCGGCGCCCGTGAAGGGCGGCACGCTGACCATCGGTGTCGAAAGCGACTTCGAGGGCTTCGACCCGGTCAGGGCCGGTGTCTATTCCAACTCCACGGTCACGGCCGCGTCGCTGTTCTACGAAACGCTGATGCGGCTCGACGACAAGGGCAATCTCCTGCCGGCGCTCGCTCTGTCAATGACACCCAACGAGGACGGCAGCGTCTGGACCGCCAAGATCCGGCCCGGCGTCAAGTGGCACGACGGCATGCCGTTCAACGCACAGGCAGTGGCCGACCACTTCAACCGTCTGCTCGATCCGGCGAGCCGTTTCGCCGGCCGCGCCTATCTCGCGATCGAGAAGGTCGAGGCGCCCGACGAGCTGACCGCGGTATTCAAGATGCGCGGCCCCAATGCGGCGCTGCCCAAGACGCTGGCGCAGCCGACCGTCACGACGCTGATTATCCCCGTGAAGCAGGCGACGGAAAAGGGTGCCGACTATAACCGCAATCCGATCGGCACCGGCCCGTTCGTATTCAAGGAATGGCGCGCCGCCGACCGGCTGATCGCCGAGCGCAATCCCAACTACTGGGACAAGGACAAGCCCTATCTCGACCGGGTGATCGTGCGTCCGCTGCCCGATTCCGACGCCCGCTATGCCAGCCTCGTGAAGGGCGATGTGCAGGTGATCTGGGAAGACCGTGCCGAGAACATCCTGAAGGCCAAGAAGGACAAGAACCTCGTGGTGCAGCAGTGGGTCGGCAGCGGTGCGCTGGTCATCCCGCTCAACACCGTCAAGGAGCCGCTGAACGACAAGCGCGTGCGGCAGGCGATCTCGATGGGTCTCAACCGCAAGGGCAATGCCGCGGTGCTGAGCCAGGGCCTGCGCCCGGTCTACGACGATCCGTACGGCCCAGCCTCGGGCATCGAGTGCAAGGACAACGGCTCGCTCGGCTACGATCCTGAGAAGGCCAAGAAGCTGGTGGCCGACTACGGCAAGCCGATCAAGCTGGTCCACACCGTGACGGCGACGCCGCGCGGCCGCGAGGGCGCGCAGGTCTTCCAGGCCGACATGAAGAAGATCGGCATCGATGTCGAGATCAAGCCGGTCGACCAGACCCAGCTCGTCAAGGAGACGCTGAGCCGCGATTTCCTGGTCTCGGGCTGGCGCATCATCGACCTGGCCGACGTCGATCCGCAGATGTTCGCCAATTTCCACTCCAAGAGCCCGATCAACTTCTCCGGCTACAACAATGCCGAAGTCGACCGGTTGCTCCTGATCGGCCGTACCAGCCTCGACGAAAACAAGCGCAAGGCCGCCTACTGCGACCTGATCAAGATCATGAACGACGACGTGGTGTGGCTGTGGACCGGCTCGAACATCGACTTCACCATCACCCGGGCCAACGTGCGCGGCATTCCCGCATTGCGCGGCGGTGCCGTGCAGGTTGAAGCGGCGTGGCTGGTCAAGTAGCCAGCCGCCAGGCGTTGAGTAGCGTGACGTAGGACGGCCCCGTGCACTGGCTTGCACGCCAACTGCTGCGGCTCGGGGTCGTGCTGTTCTGCGTCACGCTGCTGACCTACCTGATCGTCAACATCCTGCCCGGCGATGTGGCGATCGTGATCCTGGGATCTCTCGCCACGCCCCAGGATATCGCGGGACTGCGTGCCGATCTCGGCCTCGATCGACCGATGCTGGTGCGCTACTTCGACTGGCTGGGCTCGGCCCTGTCGGGCGACCTCGGTCGCTCCTACCGCAACGGCGAGCCGGTGGCGCAGGCCATCGCCGACCGACTGCCGGTGTCCCTGCAGCTCATGGTGATGGCCCAGCTCATCGCGCTCGGGATCGCCGTGCCGGTCGCGCTGCTCTCGGTGCGCCGGCCGGGCGGCGTCTTCGACCGGTTCTCGGCATCGACGGCGTTCGGTTTCCTGGCGATGCCCAATTTCATGCTCGGCATCGTGCTGATCTACCTGTTCTCGGTGACCTTCGACCTGCTGCCGGCGACCGGCTTCACGCCGATGTCGGAAGGCCTGTGGGACAACATCGTGTCGATGACCCTGCCGGCGCTGACCCTGGGGCTGATCGAATGGACCGTGCTGATGCGGGTGCTGCGCTCGGACCTGCTGACCACGCTCAAGGAGGACTTCATCCTGCTTGCCCGCGCCAAGGGCCTGCCGCCGTGGCGCGTCCTGCTGCAGCACGCGCTGCGTCCGTCCTCGTTCACCCTGATTACCGTGCTTGGCCTCAACATCGGCGGGTTGATCGGCGGCGCGGTGATCGTCGAGCAGATCTTCGCGCTGCCCGGCGTCGGCCGCCTGCTGCTGGGCGGCATCTTCAACCGCGACCTGATTCTGGTGCAGGGCACGGTGTCGTTCATCGCCGCGGGCTTCGTGCTCATCAATTTCCTGGTCGACATGCTCTACGCCGTGCTCGACCCAAGGGTGCGCTATGCACGCTTCCGCAGCTAAGGGCGCCACCATCTCCGCGCCGCGGCCGCGGCGACGCTGGCGTTGGGCGCTCGCCTTGCCGCTGGGCTGGCTGATGCTGGTGGTCTTCCTGGCGGTGACCGCCGACTGGATCGGCCTGCCCGACCCCGCAGCTCAAGAGCTCATCCTGCGCCGCAAGCCACCGTCGATGGAGTACCTGCTGGGCACCGACAATCTCGGGCGCGACATGCTCTCCCGCATCATCTATGGAGCTCGCACGTCGCTGATCGTCGGCATCTGCGCGCCGTTCCTGGGATTCCTGATCGGCGGCGCGATCGGCATGAGCGCCGGCTACTTCCGCGGCAAGGTCGACCTGCTGGCCGTTGGTTTCATCGACGTCCTGCTGGCCTTCCCGGCGCTGGTGCTGGCGCTCACCTTCACCGCCTACCTCGGGCAAAGCCTGTTCAACGTCACCCTGGCGCTCGGCATCCTGTCCATTCCCGCCGCGGCGCGGGTCTCGCGCGCCAACACGCTGGCCTGGGCCAACCGCGACTTCGTGCTGGCCGCCCGCACCATCGGCGCCAGCAACTGGCGCATCCTGACGCGCGAGATCCTGCCCAACCTGTTGCCGCCCATGTTCGCCTTCTGGCTGGTGGCGATCAGCGTCATCATCGTGGCCGAGGGTGCGCTTTCCTTCCTCGGCCTCGGTATCCCGGCGCCGCAGCCGAGCTGGGGCGGCATGATCGCCGACGGCCGCGAGGCGCTCGACGTCGCGCCGCACACCGCGCTGATCCCGGCGGCGGTGATGTTCGCCACCGTGCTGTCGCTCAATTTCGTGGGCGACATGGTGCGCAATATGGTCGACCCGCGGAGGTCGGCGCTGTGAGCGATACTCCGTTCCTGTCGGTGCGCGACGCGCGCGTGGGCTTCGCCACGGCGCGCGGGCCGCTCCGCGCCGTCGACGGCGTGTCGTTCGACCTCCAGGCGGGCCGCACCCTCGGCATCGTGGGCGAATCGGGATCGGGCAAGTCTGTCCTCGTGCGCTCGCTGATCGGCCTGGTGGGCGAGGCGTCGGGCGCCCTGGTCGCAGGCCAGGTGCTGCTCGACGGTCGCGACCTGCGATCGCTGTCGCCCGCCGAGATGCGCGCCGTGCTGGGCCGTGAGATCGGCATCGTGTTCCAGGACCCGATGACCTCGCTCAATCCGGTGATGAAGATCGGCCGCCAGATCGGCGAGGGCCTGAGGCTGAACCGCGGGATGGATGCCGCCGCCGCCGCCCGCCGCGCGGTCGAGTTGCTGGCCGAGGTCGGTATCCCGGAGCCGGAACGTCGCGCGGCCCAGTATCCCCATGAGATGTCGGGTGGCATGCGCCAGCGCGTGGCCATCGCCATCGCCATCGCCTGCGAGCCAAAACTCCTGATCGCCGACGAGCCGACGACGGCGCTCGACGTCACCGTGCAGCGCCAGATCCTCGACCTGCTCCAGCGCGAACAGCGCCAGCGCGGCATGGCGATGATCCTGATCACCCACGATCTCGGCGTCGCCGCCGGCCGCGCCGACGACATCATGGTGATGTATGCCGGCCGCGCCGTCGAAATGGCGACGACGCGCGAGATCTTCCGGTCGCCCCGCATGCCCTACACCGAGGCGTTGCTGCGCTCGCTGCCACGGCTGAGCGATCCCACGCACACAAGGCTCTCGGCCATTCCCGGCCGCCCGCCCGATCTTGCGCGGCGCACCGGCGGTTGCTCCTTCGCGCCGCGCTGCCGCTATCGTGACACGCGATGCGACGAGGAGCAGCCGGTGGAGACCCGCGAGGAGACCAGCGGGGGTGGGCGCGGCTACGCCTGTTTCCATCCGATAGGGGCGGGCGCTTGAGCGATCTCCTCAGCATCACCGGCCTGACGGTCGAATATCCGGTCGGCGGCGGTCGCCACGTCCATGCCGTCAGCGACGTCACGCTCGCCGTCCGCGCCGGCGAGACGCTCGGGCTGGTGGGCGAATCCGGTTCGGGCAAGTCGTCGTTGGCGCGGGCGCTCCTGCAGCTGCCGCCGCCCAAGGCCGGCAGCGTGTTGTTCGACGGCAACGAACTGACGCAGATGCGCGGCGAGGCGCTGCGCGCGGTGCGACCGCGCCTGCAGATGATTTTCCAGGACCCGATTGCCTCGCTCAATCCGCGACGCCGGGTGGCCGAGATCGTGGCCGAGCCGCTGGTCGTGTCCGGCGTGCGCGATCCGGCCGAGCGCACGCGGCGGGTGCGCGCCGTCATGGAGGCGGTCGGCCTCGATCCCGATGTCGTGTGGAGCCGCCGGCCGCATGAATTCTCGGGCGGCCAATGCCAGCGCATCGCCATCGCCCGCGCGCTGGTGCTGGAACCCAAGCTGATCGTCTGCGACGAGCCGGTCTCGGCGCTCGATGTCTCGATCCGTGCCCAGATCCTCAACCTGCTCGACGACATGAAGGCGCGCTTCGGGCTCACGCTGCTGTTCATCGCCCACGACCTCGCGGTGGTGAAGTCGGTGTCCGACCGCGTGGCGGTGATGTATCTCGGCAAGCTGTGCGAGGTGGCGGACTCGGCGTCGCTGTTCGCCACGCCGGCGCACCCCTACACGGCGGCCCTGATGGCGGCGATCCCCGAGCCTGACCCCGACATCCCGCTGGGCGACACCATGCTCAAGCCCGGCGATCCGCCGTCGCCGCTCGATCCACCCTCGGGCTGCCGCTTCCGCACCCGCTGCCCGCACGCGGAGGCGAAATGCGCCGCCGAGGTGCCGCCGCTGCGCGAGATCGCGGCCGGCCGTGAAGTCGCGTGTCACTTTCCGCTGATCGGCTGATCGGGAATGGCTGAACGAAAAACGGCGCGCATCGCTGCGCGCCGTTCTTTCGCCAAATGGTCGGAGCGAGAGGATTCGAACCTCCGGCCCCTAGCTCCCGAAGCTAGTGCTCTACCAGGCTGAGCTACGCTCCGTCAGGTGTGCGGACTCCGGCCCGCTGGCGAGGCGGGGTTATAGCCGTGGCCTTCCGGGGTCGCAAGTATGGTCGCGGGGACGGTGGCCGGCCGCTATAGTCCCGCCAATCGGGGATTTGCGGGGATCACATGGCGAAGAAGAGGCGGCTGAAAATCGCGCTGATCGGCTACGGCGCCATCAGCCAGACCCTGTTCGACCTTTTCGCCGCCAAGAAGCCGCCGATCGACATTGTCGGCGTGCTGGTGCGGGAAGGCCGCGTCAAAGCCACCCAGAAGAAGCTCGGGCCCAAGGTTGCGGTGGTCGATTCGCTAAAAGCGCTGCTCAAGCTCAAGCCCGATGTCGTGGTCGAGGCGGCGAGCCAGCAGGCGGTGCGCGACTGGGGCGAGACGATCCTGAAAAAGGGCTTCGATTTCATGGTGATCGCCACCGGCGCCTACGGCGATCCCAAGCTCTGGAAGAGCCATGTGAGGGCCGCTGAAAAGAGCGGCGCGCGGCTGCGCCTGCCGTCCGGCGCGATCGCCGGGCTCGACGGGCTGCTGGCGATGCGGCTCGGCACCCTCACCAAGGTGAAATACGTGTCGATCAAGCCGCCGCACGCCTGGACCGGCACGCCGGCCGAGACCGAATTCGACCTGCCGTCGATCAAGGAGCCGACGGTGATCTTCCGCGGCAAGCCGGCCGATGCCGGGAGGCTCTATCCGAAGAACGCCAATCTCGCGGTGACGGTGGCGCTGTGCGGCGCCGGGCTCGAGCATACCGAGATCGAGCTGGTGGCCGATCCGACCCTGCCGCCCGGCACCAATGCGAGCCGTCTCGAGGTCGTGTCCGACTCGGGCGAGATGACGATGCAGCGGCTGGGCCGGGCCATGCCGGACAATCCCAAGACCGGCGTGTTGACGGCGCTCACCATGGCGGACGATCTCCTGAAGATCGTCCGCTCGAGCGACTGGTAGAGAGCCCTAGCGCGGGCCGCCGTGCTTGTGCATCTCGCGGCCACCCGGGCCGCCGGCCATGCGCGGCTTGTCGAGGATTGCCTTCTGCTCCGGGCTCAGCACGGCATAAAGCGCCGTGAGGGTGGGCTTCACCGCCTCGATCGAGGCGACGCGGGCCTTCATCGCATCCTCTTCCATCGACAGGCGGTCGACGTAGTTGGGACGCTCCTTCATTTCGGCCGGCAGCGCCGCGCAGCGGGCGTTGGACTTGGCGTTGGCCTCGTCGGAGGCCTTCTCGAAGGCGTTCCAGGCGGACATCTGCTCCGGCTTCAGCTCCAGCCGGGCCTTGATGTAGGCGCGGTTGCCGATACGGCGGGCCAGCATGTCCTGGCACATGGACTTGGGCGAGAAAGTGCGGCCGGCCGCGGCGGCCGGCGGGGCCGCCTGGGCGATCTCGAGCATGTCGTCGCTGTCGTTGTCGAGGGCAAGTGCAGGGCTGGCGAAGGCAAGGCCTGCCGCGGTGACCAGAAGCAGGAAACGGAAGGACATCGAATACCTCACCGGAATGAAAGGGTTGCCTCGATGATACGGACGCTGTCGGCCGGACGTGCCCGCCGCGAAGGTTAAGTTATGTAAAGTTTGCGCCCAGGGAGTTTGTGCGCAGCTCGGCCATCCAGCGCGCGAACGCCTCGCGCTCGGCAGGCGTCATGTGCAGGCCTTCCTTGGTCCGCCGCCACAGCACGTCTTCGGCCTCGACCGCCCATTCGTCGCGGATCAGGTGACGGACCTCGACCTCGTAGAGATGGCCGCCGAAATGCCGGCCGAGATCGGCCACGGTCTTCACATGGTCCAGCAACTCGCCCAGCCCCGAGCCATGCCGGCGCGCCAGCACGCGGACCAACTCCCTGGGCAGGCCGGGCTTGGTCTGGGCCGCGCCATCGACGAAGCGGTCGAAAGCTTCCTCGAAGGTCGGCGCGTCGGCCAGCTCGCCGTCGAACACCGCCCGCGTCGCTGTCCACGGGCCACCCATGCTCGGAAAATAGGGTTTCAGGTCCGCCAGCGCATGCTCGGCGAGGCGGCGGTAGGTCGTGATCTTGCCGCCGAACACCGAGAGCAGCGGTGCGGTTCCCACAGCGCCATCCACTTCCAGGTGATAGTCGCGCGTCACCGCCGAAGGATTGTCATCGCCGTCGTCGAACAGAGGGCGCACGCCGGAATAGGTCCAGACTACGTCGGCTGGGGTCACCGGCTTCTGCATGTAGTGGCCGGCGATCTCGCAGAGGTAGGCGATCTCCTCCGGTGTGCAGACCGGCTTCTCGCCGAACTCGACGGGGATGTCGGTGGTGCCGATGACCGTGAAGTCGCGCTCGTAGGGAATGATGAAGACGATGCGGTTGTCGCTGTTCTGCAGGATGAAGGCGTGGTCGCCTTCGTACAGGCGCGGCACGATGATGTGGCTGCCCTTGATCAGGCGCACGCGCTTGGTGGTACGGATGGGCGTCTGCTCGTCGAGGAAGTGTTTTACCCAGGGGCCGGCGGCGTTGACGAGGCCGCGCGCCTTGAGATGCACAGCCGTGCCGTCAGGCGCGGCGAGCTCGATGTGCCAGAGCTTGCCATCATCGCTCCGCTTGGCCGAGACACAGCGGTGGCGGGCATAGATGCGCGCACCCATCTCGCGCGCCGACTTCATGTTGGCGATCACCAGGCGGGCATCGTCGACCCAGGCGTCGGAATAGACGAAGCCCTTCTTGAACGACGGCTTCAACCCGGCGCCGTACTTCGAGCCTGGCAGGTCGATCGCCTCGGACTTGGGCAGGGTCATGTGCCAGTCGAGATGGTCGTAGAGGAAGAGGCCGAGCCGAAGCATCCAGCGCGGGCGCAGGTGCGGCTCGTGCGGCAGGACGAAGCGCATGGGGAAGGCCAGGTGCGGCGCCTTGGCCAGCAGCACCTCGCGCTCCATCAGGGCCTCGCGGACCAGCCGGAACTCGTATTGCTCTAGGTAGCGCAGGCCGCCGTGGATCAGCTTGCTCGAGGCCGAGGAGGTGGCGCTGGCGAAATCGTTCATCTCGCAGAGCCCGACCTTCAGCGACCGTCCCACCGCGTCGCAGGCGATTCCCGCGCCATTGATCCCGCCACCGACCACGAACAGGTCGAGCGGGGCGTCCTCCCTCACTTCCATGCCCGATCCTATAGCGGGGGCTGGCGCGAGAGGCGAGCGGACTGCTTGACCGGACTGCAGGGTGTGCGCACAAGCGACCCATGGGTCTGCTGCTCAAACTCGCGCTGCTCGGGGTCGCGCTCTACGCCGCCTACAAAACCTTCTCCCGCTGGAAGGGCCTGTATGACCGGTTCGTCGGCCCGCCGCCGGCACCGCCGCGGCCGGAGCCGCCGCGTGCGCCTGAGCCTGCCCCCACGGCCCAAACCGCCCAGGCCAAGCCCAAAGTGATCGAGGAAACCGTCCAATGTGCGGGTTGCGGTGCCTATGTTTCGACCGCTGCCGCAAAATGCGGCCATTGCGGCCGTCCCCTGCCATAAGGCCGCAGCAGGCTGCCGGCGTGCTTGACCGGGGTAGGGGTCGCACCTATTTTGCCGCACCGCAAAAACGGCCTTAAGTCACGGAAATACAAGGCCTTCTGAGCTTCGGGGAATACCGGTGTCCGCACCTGCCAAGCCGACGTGCTTCCAGGAATTGATCCTCACCCTGCAGGACTATTGGGCCGGACAGGGCTGCCTGATCCTCCAGCCGTTCGACATGGAGATGGGCGCGGGCACGTTCCACACCGCCACGACCTTGCGCGCGCTGGGGCCGAAGCCGTGGCGGGCGGCCTATGTGCAGCCCTCGCGCCGGCCCTCGGACGGCCGCTACGGCGAGAATCCCAACCGGCTGCAGCACTACTATCAGTTCCAGGCGATCCTGAAGCCGTCGCCGCCCGATATCCTCGAGCGCTACCTGGGATCGCTCGACGCGATCGGCATCGACACCGGCCTGCACGACATCCGGTTTGTCGAGGACGACTGGGAGAGCCCGACGCTCGGCGCCTGGGGGCTCGGCTGGGAAGTCTGGTGCGACGGCATGGAGATCACCCAGTTCACCTACTTCCAGCAGGTGGGCGGCATCGAGGTCGAACTGGTGGCCGGCGAGATCACCTACGGGCTCGAGCGGCTGGCGATGTACCTGTTCGACAAGAAGACGGTCTACGAGCTGCCGTACAATCGCGCCGATTCCGAGGTGCCGCTGACCTATGGCGACGTCTTCCTGCAGAACGAGCAGGAGCAGTCGGCCTACAATTTCGTGCACGCCGACACCGACATGCTCTTCCGGCACTTCGCCGACGCCGAGAAGGAATGCGGCAGGCTGATCGAGAAGAAGCTGCCGCTGCCGGCCTATGAGCAGTGCATCAAGGCGAGCCATACCTTCAACCTGCTCGATGCGCGCGGCGTGATCAGCGTGACCGAGCGCCAAAGTTTTATTCTGCGCGTGCGTGAGCTTGCCAAGGCCTGCTGCGAGGCGTGGCTCGTGACGCAGACGGCAAAGGCCGCGTGATGGCCGAGCTGCTTCTCGAACTCCTGTCGGAAGAGATTCCCGCACGCATGCAGGCGCGCGCCTCCGAAGACCTGAAGCGGCTGGTCGGCGACGGGCTGAAGGCCGCGGGCCTTTCGTTCACCGGCGCGCGTGCCTTCGCCACGCCGCGGCGGCTGGCGCTGGTGGTCGAGGGGCTGCCGGTGGCCCGAGAGGACGTGAGCGAGGAGCGGCGCGGGCCGCGCGTCGGTGCGCCGGACCAGGCGGTCCAGGGATTCCTGAAGGGTGCGGGTCTTGCGTCGCTCGACCAGGCCGAGAAGCGCGACACCGGCAAGGGTGAGTTCTGGTTCGCCGTTGTGACCAAGAAGGGCGGGCCGACGGCCGAGGCCCTGCCGGCGATCATCGATGCCGCCATGAAGGCGCTGCCCTGGCCCAAGTCGATGAAGTGGGGCAGCGGCACCATGCTCTGGGTGCGCCCGCTGCAGTCGATCGTGGCGCTGTTCGACGGCAAGGTGCTGGCGGGCGAAGTGGCGCCCGGCGGCGCGATGAAGCCGATCGCGTTCGGCGACACCACGCGCGGGCATCGCTTCCTCAGCAAGGGTGAATTGAAAGTCGCGGACTTCGCCGACTACACGGCCAAGCTTCGCGACGCGCATGTCGTGCTCGATCCCGCTGAGCGCAAGAAGATCATCGTCGAGGCGGCACAGAAGCTCGCCACCGGTGCGCAAGTGACGCTGAAGGCGGACGAAGGCCTGCTCGACGAGGTGGCCGGCCTGGTCGAGTGGCCGGTGCCGCTGCTCGGCACCATCGACGCGCAGTTCATGGACGTGCCGCCCGAGGTGCTGATCGTCTCGATGAAGACGCATCAACGTTATTTCGTGACGACCAAGACCGATGGCACGCTCGCCAACCGCTTCGTCGTCGTGGCCAACAATGTGGCGCGTGATGGCGGCAAGGTGATCGCCGACGGCAACGAGCGCGTGCTGCGCGCGCGCCTCTCCGACGCCAAATTCTTCTGGGACCAGGATCGCAAGACGACACTGGAAAGCCGGTTGCCGTCGCTGAAGGGCATCGTCTTCCACGCCAAGCTCGGCACGCAGGCCGAGCGCGTCGAGCGGATCGTCAAGCTCGCGGGCGAAATCGCGAAATTCGTGCCGGGCGCCGACGCCAAACAGGTCGAGCAGGCGGCGCGCCTCGCCAAGGCCGATCTCGTGACCGGCATGGTGGGCGAGTTCCCCGAACTGCAGGGCATCATGGGTCGCTACTATGCGCTCGGCGAAAAGCTGCCTGTGCCGGTGGCCGATGCGATCGGCGATCACTATGCGCCGGCCGGTCCGCACGACCGCTGCCCCGAGGCGCCGGTGTCCATCGTGGTGGCGCTCGCCGACAAGCTCGATGCGCTCACCAGCTTCTGGGCGATCGGCGAGAAGCCGACCGGCTCGCGCGATCCCTTTGCGCTCCGCCGCGCGGCGCTCGGCATCATCCGCATCGTGGTCGAGAACAAGATCCGCCTGCCGTTCGGCACGTTCTTCAAGTCGGGCGACCTGATGGACTTCTTCGCCGACCGCCTGAAAGTCCAGGTGCGTGAGAAGGGCGGGCGGCACGATGTGGTCGATGCCGTGTTTGCACTGGGCAATGAAGACGATCTCGTGCGCCTGTTGGCTCGTGTCGAGGCGTTGCAGTCGTTCCTGGGAACCGAAGCCGGCAAGAACCTGCTCACGGCCTATGGCCGCGCGGCCAACATCGTTCGTGCCGAGGAAAAGAAGGACAAGGCGCTGGCCGCCAGGATCGCCGTTGCACCGGATACGGCGCTGCTGGAACAGGCCGAGGAGAAGGCCGTGGCGGCCTCCCTGGCGGAGGTCGAGCGCGCGCTCGGACCGGCGTTGAAGGCCGAGGACTTCGCCGGTGCGATGGCTGCGTTTGCGGGGCTTCGGGCGCCGCTGGACGCTTTCTTCGACAAAGTCACGGTGAACGTCACCGATAAGCCTGAATTGCGCCTGAACAGGCTCAAACTGCTGAACCAGATTCGTGCCACCATGGACCAGGTGGCGGATTTTTCGAAGATCGAGGGCTGAGAATGGCCAAGTGGGTTTACTGTTTCGGGGACGGCAAGGCCGAGGGGCGCGCCGAGATGCGCAACCTTCTGGGCGGCAAGGGCGCCAACCTGGCCGAGATGTCGAGCCTCGGGCTTCCGGTGCCGCCGGGCTTCACCATCACGACCGAACTCTGCACGCACTACTATGCCAACAAGGAAACCTATCCCGCCGAGTTGAACGACGAGGTCGAGGCCGGTATCGCCTCGATCGAGAAGGTGGTGGGCGCGGGCTTCGGCGATCCCAACAATCCGCTGCTGGTGTCGGTGCGGTCGGGTGCGCGCGCCTCGATGCCCGGCATGATGGACACGGTGCTGAACCTCGGCCTCAACGACCGCACGGTGCTGGGCCTCGCCAAATCGTCGGGTGACGAGCGCTTCGCCTACGACAGCTATCGCCGCTTCATCCAGATGTACTCCAATGTCGTGCTCGACGTCGGGCACCACTATTTCGAGGAAGCGCTGGAGCGCAAGAAGGAGGACCTCGGCGTCACCATGGACACCGACCTCAAGTCGGACGACTGGCGCGCCATCGTGGCCGAGTACAAGAAGATCGTCGAGAAGCGCACCGGCAAGCCGTTTCCGCAGGAGCCGCGCGAGCAGCTCTGGGGCGCCGTCGGCGCGGTGTTCGGCTCGTGGATGAACCAGCGCGCCATCACCTACCGACGCCTGCATGCGATTCCGGAGAGCTGGGGCACCGCGGTCAACGTGCAGGCCATGGTGTTCGGCAACATGGGCGACGATTGCGCCACCGGCGTCGCCTTCACGCGCGATCCCTCGACCGGCGCCAATCTGTTCTACGGCGAATATCTCGTGAACGCCCAGGGCGAGGACGTGGTGGCCGGCATCCGCACGCCGCAGCACCTCACCGTCGAAGGCAAGCTCGCGCAGAAGTCCGATGCGCCGGCGATGGAAGAGGTGATGCCGGAAGTATTCAAGCAGCTCGCCGCCGTGCGCCTCAGGCTCGAGACGCACTACCGCGACATGCAGGACATCGAATTCACCGTCCAGCGCGGCAAGCTCTATATGCTTCAGACGCGCAACGGCAAGCGCACCGCCAAGGCGGCGCTGAAAATCGCCGTCGACATGGTGCGCGACGGGCTGATCGACAAGAAGGAAGCGGTGGCGCGCATCGTGCCGGCCTCGCTCGACCAGCTCCTGCATCCGACGCTCGATCCCAAGGCCCACCGCAAGGTGATCGCCAAGGGGCTTCCCGCATCTCCTGGCGCCGCCTCGGGCAAGATCGTTTTCACCGCCGACGATGCCGAGAAGCAGGCGCGGGCGGGCGAGAAGGTCATCCTGGTGCGCCGCGAGACCAGCCCCGAGGACATCCACGGCATGCACGCCGCGGAAGGTATCCTGACCTCGACCGGCGGCATGACCAGCCACGCCGCGGTCGTGGCGCGCGGCATGGGCAAGCCCTGTGTCGCGGGCGCCGGCGACGTGAGGATCGACGCCAAGACTGCGACGCTCAGCGTCCGCGGCACGGTGGTGAAGGCGGGCGAGACCATCACGCTCGACGGCAGCACCGGCGAGATCATCCTGGGCATCGTGCCGACCGTGCAACCCGAGCTTTCCGGCGACTTCGCCGAGCTGATGGTATGGGCCGACGAGGTCCGCACCTTGGGCATCCGCACCAACGCCGAGACGCCGGTAGATGCGGCCCAGGCGCGCAAGTTCGGCGCCGAGGGCATCGGCCTCTGCCGCACCGAGCACATGTTCTTCGAAGGCGACCGCATCGTGGCGGTGCGCCAGATGATCCTGGCTGACGATGAAAAGAGCCGTCGCACGGCGCTGGCCAAGATTCAGCCGATGCAGCGCCAGGACTTCGTCGAACTGTTCGAGATCATGGCCGGCCTCCCGGTCACCATCCGCCTGCTCGATCCGCCGCTACACGAGTTCCTGCCCAAGACGCCAGCCGAGATGGAGGTCGTGGCCAAGGATCTCGGCGTCGACGTCAAGGAGATCGAGGAGCGCGCCCACAAGCTGCATGAGTTCAACCCGATGCTCGGCCATCGCGGCGTGCGGCTCGGCATCTCCTATCCCGAGATCTACGAGATGCAGGCCCGCGCGATCTTCGAGGCGGTCGCGGAAGTGCAGAAGAAGCACGGCAAGACCGTGATCCCCGAGATCATGATCCCGCTCGTGGCCACGGCCAAGGAACTCGAGCTGATGAAGGCGGTGGTCGACCAGGTCGCGTCGGAAGTCGGCCAGATGTCGGGCGAGAAGCTCGAATATCTCGTCGGCACCATGATCGAGCTGCCGCGCGCCTGCCTGCGGGCCGCCGACATCGCCGAGTTTGCCGACTTCTTCTCCTTCGGCACCAACGACCTCACGCAGACGACGCTCGGCCTCAGCCGCGACGACTCGGCCTCGTTCCTGGAGAAGTACCAGCAGCGCGGTATCCTCGAACAAGACCCCTTCGCCTCGCTCGACGTCGAGGGCGTTGGCGAACTGATCGAGATCGCGACCGAGCGCGGCCGCAAGGTCAAGCCCGGCCTGAAGCTCGGCATCTGCGGCGAGCACGGTGGCGACCCGGCCTCGGTGTACTTCTGCCACAAGGCCGGCCTCGACTATGTCTCGTGCTCGCCCTACCGCGTGCCGATCGCGCGGCTGGCGGCGGCCCAGGCGGCTTTGGGCGGTTCGCTCAAGACGGAATGACCCTCGCCGCGCTCCGTGACGGTGGCAAGCGGGCCCTGGCGGCCGCGCTTGTCGACCTCGAACGCGACGGCGACAGTGCCGGGGCCCTGGCCCTGCTCGACGAGGCCTGGCGCGCCTCGAAGGCCCACGTGGTCGGTATCACCGGCCCGCCCGGCGTCGGCAAATCCTCCCTTTGCGCGGCCCTGGTCGCGGCCTGGCGCCAGGGCGGCAAGAGCGTCGGGGTGATCGCGGTCGATCCTTCCTCCAAGGCCAGCGGTGGCGCCCTGCTCGGCGACCGCGTGCGCATCGTCCACGACGCTCTAGATGACGGCGTGTTCGTGCGCTCGATGGCGGCGCGCGAGCGGCTGGGCGGGCTCGCCGACCAGACCTTGCCGGCCATGGTGCTGATGCGCGCGCTGTTCGACCGCGTGCTGATCGAGACCGTGGGCGTCGGCCAGTCCGAGACCGACGTGGCGGGCTTTGCCGACACGGTGGTGTTCTGCGTCCAGCCCGGCTCCGGCGATTCGCTGCAGTTCATGAAGGCCGGCATCGTCGAGATCCCGCATGTCGTGGCGGTCACCAAGGCCGATCTCGGTGGCGTGGCGGAGCGGGCGCGGGCCGACGTGGCCGGCGCGCTGTCGCTGGCGTCGGCGGATCAGCACGGTTGGCCGCTCCGGACACTGGCTGTCTCGGCCCGCAGCGGCACCGGCATCGAGGCGCTGATGGCTTCGCTGGAGGAACACCGGCAGCACATGGCGGGGGAGGGCCGCCTGGACGCAGCCCGCCGCCGCCAGAGCGAGCGCTGGGTCGTGGAAGCCTTTCGTGAGCGGTTCGGCCAGCGCGGGCTGCAGCGCCTGCGGGGCGTTGCCATGGACGGTATCGTGTCGTCCGATGCCTCGCCCTTCGAGCGCCTGCGTCAACTGACGGAAATCCTGGAGAGTCCGCGATGAGCCATCCCACCGACGGAAGCTGCATCTTCTGCAAGATCGTCGCGGGCCAGATCCCGTGCTTCAAGCTCCTGGAAGACGAGGCGACGATCGCCTTCATGGACATCAACCCGGTCAACCCTGGCCATGCGCTGGCGGTGGCCAAGGGCCATTGGCCGACGGTCGACGTCATTCCGGCCGAGGTGCTGGGGGCGGTCGCCAGGACCGCGCAGAAGGTGGCCAGGGCTGTCATCGGCGAGCTGAAGCCGCACGGGGTGAACCTGCTGCAGGCCAACGGCGAGGGGGCCGGGCAGAGCGTGCCGCACCTGCATATCCACATCATGCCGCGCCGTCCCAACGACGGCGTCACGCTCAACTGGGGTTACAAGCCCGGCGACAAGGCCGAGATCGAGGCGATCTACAAGCGGTTGAAGGCCGCGCTGTAGATCAGGATGCGACCAGCGCCGCCGTGCGGTGCTGCGAGAGGCTGAACCACTCGCGCTCGTCCTGGTGGAATCTCTCGCGGATGTAGTCGATCACGGCGCGGATGCGGGCGCCCTTGTTGGTTTCCTCGTGGCTCACCAGCCAGATATCGCGGGTGATGTTGAGGTCGATGGGCGCCTCGATGAGATTCTCGCCCTTGCGGCTATAGCTCGGGAAGACCGACAGTCCCCACGACGCCTTCACCGCTTCCATCGCCGAGTGCGATGAGTTGGTGCGCAGCACGACGCTGGCGCTGCGCTCGACGACTTCCGTCCACGCCTTCATCGCCGGCAGGCTGTGCAGCGTGGTGTGGTCGACGATGTGATGCTCGTTGAGGTCTTCCAGACGCTGCGGCAGGCCGTACTGCTCGATGTAGGCCGGGGCGGCGAAGATCGACATGTTGAACTGGCCGACCCTTGCCGCAACGAGCTGGTTGGACGTCGGGCGGAAGAAGCGGATGGCGAGGTCGGCCTGGCGGGTGGCGAGGTCGAGCACCTGATCACCCACGATCACCTGGACGACGATGTCGGAATGGAGCCGGCGCAACTCGGACAGCCGCGGCACGAGCCACTGCGCAGCCAGGCCCTCGGTGGCGGCCACGCGGACGATGCCGGCCATCTCGCGGTCGAGGCCGGCC
Organism: Reyranella massiliensis 521; assembly: GCA_945862125.1. Taxonomy (GTDB): domain Bacteria; phylum Pseudomonadota; class Alphaproteobacteria; order Reyranellales; family Reyranellaceae; genus Reyranella; species Reyranella massiliensis_A. The sequence goes on from CAMAYC010000016.1 coordinate 49,555, forward strand.
AGATGCCGCTCGATCGAGGTGGCGTTCGACATCATCGATTCGGCCTGCATGAGCACGCCACGAGCAGCTGGCGTCACTTCCATGCCGTGACGGTGGCGGTCGAACAGCTTGGCGCCCAGCCGGCGCTCCAGCGCCTGGATGCGGCGACCTACGGTTGTCTGCTTGGTATTGAGCTGGGTGGCGGCGGCGCTGAAGCTTCCGGTCTTTGCAACTGCCAGGAAAAACCGCACGTCGTCCCAATCGCCGAGAATGTTCGGAGCTTTGTTTTTGCGTGGGGGAGTCGTGACCATCGTAACAATCGATACAATAAGGTTGTCGGCCCAAAGTTTACTTGGCAGAGGCCTCGTGGTTTATCTTACATCATTGCGGATGAAACGTCGTTTTCTGTCTCAATCGTAGGGTATTAGACGGCTTTTTTCACCAGCCGTATAGGCCCGTAAGCGCTTATTTAGCCCTCGTATTCGTTAGTCAATCTATCTGTTGTGGATATCCCGATTGACGGGTCGTAACGGGCGAGGGTGCTTCTGTGGCCGTCATTGGCTCAGACAGTGAGACGACGAAGCTGTCGATCGACAGGCTTCTCCGCTACGTGCGCAGTCCCTCGACGCGCATGGCGGCGTTTGCCGCCCTTCTTTCATACCTGAGCTATGCATACGCGCACGGCAGTTGGGCTAACCCGGCCCTGATCGGCGTGTCAGTCTTCACCGGGATGTTCATGCCGAGCTACGCCAAGCTCAGCAACAAGGCTGACTTGTGGGCCAACAATCAGTTTGGATTTATTACGGCCGGTCGGCTTGGGCGGTTCATCCCGCAGTACGCGTTCAACCTGGCGGTGTTCGGGATCATGCTGTGGGGAGGGGCCCTGAATCGCGACGGCGTCGCATCGGTGGGCGGGTTCGCGTCAGCCGCACTCTTCACCACGCTCGCCTCACAGGGCACCCAGTATCTCGGCCTGTACCTGGTCGCTCGCGGCATCGGCGACGCCAACCGCAACGTGCTGGCCGGCCTCTCGGTCAACATTGTCCTGGCATCGTTCGGCACGGCTGGTGTTCCCGTGGCGCGAGAGGCCTTCCTGATCCTGGGCTTCGGCTTCGGCACGGTCCTGTTCGGCATCGGCCTGTTGTCCGATCTCCGCTCGGTGATGGCGCCCAAGGGCGGCATCGGCCTCTACTTCGGCACGTTCAATCCCTTCCACAATACCCATCTGGCGCTGATACGGCGCGCCCTCGACGAGCGCGGCCTCGACAAGATCATCATTCATCCGACCCTCGTGCCCAGGATCTACGCCGATGCCCTGCGTAAGGGCGAGATCCGGGTCGGGCGGCTGGAGAATGGTTTCCAGATCTACGAGAAGACCGACAAGGCCGATTCGAACGTCGACTACTTCCCTACCGGCCGGATGTTCCTGCCGCCGGAAACGCGGAAGGTGCTGATCGATCTCGCGGTGGCCGAGGCCGGCATGCAGGACCGCGTCGAAGTTGTCTTCTTCCGCGAGACCTACAACAAGAAGGGCTTCCCGGGCGTCATCGCCGAGATCAAGAAGGCATATCCAGGGGTGCGTCTGCACGGCCTGCACGGCACCGACAACGGCGGCATGTACGTGCGCCAGATCTGCGACGAATGCGGCTGGATCTATCCGTGGCGCGTGCTGCGCCGCGACAACGTGTCGGCGACGGCGATCCGCGCCGGTGCCAAGGGCATGACAGCAGCTGTCGTGACCGACGTACTCGCGCAACTGACGGCAAATGTTCCGGTGGTGACGGCTGGGGGCCGCCGCTTCCGGAATGACAACGGAGTACTGACCGAGGGGGACTAACATGACCGTGCAAACGCCGGTCGGGGTGGGCAACCGCCCCGTCGTGACCATCAAGCTTGCATCTACGTCAGATGAACTCATGCAGTGCTACATGCTGCGCGCCGCCGTCTTCATGGGCGAACAGGCCTGCCCTTATGGCGAGGAGTTCGACGGCAACGACTACACCGCCTCGCACGTCATCATGTACGTCGACGGCGAGCCGGCCGGATCCATGCGCCTCCGCTGGTTCCAGTCGTTCTGCAAGTTCGAGCGCTGCGTCGTGCTGCGGCCGTTCCGTGGCCTCGGCATCCACCACGAGATCAATGCCTGGTGCAAGGAGTTCGCCCGGCGCAAGGGCTACACCAAGGTCTATCTCCACCTTCAGCGCCGGCACATGCCGATGATGGAGAAGGAAGGTTTCCGTCGCGTCGACGACCGGGTCTTCAACTTCTCCGACCACGAATACTACGCCGTCTATTGCGAACTGGAGCCGGTCGCCGGTGCCGTGAAGCTCGACACCGAGCCGATGGTCATGAACCGGCCGGAAGACCGCCTGGATGCGCTGGGCATCCTCGAGAAGTCGGCAGCGCGCGGCGCTTCCAACCCACACGCCCCGCGGCCCGAAAGACGCGTGAATTGAGGAGATGTGAGATGAACACAATCGCGCAATCGATCGGCGGCGAGGCCATCACCACCAGGCTCGCCATGAAGATGGAAGACTCGCTGCATGCCTTCGCGGTGCGGGCGGCCTGCTTCATCGGCGAACTCGACATGCCGTACTCCGAGGAGTTCGACGGCCACGACTTCGGCGCCACCCATGTCATCGCCTATGTCGGCGACGAGCCGGTCGGCACCGTCCGTGTCCGCTGGTTCCAGTCGTTCGCCATGCCGGAGCGTCTGGCCGTCATCCAGCGCTTCCGCGGCCACAATATCGGGCAGATGCTGCTCGAGCGCTGCCGCAAGCTGGCCGAGGGCCGTGGCTCCAATACGCTCTACGTCCAGGCGCTGCCGGGCGACGTGAAGTACTGGGAGAAGCAGGGCTGGCGCCGGCTGGTTTCCGAGGAGTCGAGCTCGGGCGTGAAGCGGATCGTGGGCATGGTCAAGGCCGTCGATCCGAGCAAGCCGCTGCCCGAGGTCGAGGCGCCGGAGTCCGCCGTGCTGGGTGTCGAGCTGCAACTCGACTCCACCGGCCTCCCGCGTGGAACCGCCTCGAACTGAGCCTATAGAGGGAAAGGACGTCGCAGGGGGGCCTTGTCTTCGGCCAGGTAGCTTCTCGGGGGAGAGCGGCCGGCGGGAGGAGGGTCACTTGGGGACATATGCGACGTCGCCTGCCCGTCCGCGTGCCGGGGATACCCGGTGCGCGGACGTGGCATCGGCTTTCCCTCAGCGGTGCCGGGGGTCGAGTGCGTCGCGCAGGCCGTCGCCCAGCAGGTTGAACGACAACACCGCCAGGAAGATCGCGAAGCCCGGCCAGAAGGCCATCCACGGTGCCTGGGCGATGAAGCGCTGCGAGGAATTGAGCATGCTCCCCCAGGACGGAGAGGGCGGCTGCTGGCCGAGGCCGAGGAACGACAGCGCTGCCTCGGCGATGATGGCGCCGGCAACGGCGAGCGAAGCCTGCACCAACAGCGGCGGCACGATGTTGGGCAGGATGTGGCGCAGCGCAATGCGCCAGCGCGGGTTGCCGACGGCACGCGCCGCCTCGACATAGTCCTCGACCCGGGCGGCCAGGGTCTGGCCGCGCGTCAGGCGCACGATGATTGGCGTCGCCGTGACGCCGATGGCGATCATGGCGTTGGACAGGCTCGGCCCCAGGAAGGCCGCGAGCGCGATGGCCAGGATCAGGAACGGCACCGCCAGCATGGCATCGACGACGCGCGACAGCAGCGCATCGATCCAGCCGCCGGCATAGCCAGCGAGCAGGCCGAGCGGCACACCGATGCCGACGGCGATGCCGACCGAGACCACGCCGGCGCTGAGCGAGGCGCGGGCGCCGAAGATGATGCGACTCAGGATGTCGCGGCCGACCTCGTCGGTGCCCAGCCAATGGGCCCAGGATGGCGCCTTGCGCACCGCGCTCCAGCTCGTGGCGATGGGGTCGTAGGGCGCGATCAGCGGCGCGAAGACGGCGACCACGACGAAGAGCGCCACGATGGCGAGGCCGAGCATGGCGCCCTTGCGCCGGCGCAGGCGCCGCCAGGCCCGCGCCCACGGGTTCTCTTCGCTGGCGGCGACGGCTGCAGTGGCGGGCAGGGTGGCGGACGTCATCGTCAGCCCCGCAGCCTTGGATTGACCAGCACGTAGGCAATGTCGGCCAGCAGGTTCAATGTGATGTGGGTGGTGGCGGTCACCAGCACGACGCCCTGCACCACGGCGTAGTCGCGGTTGAACACCGAATCGACGATCAGCTTGCCGAAGCCCGGAATGGTGAAGATCTGCTCGGTCAGCACAGCTCCCGACAGCAGCGTGCCGAACTCGAGCGCTCCCAGGGTGATCACGGGCGTCATGGCGTTGCGCAGCGCATGTTTCAGCACGACGCGCTTCTCGTAGAGACCCTTGGCGCGGGCAGTGCGGACATAGTCGGCGCCCATCGCCTGCAGCATGGCGCTCCGCGTATGGCGCATCAGGATGGCGGCGATGGCATTGCCCAGCACGAAGGCCGGCATCACGGTGGTGGCCAGGCTCGCCCGCCAATCCTCGCCCAGCCGCACGTAACCGGAGGCAGGAAGCCAGCCCAGCGTCACCGAGAACAGGAAGATCATCAGGATGCCCAGCCAGAAGTTGGGCGTGCTGATGCCCCACAGCGCGAAGAGGTTGGCGCCATAGTCCCAGGCGGTGTCCTTCTTCACGGCCGAGATGATGCCGGCTGGAATGCCGATGCCCAGCGCCACGATGAGGGCCATGGCGGCGAGCTGCAGCGTTACCGGCAGCTTCTCGGCCACCAGCGAGCTCACGGAGCTTTTCAGCCGCATGGATTCGCCCAGGTTCCCCGACAGCACACCCTTGATCCAGTAGAGGTACTGGACCGGGATCGGCTCATCGAGGCGGTACTGCTGGCGGATATCCGCGAGTACCTGCGGATCGCGCTCCTCGCCCGCCATGATCAGCGCCGGGTCGCCCGGCAGCAGCTGCTGCAGGCCGAAGATCAGCATCGACACCAGGATCAGTGTCGGGATGATCTGCAGCAGCCGCTGGGTAAGGAAGGCGAGCACGCTATTTGAGCTTGATGCCGATCACGCGCACCAGCCCATCGGGCATCTGCTTGTAACCCTCGACCTTGTCGGTGTGCGCGACCAGAACCTGCGTGTGATAGAGGTAGACGATCGAGCCTTCGGTCAGGAACTTGGCCGCGACCTTCTCATAGGCCTTCTTGCGCTCGGCCGGGTCGCTCTTGGTCCGCGCCTCCTGGTGCGCGGCATCGACGTCCTTGTCGCAATACTTCGCATTGTTCTGCGGCGAGCCGCAGGTCTGGAACGAGAAGGAGTTGCCGTCGGGGTCGCTGCGGCCGCTCCAGCCGATCAGGTAGATCTGGTAGGCGCCGTCCTCGCCCTGCTTCAGCGACGTGGCGAATTCGGTGACGCGGATTTTCAGGTCGAAGCCGGCTTCCGCCGCCATCGACTGCACGACCTCGGCGACGGCGCGCGTTTCGGGGCCGTTGGGCACCATGAAGTCGAGGGTGAGCGGGCCGGTGACGCCGGCTTCCTTCATCAGCGCTTTGGCCTTGGCAATGTCGCGCTTGGGCACGGGGAAGGCCTGCTGATAGTACGGATTCTGCGGGCTGACCCACTGGTTGCCCGGCACGAACTCGCCGTTGAACACCACCTGGTTCAGCGCTTCGCGATCGATGCTGAGCTCGAGCGCGCGGCGGACGCGCGGATCCTTGGCGAGCGGCGTGTTGGCCTTGTCGCCGTTGGCAAGATTGATGGTGAGCCCGAGATAGCCCAGCGACGTCGCTTTGCTGAGCTTCAGCTTGGGATTGTCTCGCACCGTCTTGATGTCGGTGGCGAGCACCCGCTCGATCAGGTCGAGGCCGCCGGAGCGCAGGTTGGCCAGGCGCACCGTGCCGTCGACGATCGGCAGATAGGTGATCTTGTCGACGAAGACATTGTCCTTGTTCCAGTAGTCGGCAAACTTCTCGACCACGATGCGGTCCTGCTGGACGCGCTCGACGAACTTGTAGGGACCGGCGCAGACTGGCTTGAGGCCAAATTTGTCGCCGGCCGCTTCGGCCGCCTTGGGCGAGACCATCATGCCGGCGCGGTCGGTGAGCTGGGCCAGCAGCGGCGAAAAGGGCGCCTTGAGGTTCAGTTTGATGGTTGCCGGATCGACCACGTTGATGCTGTCGATGGCGGAGATCTCGGGCTTGCGGAACGAGCCCTTCATGTTGAGGTGGCGCTCGAGGCTGTACTTGGCCGCCGCGGCGTCGAAGATCTCGCCGTCGTGAAACTTCACACCGGGGCGTAGCTTGATGGTGACGGTCTTGCCGTCGGCCGAGGTCTCGTGGCTGAGGGCAAGCTGCGGCACGACGGCGAGCTTCTCGTCGATGTCGAACAGCTTGTCGCAGATCGAGGCGAAGACGATGCGACCAACATAGGTGCGCGCCAGCGACGGGTCGAGCACGTCGGGATCCTCGGCCAGGCCGATGCGCAGGTTGGTCTGGGCCAGCGCGCCGCCGGCTGAAAGTGCAATGGTCGAGAGCGCGACGGCCAGTGCGGCGCGCCGGATGGTCTGTCTCATGATGCCTCCCTATGAGTAGAAACGAATGCCGCCTGCAGGCGCGCCAACCGGGCCCGATCCTGGGCTGTCCCGCCCTGCGCGATCAAGGGTGGTGCGGCCGGAAGTTCGGGCCACCACGGGCAGGCCGTAGCATGTCCCGTGCCGTCGTCGAGGAGCACTGGCACGTCGACGCGGCAGGACTCGCGGACGAACGGGCAGCGGGTATTGAAGCGGCAGCCCGGCGGTGGCCGGGTCGCGCTGGGAATATCGCCTTCCAGAAGCGTGCGGTCGCGCGTCAATCCGGGATCGGGCACCGGCACGGCCGACAGCAGCGCCCGCGTGTAGGGATGGCGCGGGTTGCGGAAGAGCTCGTCGGTGCTTGCCGTCTCCACGATCTTGCCGAGGTACATGACGGCGATGCGGTCGGCGATGTGCTTCACGACCGCGAGATCGTGGCTGATGAAGATATAGGAGAGGCCGAAGCGCTTCTGCAACTCGCCCATCAGGTTGATGACCTGCGCCTGGATCGACACGTCGAGTGCCGATACCGGTTCGTCGGCGACGATCAGCCTGGGCTCGACCGCGAGCGCGCGCGCGATGGCCAGGCGCTGGCGCTGGCCGCCGGAGAATTCGTGCGGATATCGCCGGATATGGTCGGGCCGCAACCCCACCAGTTCCAGCAGTTCGGCGACGCGTGCTCGCGCGGCCT
>CAMAYC010000017.1 GCA_945862125.1 Reyranella massiliensis 521
TCGGCTTGCTTCCAGCCTGCGGCGCCACCGCCAGGGCAGCATCGATCTTGCCCATCAAGTCCGCCTTGAGACGGGGAATGACCTCCGGCGCCAGCACGAGGTGCTGCATTACATTGGCCTGCATGATGCTGGCCAGGCCATGCAGGGCCGACCAGATGAACAGCGCGTCCAGGTCCGCCCTTGCGTACTGCGCCGGGCGATCGCCGTACTTCGCCCGCTGGCTGTTGCGCAGGATGTCGAAGGCATGAACCGCGTACCTCACCAATTCGGGATGCTGCGCGGGTTCCGGCCACGGCGTGCCGAACATCAGACGGTACTCCAGCGGCTTCCGTTCCGCGTACGCAAGGTAGGCGCTGCCCATGTCCTCGTGACCGCCGGCAGGGTCATCGAACGACGTCCTGCGGTCGAGGTGATCGGCGAAGTCCGCGAAGCAGCGGCGCATGATCTCGGCCAGCAGATGATCGCGACTCTCGAAATGCCGGTAGGGCGCCTGATGCGAAATGCCCAGTTTGCGCGCCACGTCGCGCATGCTCAGCGCCTCGATGCCCCGTTCCGCGATCACTTCGCGCGCGGCCCGGACGCAGGCCTCCTTCAGGTCGAATGACTTTTGTCTGCCTGTCGCCATGCTGCCTGACCCGTGAAACCGTCCTTCTCGTGCGTCGACCTGTCTGTCAGGTCGCATGATGCTTGGTCATCCCGCGCATCACCATGGCCATGATTCGGATCCGTCCCCACCGCGGCGTCATCGCGAGACTATACCCCAGCACCTTGGCCAGCAGGCCCGGCCGAACCGTTCCGCGCCGGCCCAGTGCCTTGAGGCTTTCGAGCGCCACGACATCGGGGCTTTCTGCCCGCCCCATGCTCAACTTGGAGCGTCTGGCAAATCCCGTGCTTACGGGGCCCGGGGCCACCGCCAGAACGTCGATCCCGCGGTCGGCCCACTCGATGCGGAGTCCTTCCGCGAGAGTCTGCACGTAGGACTTGGTGGCGGCGTAGTGCGCCGCCCGCGGCACGCCCTGGAAGGCGACGATCGAACTCAGCAGGATCAAGCCGCCACGGCCCCGCGCGTCGAAGCGACGGCCGAAGCCCCAGCTCAGCGCGGTCGTCGCACCGCAGTTGACCTGCAGCATGTCGAGTTCCTCGCCGATGTCTCCTGCCAGAAAGGGCCCGGCCGTGCCGAAACCAGCCGCGCACACGACCAGACCCACGTCATGCCGCGCCGTATCTTCGAGCACCGTCGCGACGCCTTTGGCTGTCGACAGGTCGGCCGCGATCACCTTGACCTGATTGTTGTGCTCCCGCGCCAGGGACTCGGCCAGTGCCTCGAGCGCCTGCAGCCGTCGGGCCACCAGCACGAGATGGAAGCCGCGCCGGGCGAGCGCCGTCGCAAAGCTCCTGCCGATCCCCTCCGAGGCGCCCGTCACAACGGCCCAGGGACCGTATCGGGCATCGAACGACTCTCGCTGAGTGGCCATTGCTTCCATCCAGATAGTTGACACCGTCTACAGGCTAGTCAATATTTGTTGACGCTGTCAACAGGAGGCCCGGATGAGTCTGTCGAATGTCGAGTTGCTCGATGTCGCGCGGCTTGCCCCGAGAGAACTCATGGCGGAGTTCATGCGCCGCCAGCGCACGCTCACGATCTTCGGATTCACGATGCTTGGCCTGATGGTTCCGGCCCTGGTCCTTGGCGCGATCGACGAGCGCACGGTGCGGGACGTCGGCGTCTGGGCCAAGCCGCTCAAGTTCATGGCAGCGACTGCGCTTTTCGCGCTGTCGACGGCCTGGTTCATGGGCCTGCTCCCCGAACATGTCCGGACCTCGTGGGCGAACCGGGCGATGGTGTGGACGGTGATCCTGACGTCGCTGTTCGAGGTCCTCTACATCACCATCCAGGGCGCCCTGGGTTCCTCGTCGCACTACAATGTCGACGACGCATTCAGTACGGCAATGTTTGTCCTGATGGCGGTGGCCGCGGTCATGCTGACCGGAACGCAGGCGTTCCTGGCATGGCAGATCTTTTCGCACGGCGCGGAACGCCCACGGCCGGTAGCGACACAGGCTGTCATTGTCGGGCTCGGCCTCACCTTTGTGATGGCGACGGTGACGGGCTTCATGTTGGGCGGCAGCCAGCCTCCGGCCGGCATCGGCCTGCCGCTTGTCGGCTGGCACTTGACGGGCGGAGATGTGAGGCCCGCGCATTTCCTCGGCGTACATGCCCAGCAGTTGATCCCTCTGGCGGGCTTCCTCCTTCAACGCTTCGCAGGACGCGCGGCCGGCTTCTGGCTCGCCACTTTCGTCGCGGCATATACGGCGACCTGGCTCCTGCTGGCTGCAGCGGGCATACAGTCGTAAAAGCCCCTCCACTTGCCGCTTTGGCGTCGAAGAACGCGGAAGTTCAAAGGCCGAATCCGCCCTTGACGTCCGCTTCCTATCCTTTCTACTATCCTCAGATAGGAACGAAAGGAGAACTTCCATGGACCGCCCGACGCAGAACGTCACCGAGTATCTCTGGACCGCGCCGCGGGTCGGCGAACCGCGCCGGCGCACCAACCTGCGCCGCCGCGTCACCTTCCTGCGCGAACTCGAGAAGACCGGCTCGGTCAGCTATTCGGCGGCGCGCGCGGCGCTCGACCGGCGCACGCTCTATCGCTGGCGCGATACGGATCCAAGGTTTCGCGAACGCTGGGACAAAGCCCTTCTGTTGCGCGAGGAGGAGCTTCTGGACCGGGGCTACTCCCTCGCCCGCACCGGGGTTCCCCGTTACGTCTTCCGCGACGGCGTCATGACCGCCACCTACCGTCGTCACGACGAACGCCTGATCATGTTCATGCTGGGCCGCACGCGCGCCCGGCCCAGCGGCCGGCGAGCCGACACGCCGGACGGCTCGCTTTAATCGTCATGCTCATACGGACCGCGAGCGTCTCGCTCGCTCATGATCATGAGCGAGCCAGAGGCTCGCGGTCCGGCAGATCATGAAACGAGCAAGACGACCCGGAAAATGTCACATCCCGTGTGTCACTTTTCGGCTCTTCGCGTCGCGTTTCCAACGGCTTGCGGCAACAGGTAGGAAAACTCGGGGTCTCCCTCGAAAGAAGCGCCCGAACCTCCGCAACGCGAAATCCCGGAACGCCTTGCGGTCGCTGCATCCGTGCTAAGACGGGACCAACACCAACAGCCTTCATAGGGAAAGAGACACCCATGTCCGACGCAGTCCTTCGCTCCATCCAGGGGCGTATCGGCATCCTCACGGTCAATAATCCGCCGGTGAATGCCCTTGCCGCTGCGGTGCGCACCGGCATCAAGGAAGGCGTGGAGGCGTTCGGTCAGGATCCCAACATCGACGCCATCGTGCTGATCGGCGGCGGCCGCACCTTCATCGCCGGCGCCGACATCCGCGAGTTCGGCAAGCCGCCGTCGGGCGCCAACCTGAACGACGTCATCGCCACCATGGAGAATTCGTCCAAGCTGATCGTGGCGGCCCTGCACGGCACGCCGCTGGGCGGCGGCCTCGAGACGGCGCTGGGCGCCCACTATCGCGTGGCGCTCCCGACCACGCGCATGGGCCTGCCGGAAGTCCATCTCGGCCTGTTGCCCGGCGCCGGCGGCACGCAGCGCCTGCCGCGCCTCACCGGCGCCAAGTATGCGCTCGACGCCATCCTCTCGGGCCGCCACATCCCGGCGCCGGAGGCGAAGAGCCGCGGCATCGTCGATGCCATCGTCGAGGACGACCTGCTGAAAGGCGCCGTTGCCCACGCCGAGATGCTGCTGGCGCAGAAGGCGCCGCTGCGTCGTGTCCGCGACCTCACCGCGACGCTGGAATCACCCGACCTGTTCAAGGAAACCGAGAAGGCAATCGCCCGCAAGGCGCGCGGCTTCAAGGCGCCGTGGAACATCATCAAGACGGTGCAGGCCGCCGTCGAGCTGCCGTTCGACGATGGCATGAAGCGCGAGCGCGAGCTCTTCGTCGAGCTGCTGACCTCTTCGGAGTCCGCGGCGCAGCGTTACTATTTCTTCGCCGAGCGCGAGGCGGCCAAGGTGAAGGACGTGCCGTCCGACACGCCGCAGCGCCAGATCAAGACCGGCGGCATCATCGGCGCCGGCACCATGGGCGGCGGCATCGCCATGAACTTCGCCAACGCAGGCGTGCCGGTCACGATGCTCGAGACCTCGCAGGAGGCGCTCGACCGCGGCCTGAAGACGATTCGCACCAACTACGAAAACACCGCCAAGCGCGGCGGCATGAAGGCCGAGGACGTCGAAAAGCGCATGGCGCTGATCACCCCGACGCTCGATTACAACGACCTCAAGAACGTCGACCTCGTGATCGAGGCGGTGTTCGAGACCATGGAAGTGAAGGAAGCCGTCTTCAAGAAGCTCGACGAGGTGGCGAAGCCCGGCGCGATCCTGGCCACCAACACCTCCGGCCTCGACGTCAACCAGATCGCCTCCTACACCAAGCGGCCGGGCGACGTGATCGGCATGCACTTCTTCTCGCCGGCCAACGTCATGAAGCTGCTGGAGAACGTGCGCGGCAAGGCCACCGAAAAGGACGTCATTGCTACCGTCATGTCCTTCTCCAAGAAGATCGGCAAGATCCCGGTCCTCGTCGGCGTCTGCGAGGGCTTCGTCGGCAACCGCATGCTGCGCATGCGGGGCATCCAGTCGGCCTACATGATGGAGGAAGGCGCGCTCCCGCAGCAGATCGACAAGGTGGTCTACGACTACGGATTCCCGATGGGCCCCTTCGCCATGAGCGACCTCGCCGGCAACGACGTGGGCTGGCGCATCCGCCAGGGCAAGAAGGAGAAGGAAAAGCGCAACGTGCGCTACACCGGCTACGTCGCCGACGCGATCTGCGAGCTCGGACGCTTCGGCCAGAAGACCGGCGCCGGCTACTACAAGTACAATCTGCCCGACCGCACGCCGATCCCCGATCCCGAGGTCGAGAAGATCATCGAGGAGACGTCGAAGAAGCTCGGCATCACGCGCCGCGCCATCTCCGACCAGGAGATCCTGGAGCGCGCGCTCTACCCGATGGTGAACGAGGGCGCCAAGATCCTGGAAGAAGGCATGGCCCAGCGCGCGCTCGACATCGACGTGATCTGGGTCAACGGCTACGGCTGGCCGGTCTATCGCGGCGGCCCGATGTGGTGGGCCGACAACGTCGTGGGCCTGAAAACCATCCACGACGCGCTGCTCAAGTATCGCGACGCCTCCGGCGACCCGTTCTGGGAGCCTGCCCCGCTGCTGAAGAAGCTGGTGCAGGAAGGCAAGAAGTTCTCTACCGTTTGATCAATTCGAGTTTGAGGGAAGGAAAATCCAATGGCTGATGCCGTCATCGTCTCCACCGCCCGCACCCCGATCGGAAAGGCTTTCCGCGGCGTGTTCAACGACACCCATGCCGCCGACATGGGCGCCCATGTCATCAAGCATGCCGCCGAGCGCGCCAAGCTCGACCTCGGCGACGTCGAGGACGTGATCCTGGGCTGCGCCGCGCCCGAAGGCACGACCGGCTCCAACGTCGCCCGCGTCTCGGCGATGCGTGCCGGCGCCCCGGTCAGCGTCTCGGGCGTCACGGTCAACCGCTTCTGCTCCTCGGGCCTGCAGACTATTTCGATGGCGGCCCAGCGCGTGCTGGTCGACAAGGTGCCGGTGATGATCGCCGGCGGCCTCGAGTCGGTGTCGCTGGTGCAGGGCCCGCCGGGCGGCAACAAGAACCGCCTGATCAATCCCTGGGTGCAGGAGCACGTGCCGGGCATCTATCACGCCATGATCACCACCGCCGACACGGTGGCGGCGCGCTACAAGATCAGCCGCGAGGCCCAGGACGAGTATTCGCTGCAGAGCCAGCTCCGCACCGCGGCGGGCCAGCAGGCCGGCAAGTTCGACGACGAGATCGTGCCGATGGAAACCACGATGCTGGTCACCGACAAGAACACCAACGAGACCAGCAAGAAGACGGTGAAGCTCGCCAAGGACGAGGGCAACCGTCCCGACACCAACATCGAGGGCCTGGCCAAGCTGCAGCCGGTCGCCGGTCCCGACAAGTGGATCACCGCCGGCAACGCAAGCCAGCTCTCGGACGGCGCCTCGGCGTCGGTGATCATGAGCGACGCCGAGGCCGCCAAGCGCGGCCTGAAGCCGCTCGGCATCTACAAGGGCCTGGTCGTGGCCGGCTGCGAGCCCGACGAAATGGGCATCGGCCCGGTCTATGCGATCCCGAAGCTGCTGAAGCGCTTCGGCCTCAAGATGGACGACATCGACCTCTGGGAGCTGAACGAGGCCTTCGCGGTCCAGGTCATTTATTGCCGCGACAAGCTCGGCATTCCCAACGAGAAGCTGAACGTCAACGGCGGCTCGATCTCGATCGGCCATCCCTTCGGCATGACCGGCGCGCGCTGCACCGGCCACGCCCTGATCGAGGGCCGCCGCCGCAAGGCCAAGAACGTCGTCGTGACCATGTGCATCGGTGGCGGCATGGGCGCCGCCGGCCTGTTCGAGGTCGTGCAGTAGCCGTTGTAACTCCCTCCCCTTGGCGGACTCCGCCAAGGGGAGGTGTCGGCGTCACGCGGCTTGTAAACAAGCCGCCAGCCGACGGAGGGGTCACGCCCCGTGTATCAGCACCGAGATATTTTCTGCGCTGCGCGGCGCCCGCGCTTCGGTCGCTCAGCGCTTTTGCCGACTACGTCGGCAAAACGCATAGCTCCCTGCAGCGCTATACGCCGCCGCGGTGAGCTACGCTCACCGCTTGTTGCGGCGCAGATCCTCCACATCCTTCCACATCAGGAACTGCGGCCCGAGATCGGCGATGGTGGGCGCGCCGATCTGGGCCTGGGTGATGTCGATCTCGCGCTTGAAGATCTGCAGCGCCTTGGTGGCACCGGCCACGCCGCCCGCCGTTACGCCGTAGAGCGTCGGACGGCCGACGAACACGAACTTGGCGCCCATGCACAATGCCACGATCGCATCCATGCCGCGGCGGATGCCGCCGTCGAACATCACCGTCATCTTGTCGCCGACCGCGTCGCGGATCGCCGGCAGCACTTCCAGCGGCGACGGCGCAATATCGAGCTGACGGGCGCCGTGGTTCGACACCATGATGCCATCGACCCCCAGCGAATGGGCGCGGATGGCGTCGTCGGGATGCATGATCCCCTTCAGCACGAAGTTGCCCTTCCAGAGTTCACGGTAGCGCTCGACATGCTTCCAGGTCATCGGCGCGCGATTCTGGTAGGCAACGAGGTCCGCCACCTTGTCGGCCGTCGCATCGGGGCCGACATACTTGGCCCAGTTGGAGAAGTAGGGCGTGCCGTGCTTCAGCCACTGCATCATCCAGGCCGGATGCATCAGGGCATCGAACTTGGTCTTCCAGGTAAGCTTCAGCGGACGGCCCCAGCCGTTGCGCGTGTTGCGTTCGCGGTTGGAGCCCTCGGGCACGTCGACGGTGAAGACCAGCGTGCGCAGGCCGGCGTCGGCGGAGCGCTTGATGAGGTCCTCGGAGACGGCCGGGTCCTTGGCCGAATAGAGCTGGTACCAGCCATGGTCGGGCGCGAGCTTGCCGAGATCTTCTATCGAGCCGGTGCTGGAGCCCGACATGATGAAAGGCACGTTGGCGTCGCGTGCAGCCTCGGCCAGCATCAGGTCGGCGCCGTGGCGGAACAGGCCGGCGAGACCGGTCGGCGCGATGCCGATCGGGCTGGAATAGGTGCGGCCGAACAGGGTCGTCGACTGGTCGCGCACGGAGACGTCGACAAGATAGCGCGGCACGATGCGGGCCTGGCGGAACGCCTGCTCGTTGGTGACGAGACCGACCTCGTCGTCGGTGCCGCCCTCGATGAAGTCGTAGGCGATCTTGGGCAGCCGCTTCTTCGCGAGCTTGCGCAGGTCATCGATGTTCACAGCGCCGTTCATTGCCGTTCTCTCCCGCTAGGCCCCGATTTTGACCGTCTTTGCGGCGGCAAGCCAGCGGTGTTAGCGTTTGCGGCACGCCATCGGAGGAAGCGCAAATGGAATTGAGCGCCCAGCAGCTGGAACAGTTCGATCGGGACGGATTCCTGGTTTTTCCCGATCTGTTTTCGCGCAACGAGGTGGCCATTCTGCGTCGCGAAGTGGCGCGGCTGAGCCAGGTCGAGGGCGACGAGGTGGTGCGCGAGCATACCGGCGGCGTCCGCACCATCTTCCGCGTCCACGAGAACGACGGGCCGACACGCTCCAGGCCATTCCATGCCCTGGTCCGCACGCCGCGGCTGCTGCAGCCGGTGCGCCAGGTGCTGAAGGACGACGCGGTTTACGTCTATCACACCAAGATCAACACCAAGCCCGCGATCGAGGGCACGGTCTGGCAGTGGCACCAGGACTATGGCTCGTGGATGCGCGACGGCTGCGCGCGGCCCGACATGGCGACCTTCAACGTGATGATGACCGACACCACCGAGATGGGCGGCGCGCTCTATCTCATTCCGGGCAGCCACAAGCTCGGCCGCATCGAGCCGGTCTACGACGAGTCGACTTCGTACAAGTTCTGGGCGATGCCCAAGCAACGCATGATCGAGATATTGAAGAGTTCGCCCGAGCCCGTCGCCGTCACCGGCCGCGCCGGCACCTCGGTGCTCTTCCATTGCAACGTGCTGCACGCCTCGGGCCACAATCTCTCGGCCGACGACCGCTGGCACATCTATGTCTCGTGCAACACCGTCGCCAACAAGCCGCAGCTCGGCCCCAACCCGCGGCCCGACTGGGTGGTGTCGCGCAACTGGAACGCGCTGCCCCTCGAAGCCGACGACGGTGTGTTGAAGGCGGCGTGAGTAGCCTGATCCTCCACCACTACGACTTCTCGAACTTCGCCGAGAAGGCACGGCTGATGCTGGGCTTCAAGCGCCTGGCATGGCGCGGCGTGGAAATCCCGCCGATCGCGCCCAAGCCCAAGCTGGAGCCGCTGACCGGCGGCTATCGCCGCACGCCGGTCCTGCAGGAAGGCGCCGACATCTGGTGCGACACCAACCTGATCGCGCGCGAGCTGGAACGGTGCGTGCCCTCGCCCACTTTGTATCCCGCCGCGACCGCCGGTGCCGACGAGGCGCTGACGCGCTGGGCCGAACAGCAGTTCATGCGTCCGACAGCACTCTATGTCTCGGGCATCAACGCCGATCACATGCCTCCAGGCCTGCACGAGGACCGCGCCCGCCTGCACGGCTTGCCGACGCCCTCGATCGAGGCGGTGCGGGCGGCCGCGCTGCGCAACCTTCATCTCGTGACGCCGCAGATCAAATGGCTGGCCGACATGCTGGCCGACGGACGGCCTTATCTGTTGGGCGCCCAGCCCTGCATCGCCGACTTCGCCGCCTACCACGTCGTCTGGTTCTATCGCGGCCGGCACATCGATTGCCGGGCCGTATTCGATCCCTATCCGAAGCTGATCGCCTGGCGCGACCGCATGGCCACCATCGGCCATGGACAGCGCACCGACATCGACGCCGACACGGCCTTGGCAGAAGCCCGTGCCGCCGAGCCCGCGACACCCCGGCCGTCGCAGCCGCAGGAGGGTGATCCCCAACCCGGCGCGCGCGCCCGCGTGCGGCCGGCCGACAATGCCAGGGACTGGGTCGAGGGCGAGGTGATCTTCATCGACGCACAGGAGATCGCCCTGCTGCGAGACGACCCTGTCGTCGGCAATGTCGCCGTGCATTTCCCCCGGTTGGGCTACGACTGGCGCCGTGTCAGGCTTTGAGAAAGCGCTCGATCTCGAGCCCATCGATCGGCGTATTCGTCGATCCGGTCGCCACCAGCTCGGCCATCATGGCGCCGGTGCCCGGGCCCAACTGGAAGCCGTGAGTCGAAAAGCCGAACTGGTGATAGACACCCTCGGAGGTCGAGCTTGGCCCGACCACGGGAATGCCGTCGGGCATGTAGGCTTCGATTCCGGCCCAGGCACGCACGATGGTGGCGGCGCGCATCGCAGGGAACAGCTCCCAAACCGTTCGTGCGCTGATTGCGAGCTTGTCCCAGTCGAGCACGGTTTCGTTGCGGTCGCGATAGGGCGTCGCCAGATGGCCGCCACCGATCACCACGGTGCCGTTGTCTCGCTGCTTGAAGGAGAGTTTCCGCCCGCGCAGGATCACGACCGGCTGTATGAACGGCTCCACACGACTGGTCACCATCAGCATCGGCGCCACGACGGTGAGCGGCACCGGCTCGCCCAGCATGGCCGCGATCCGGTCGGCCCAGGCACCGGCCGCATTCACCACCTTGGGCGCTTCGATCGGCCCGGCGCTGGTGTCCACGCGCCAGTTGGCGCCGACTTTCGACAGGCCTGTCACGGCGACGCCTTCGAGCACTTCAGCGCCCTTCTCGATGGCGCGCCGGCGAAAGGCCTGCGTCGTGCGGAAGGGATCGGCGGCGCCGTCGCGGCGCGAGACCACGCCACCCGGGCAGTGATCCGCCACCGCCGGCACCAGGCGCTTCAATTCGATACGATCGATCAGTTCCTCATGCGTGAAGCCGCGCAAGCGGAGATCTTCGACGCGGGCGCGGAAACTTGCGAGTTCATCTTCGTTCTCGGCCACCAGCACCGTGCCATGGCTCTCGAAGCCGCAATCGTCACCGACCAGTTCCTCGATCTGCTCCCACAGGCCCATCGAGGAAATCGACAGCGGGATCTCGGCAATGTCGCGCGCGAGCTGGCGCACGCCGCCCGCATTCACGCCCGAGGCGTGGCGTCCGGCATAGTCCTTCTCGATCAGGATCGGCCTCAGGCCGCGCAGGGCCAGATGCAGCGCCGTCGAGCAGCCATGGATGCCGCCGCCGATGATCACGACGTCGGCGGTGCGCATCGTCAGCGCTCCACGGCCTTGCGCTCGGCCTCGGCGATCGGCAGCGAGGCGAGTTCAGCCAGGGTGATCGGCTTCACCGGCGGGCGCAGACGGTAGTAGCCGACATCCGCCGCCGTCGTGCCGCGCTGCGCCGCGATCAGCTCGGTGACGGTGAGGCCGCAGAGCCTTCCCTGGCACGGGCCCATGCCGCAGCGCAGGAACGACTTCATCTGGTTGGGCCCCTCGCAGCCGAGATCGGCAGTGTCGCGCACCTGCTTGGCCGTCACTTCCTCGCAGCGGCAGACGATCGTCTCGCCCTCGGGTTGGCGGAACGCATCGGCGGGGCGGTTCAACCAGTCGAGGAAGGGACGGCCCATCTCCTCGCGCTGCAATTTCTGGCGGATGACCTGGGCATCCGGCAGAGGGGCCTCGGGCTTGAGCGCGCGGATGGCAGCGATGGCGGCAATGCGCCCGCGTTCGACCGCCGCCGTTCCGCCCGCAGTTCCCGCGCCGTCCCCGGCCACGGCGATACCGGGCACCGAACTGGTGAACCATTCGTCCAGCACCGGTTCGAAGCAGATCTGGCGATCGTTCCAGGCGTGCGCGAGGCCCGCGGCCATCGCGAGATTGACGTTGGGCACGACGCCCTGGTGCAGCAACAGAAGATCTGCCGGCATCCGGCGTTCCTCGTCGCCCACGTCGAACACGACCTCGCGCAGCCTGTCGTCGCCCACGGCTTCCAGGCGATCGGTTCGAATCACCCGGACCTTTGCCCTGACCTCGCGCAACAGCTTCAGGCCCTTGGCGAAATACGGCGACAGCACGAAATCCGGCAGATGGGCGACCGCGCGCAGCCAGTTGCGCCGGGGCATGGTATCGAGAATCGCGTCGATCTTGCCGCCGGCCCGCAGGATCTGTGCCGCCAGCAACCACAGCAGCGGACCGCCGCCGGCCAGCACCGTCCTGCCATTCGGCACGAGGCCCTGCGCCTTCAGCGCCGTTTGCGCGCCGCCCGCGCTCATCACGCCGGGCAGCGTCCAGCCGGGAATGGGGAAAGGCCGCTCGAGCGAGCCCGTGGCAATGATCACCCGGCCGGCCTGGATCAGCCGTGCTTGTCCCGCGATCGAAACGCCAACCAGACGCGCGGGATCGAGGCTCCAGACCGTGGCGCCGTTCACGATCAGCGCGCCGCTTGCCTGGGCCTCGGCCGCCAAATCCGCACCGGCCCAATAGTCCTCCCCCAGGATCGCGCGGTCTTTGACGGGGCTGAAAGTAATGGCGCGATAGATCTGGCCACCGACACCGGGATTCTCGTCGAGCAGTACGGTCGAAAGGCCGGCGCGCGCCGCCATCGCCGCCGCAGCAAGGCCAGCCGGGCCGCCGCCGATCACGACGAGATCGTAGGAAGAGTTGAGATCGGACGCCTTGGTCATCGTCCGGCCTCGCGCTTGCCGATCTGGGTCTCGACTGCCATGCCCTCGCGCACCGGCACGAGGCAGCCCTGGCGGCTGCCGACGCCATCGACGGTGACGAGACACTCGAAGCAGACGCCCATCAGGCAATAGGGCGCGCGCGGTGCCCCGGAAACCGGCGACGTGCGGCAATGATCGATGCCGGCGGCGATCAAGGCCGCGGCCACCGTATCGCCGGCTCGCGCCGCGACCTGTTTGCCGTCGACGGTGATCGCAACGCGCGCCCCCGTGTCAGCCAGCCGCTTGAACATGGAACCTCCGTGCGCTGAAGGGCGCGACCAGGGATGTGTCGAGAGCGCCGCGAGCGATCATCGGCGCGATGGTGAGCGCGTGATTGGCGGCCAGCGTGACGCCGGAATGACAGCACACGGTGAAGGCGCCGGGATGGGTCTCGGACTCGTCGTAGATCGGGAAGCCGTCCTGGGTCATGACGCGGATGGCGCTCCAGGTGCGCACCACGTTGACGTTGGCCAGCAGCGGGAACATGCGTACCGCGCGCTCGGCCTCGGTGGCGCCGACACCCAGGGTGAGGCCGCTAGGATCGACGCTCTCTTCCTTGGAGTCACCGATCATCACCGTGCCCTCGTCGGTCTGGCGCAAGGTGACCACGGGATGATTGAGGAAGGGCCGCAGCCGCTCGGTGACGACGATCTGGCCGCGTTCCGGCTTCATCGGCGCTTCGAGGCCGACCATCGGTGCCAGGTGCATGTTGGCGTTACCGGCGGCCAGCGCCACCTTGGCCGCACGGATCTCTCCCTTCGCCGTGGTGAGACGAAACTCCCCGCCCTCGCGGGTGATGTTCTCCACGCGCTGGCTCGGCAGGTAGGTGACGCCGCGTGCGTTGATCGCGGTGTGCAGCGTGCGGTAGAGGCGGAGCGAATTCACATGCCCATCGAGCGGACAGAAGCTCCCGCCCACCACCTCGGGACCGATGTCGGGCAGCATCTTGGCAACCTGGCTGCGGTCCATGATCTCGGTCTTGTAGTCGGCGATGCCAGGCTGGTTGTGCAGGCGCTTCAGGACGTTGGCGCGCGCTTCGAGTTCCCTCTCCGACAAGGCGAGATGAAAGCCGCCAGGACGCTGGAAGGAGACGTCGAGACCGGTCTCCTCCTTCAGCGTCTGCGCAAAACCGCCCCAGGCATTGGAGGACCGGATCGTCCAGCCGGCATACTCGGGCAGGCCAAGGCCCTTGCTCTGCACCCACACCAGCGCGAAGTTGCCGCGACTTGCACGCACGGCGCGGTCGCCTTCGTCGAGCACGACGACGCGACATCCCTCGCGCGCCAGGCCCCAGGCGGTGGCAACGCCGACCAGCCCACCGCCCACGACGGCGACGTCGTAATCGCTAGCGGCCATGCCCGCCGCTCCTTCCCACCAGAAGCCGTTCCAGCCCATAGGCGCGGTCCATCACCACCAGCGCCAGCACCGTGATGGCGATGACGCAGGCCGAGACCGAGGTCACCAGCGGATCGATATTGTCCTGGATGTAGTGGAACATGCGCACCGGCAGGGTTTCGGTGCCGGGTGCGGCGATGAATACGGTCATCGTGACCTCGTCGAAGGAATTAATGAACGCGAGTGCCCAACCGCTGGCCAACCCCGGCAGCACGAGCGGCAAGGTAATACGGCGCAGGACGACCCCTTCCGAGGCGCCGAGCGAAATCGCGGCATGCTCGATGGAGCGATCCAGGCCGATCGCGGAGGCGAGCGTGAGGCGGAGCGCGAAGGGCAGCACGATCACGATATGCGCCAGCACCAGCCCGACGAAGGTGCCGCCCAAGCCGATCTGGGTGAAGAAGCGCAGGAAGGCAATGCCCAGCACGATGTGCGGGATCATCAGCGGCGACATGAACAAGGTCGTCATCGCCTCGCGTCCCGGGAAGCGATAGCGGGCGATGGCAAGTGCGGCCGGCACCGAGATGCCAACGGCAATGGCCGACGACAACGCCCCCAGCCAGAGGCTCCGCCAGAAGGCCGAGACGAACTCCGGGTAGCGCGCAATGGCATAGAACCAGCGCAGCGACCAGTTGTCGGTCGGGAACGACAGGAATCCTTCGGGCGTGAACGCAACCCAGCAGACGACCAGGATCGGCGCCAGCATGAAGGTGACGAACAGCGTGTGGAATGCGAGGGCGATCGGACCGTTGCGGCTCATCCGAACACCTGCGCATAGCGACGCTCGACCAACCGGCTGGCACCAACCACGATCGCGACCAGCGCGGCCAGCAGCAGCAACGCCACGGCCGCCCCCAGCGGCCAGTTGAGCGTGTTCAGGAATTCGTCGTAGGCCAGCGTCGATGCGACCTTGAGCCGGCGGCCCCCGATGATGGCGGGTGTCGCAAAGGCGCTGGCGGCCAGTGCAAAGACGATGATGGCGCCCGAAAGAATACCGGGCATCACCTGCGGCAGCACGATCCGGCGCAGCACGGTGAAGGGCCCAGCCCCCAGCGCCACAGCGGCATTCTCGATCTGCGGATCGAGCCGCTGCAAGGCCGCCCACACTGCCAGCACCATGTAGGGCATCAGCACGTGGGCCAGCGCCACCACGACGCCGGTCTCGGTGAACATGAAGGGCAGCGGCGCGGAGATCAGGCCTGTAGACATCAGCGCCTTGTTCACCAGCCCCGAATTGCCGCCGAACAGAAGCGCCCAGCCCAGGGTACGCGCCACGACCGAGATCAGGAGCGGCCCCAGGATCACCAGCAGGAAGAGGCCGCGCCACGGGCTGCGCATGCGGTTGAGAATGTAGGCCTCAGGCGCGCCGAGCAAGGCAGCGAGCAGCGTGACGAAGAAGGCGATTCGAAATGTTCGCCAGAACATTTCGTGGAAATACGAATCAGTCAGAACTTCACGCCAGTTCTTCAGGATGAAGACCGGCTCGATGCCCTTGTACTGGCCCCAGTCATGGAACGAGAGCAGCACCGTCATTGCGAGCGGCACGACCACGACGCCAGCGAACAGCAGCAGCGCCGGCAGGCTGAGGAGATAAGGCGCGGCTCTCACGCCGCCGTGCTCCACACGATATGCACCTGAGCGCCCTCGACCGGCATAGACTCACCGGTGTTCTGGCGGATCACCGTCAGCAGGCCGCTGTCGGTATCGACCTGGTAGAGCCAGTGATTGCCCTGGAATATCCGGGTCCGAACCTTGCCGGCGAGGCCCGACGCGCCGAAGGAAATCTTCTCCGGCCGCACGGTCGTACCGTTCACCAGGTTGGTCTTGCCCAGGAAGTTCGCGACGAACGGCGTCGCCGGCCGCTCGTAGGCTTCATGCGGGGGGCCGATCTGCTCGGCGCGGCCCTGGTTCATCACCACGATGCGGTCGCTGAGCGCCATCGCTTCGGCCTGATCGTGGGTCACCAGAATGGTGGTGGTGCCGACGGTGCGCTGGATCTGGCGCAGCTCGATCTGCATTTCCTCGCGCAGCTTGGCGTCGAGGTTCGAGAGTGGCTCATCGAGCAGCAGGATGTTCGGCCGAATGACCAGCGCACGGGCGAGCGCCACGCGCTGCTGCTGGCCGCCCGACATCTGGCGCGGGAAACGAGCCGCGAAAGCCCCGAGACCCACAAGCTCCAAGGTCTCGGCGACTCGCCTGGTGCGCTCGGCTGCCGCCACGCCTTGCATTTCGAGACCGAACGCCACGTTCTCCGCCACGGTCATATGGGGAAAGAGCGCGTAGCTCTGGAACACGATGCCGAGGCCGCGCTTGGCCGGCTTTATCGCCAGGAGATCACGGCCTTCCAGAAGGATCGCGCCTGCCGTGGGATCGACGAAGCCCGCGATCATCTGCAAGGTCGTGGTCTTGCCGCAGCCCGACGGGCCCAGAAGGGCGATGAACTCGCCCTTCTCGACGTCGAGCGAGAGCCCGTCGACGGCGAGGTGCGTGCCGAACTTCTTCGTCAGTTTCTCGAGCGTGAGAAAGGCCATCAGGCGCCGGCCTGCGTGCCAATACGCGCGGCGGTGCCCTGATGGAGGCGGTAAAAGGCGTCCTGTGGCTGGTCCATGTCCAGGATTTCGGTGTCCGGGACACGCAGGAACAGGCCGCGCAGCACGCGGCCAATGCCGCCATGCGCAAACAATGCCACCGGCCGCTCGGCAGCCAACACGGCGATTTCCTCAAGCGCCGGCTGAGCGCGCTCGACCGCCATGGCATAGTTCTCGCCACCCGGCGGCTGGTAGTGCCAACGATCGAGCCGCCGCGCCGCCATGGCTCCCGGCCAACGCGCCTCGATCTCGGCGCCGTTGAGGCCATCCCACTCGCCCCAACTCATCTCGCGCAGGCGATGATCGAAGCATTGATCATCGTGCGACAGCCCCGCTGCCGCAGCCGCAATCGCCAGCGTCTCCCGGACACGGCCGAGCGGGCTCGCGCGCACGATGACGGCCGACGGTTCGTAGCCGGCCAGCCGCAGCTCCTGCACCAGCGTCTCACCCATCGCACGGGCCTGGCCGCGGCCCGCCTCCGTCAGCGGCGAGTCGAGATGCCCCTGGGCACGCCGCTCAGCGTTCCACGCAGTTTCGCCGTGGCGAAAGAGGTAGATTGGATGGCGCACGCCGGATCAGCGCTCCACTTCGCGGTTCCAGCGCTTGGTCCACTCTTCACGCTGGGCGTTGATCGCGTCCCAATCGGGGGCGATCACCAGTTTGGCGCGCTCGCCGACCGGCGCCATGCGCAGTGCCGGCATGTTGACGTCGACCTTGGTGTTGACCGGACCGTTGCCCATCTCCTTGGCCATGCCGGTCTGGACCGGGGCCGAGACCAGCAGCTTGATCATCTCGTGCGCCAGCGGATTGACGGAAGCCTTGGCGACCGGGCAGGCCGAGGCGAGCAGGATCGGCGCGCCTTCCTTCGGATAGATGAAATCGACGGGAAAGCCCGTGTTGGCGAAGGCCTGTACGCGGCCGGTGCCCCACACCGCGATGTTGGCCTGACCGGACTGGAAGAGTTCCGTCATCTTGCCCGGCGAGGGCTCGTAGACCAGGACGTTGGGGTTGATGTCGGCCTTCATCACCTTGAAGCCCGGTTCGATGTTCTTCTCGCCGCCGCCGTTCATGCGCGCATACATCATCAGCGTGTAGAGGCCGTAGGTGTTGTTGATCGGCGGGATCACGAGCTGCTTCTTGAACTTCGGATCCTTCAGGTCGTTCCAAGAAGTCGGTATCGCCCAGCCCTTGTCCTTGAACACCTTGGTGTTGACCATGAAGCCGGTGCCGGTCTGGCCGACGGCCACGGCCTTGTCGTCCTTGAACAACGCGGCTGGATAGAGTTCGGCCTTGTCCATGCCCTCGATCTTGGCGCAGAAGCCGAGCTGGATCGCCTGGTACATCACGCCGTCGTCCATGATGGCGACGTCGATCACTTGGTTGCCCTTCTGGGCCTGCAGCTTGGCCAGCGTATCGGTCGAGTTGCCGGCGACGTACTCGACCTTCACGCCGTGCTTCTTCTCGAATTCCGGGAAGACTTCCTTGCGCAGATGCGAGTCCCAGACGCCGCCATAGGCCGCGACGGTCAATGTCTTCTGCTGTGCCAGCGCCGGCATCGAGCCCGCCAAGACGACCAAGCCTGCGATTGCGCCGAAGCGCGCCAAACGGCCCATTTGCCCCTCCGTTTTGAAAACCCCGAGAAGTCATGCTTTCCGCAGGAGGCGGCTGCGTCAAATTCGATTTTCCTCCAAGTTTCATAACAAAATGTTATAAAATGCCATGCGCGGCCTCAATCCTCGCCAAGTCGAGGCTTTCCGGGCCGTCGTGCTGACCGGTGGCGTCGGCATGGCCGCCAAGCTGATCAACGTCACCCAGCCCGCGGTGAGCCGGATGATCCGCGACCTGCAGCAGCAGCTGGGCCTGACGCTGTTCGAGCGCCGTGGTACCGGCCTGGTGCCCACAAGCGAGGCGCTGTCCCTCTATGCCGAGGTCGAGCGAGCCTTCGTCGGCCTGGACCGCATCTCCCAGATGGCAACCGAACTGCGCACGCGGCGTGCCGGCTTCCTGCGCATCGCCGCACTCCCGGCGCTTGCCAACGGATTCTTGCCGCGCTTCGCCGGACAATTTTTGACCGAACGGCCCAAGCTCGACCTCGTGCTGTCGGGCCTGGTATCGCATGCCGTCCTTGCCGCCGTGGCCCAGGGTCAGTCAGACCTGGGCTTCGCCGAGGCCTCGATGGAGCATGCTGCCGTCCAGACCGAGCGTATGCCGGCCGCCCCCTACATGGCCGTGCTGCCGCAGGCCCACCGGCTGGCCCGCAAGAAGCGGCTGCGGCCGACAGACTTCGAGGGCGAGAGCTTCATCTCGCTCGGCCATTCGTCCGTGTCGCGCTTTCGCATCGACCGTGTCTTCGCCGAGCACAGCGTGAGGCGCGTGATGCGCATCGAGACGCCGCTGTCGGAGATCGCCTGCTCGCTCGCCGGCTCCGGCGCCGGCGTGACGCTATGCGATCCCTTCACCGCGACCGAGTACGCGACCCGCGGCATCGTCGTCCGGCCATTCGAGCCGAGGGTCGATTTCGAGTTTGCCGCGCTCTACGCCGCGCAACGAACCCTGCCGCCGGTGGCACGCGAATTCATCGACAGTTTCCGGGCGCATATCGTGGCCTTCCTACGGCAGTTCGCCCGACGTTAACCGAACCGCACGCCGTATTCCGCGGCGATAGCCGCAATGGCCGGTGGTGCGAGCGGCGCCGTCTTGGCGGCACGGTCGAAGTGGCGGAACATCTCCGCCGCCTGAAGACCGGGCGTGGCAACGACGATCAGGCGCACCACTTGCGCCGTGTCGTTGCGATAGCCGTGCAATTCGCCGCGGGCAAAGGACGCGCTGGCGCCGGCCGGACACTTGCTCTCGCCCGCCTCGCCGATCAGCGTCAGCTCGCCGTCCACGACAAACAGCATCTCATCGTCGGACTCGTGACGATGGGGCGGCACGAAATAGCCCGGCGGGATCGGGTGGTCCGCCACGAACGCCGCGACGGTGCCGCCGTCGGTCTTGACGATCATCGGCGCGCCCAGAACATCGAGTGTCTCGCTCATCGCTTCCTCCAGATTGAAGACAGTCCAGCAATAGGCGCGAGGCGGTTCCACGTGGAGATGCTGGTTCTGGACAGGTTGTTCGGTCTGGCGAACAATACCGGCATGGAAGCCTTCACGGGGATCGAAGCCTTCGCCCGCGTCGTCGAGACCGGCAGTTTCACCGCCGCTGCCCAGGCACTGCAGAGCGCCAAGTCGTCGGTCAGCGAGACCGTGCGCGCGCTCGAGGAACGCATGGGCGTCCGCCTGCTCGACCGCACGACGCGCCGCGTGCATCCGACCGAAGCCGGGACGGCCTTCTACCGTCATTGCCGGCGCCTGCTCGACGACCTCGCCCTCGCCCGCAGCGAAGCCCAGGCGGCACACAAGGAGCCGGCCGGCCGGCTGCGCATCGCCGCCCCCGACGGTTTTGCCGAGCGCTACATCGTTCCCGGGCTGCCGACATTCCTGACCGCCTATCCGACAATCGAGATCGAGCTGATCGCGGGCACCGCGGCACTGCGGCTGGTCGAGGAAGGCATCGACCTTGCCATACGCATTGTCGAGAAACCGGAACCCACCCTCGTCGTGCGCCGCATTGCCACCTCGCGCGTGGTCATCGTCGCGGCACCCGGTTACCTCGCCCAGCACGGCATGCCGCGGAAGCCTCACGACATCCTCGGCCATCGGCTGATCGGCTTCGCGCCGCTCGCCTGGCGCGACACCTGGCGCATCGGCAAGGAGGCGATCGTCGTGCAGCCGCGACTACTCACGAACAGTTCCGAGTCGCTGAGGACAGCAGTGTTGGCGGGACTTGGCCTCGCGGCGGTTCCCGAATGGCTGGTCGCCGACGCCCTGATCGCAGGCCAACTCATGCGCGTGTTGGCCGGGCACGAAACCCCGTCGGGCGGCATCTATGCGGTCTATCCCACCAACCGCCTGCTTACACCCAAGATCCGCGCCTTCGTCGACCACACCGTGCGCGACCTGCGGGCGCGAGGCCTACCCCGGTAGCAGGAACGTGAGCTCGTGCTTGTTGTGGTGAAGATGCAGCAGCCGTGCTCCGGGAATCGCCGCGAATGCCGCAGCGGAGTCATGGTCGGTCTCACCCTGGAATTTCAGCGTGCAGACGAAGTTCTTCACCAGTCCCGAGGCGCGCCAGCGCTCGACCAGCGCCAGCAGGCGCGCGGGATAGCAGACGATGTCGGAAAACAGCCAATCGACCGGGCCGACGCTCGCCGGATCGAGGCCGAAGGCACTTTCGCCGCGCCAGGCGACGCCGGGCATTGCCGCCACTTTGGGATCGAGTGGCGCCTTGTCGATCGCGATCACGCCGGCGCCGAGTTTTGCCAGCACATAGGTCCAGCCGCCGGGCGAGGCGCCGAGGTCGAGGCAGCGTTCGCCGGGCTGCGGCCAACGTCCCGCCCTCACCAGCGCCTCCCAGAGTTTCAGGTAGGCACGGTTGGGCGGCCCGTCGCGATCCTCGACGAAGGCCACCTCGCCATTGGGAAACGGCGCGCTGCAGCGTGCAGCCGCCAGCAACCGGTCGGGCGCCAGCAAAGTCCAGGAGCCCAACGGCGCCGTGGGTGCCGCGGCGGGAAAGACGATCGGCTTGGCCGAAACGTGCGGCAGCTTTTCCTGAATGAGGGCGGCACGACGGTGATGCAGCGGCGCGTACATCGCCCAGTTACGCTGGATATCGCGCAGCGCCTTGGCAGCGGAGCCGATCGAGGCCACCGGCAGCTCGATGCAGTCGCGCCAGATATTGGCCGACCAGGCCGCGGGCACAGCCGATCCGTCGGTGATGAGGAGCCGGCCGTGCTCGGCCGATGGCACGACGCCGTGACGCTGCAGCTCTTCCCGGAGTTGCGTTTCGAGTCCGTCGACGGCGAGATAGGCGGTCGTCACGCCGGAGCCGGCAGAGCACGAGCCCTCTTGAACAGCGCCTCGCTCGCGGGGCTTGCCGGCTTGGCCAGCCGGCGCTCTGCCGTCAGGGCCCGGGCGAGCGACGTATCGCCGGCGCGGAACGCCGCTTCGATCAGCGTGAGGTCGAGCAGGTCGCGCTGGGCGTGGCTGCCGCCGAAACGGTAAGCATCGGGCAATACCCGCAACAGCAACTCGGTCGACCGCTTGAAGTCGCCATCAGCGAATGCTTTGAAGGCCCGCGACACCGGCAGGCCGACGTCGCGCGTGAAGGTCGCATTGTCGCCCGGCCCCGCCGCCGCGCGCTCCATGGCGTCGAACGTCGCGGCCAGCCGGTCCGTCTCACCGCCTCGGATCAGCGCCAGCACGGCATGGATGTCGCTGAAGGCATAGAAGCCCGCACCGGCCTCACCCAGCGCCGCCCAGTTGTGCGCCACCGACTGCCAGCGATCGCCGACGTCGACGCCGCGCAGATCCAACCTCCACAACAACGCCGAGGCATCGATCAGGTTCAAAATGAGCGTCGACTTGTCGCCGTGGATCGGCCCGTCGAACAGCGCCAATGTCTCGTCAATCTCACCGAGGTCGAGATGGAACAGCGCCGCATGCCACCAGCTATGGACGGCGGAAAAGCTGTCGCGGGTCCAGCGGTCCGTATCGTCGAGCATCCAGGCGAGCCCGTCGCGATGACGGCACTGCATTTCCAGCACGTGCGCCACGGCATGCTGCGCCCAGCCGTCGCGCGGCTGCAATTCGATCGCACGCTTGCCCTGGCGCTCGGCCCGGTCGTAGTCGCCGCATTCCTCCAGCCCGAACGAATGCATGCCGAGGAGTGCGTGATAGCCCGGCCTGTCCTCGGTCCAGTCCGGAAGGGCGCGCGCGACGCGGTCGCGCAGGAGCCGCGCCTCGCCGGTGAAGAAATCGAGCAGATGGCCGACCTGAAGCGCCAGCAAGTCGCGCGGATGATCGATCGACACACGCTGCAGCGCCTGCGCGGCGCCATGCCATTGCCCGTCCAGCAGCAAACCGAGCGCCGCGAAGTGCCCACGCTCGCGCGCCGTCGTCACCAATGAAGCCGCCTGCGCATGGCTCGCGCGCGCCACGACGAAGCCCGCTGGCTCCGTGCCCAGCACGTTCAGCCAGCCCTTAAGGACATGCGCCATGGCGAAGCCCGGGGAACCTGCAATGGCAGCATCGGCCTCGGCCTGGGGATCGCCGATGTAACACAGGAAGAGATCGCATCCGTGCTCGTAACGGTCGTGCGACTGCGGTGTGGCGCCCGTCAGGACGATGCCTTCGCGATCGTGGACCGTCATCGGCGGGCTCCGTGCGAACTTTGAATTTTTTCAACCCCACTGTAACAGACTGGCCACAGCCGTTCTGACAAACCTCATGATAGCGTTCCGCACTTAATGGAGGTCGATGTGATGTTCAACAAGAGACGCTTGATTGCCCTGACCGTAGCCAGCTCGTTCGTGGCCGGCACTTTCGTGGCTGCCGCCAGCGCCTTCGCCCAGGGCACCACGCCGATCGTCGGTATTTCGACCGTCACCACCTATTCCGTGGACGGGCGCATCACCGCCATCGATCCCACCACGCGCACAGTCACGCTCACGCTGCCCAGCGGCGCCACCGTCAACCGCAAGGTGACCGACGCCGTGCAGAACCTCGGCATCGTCAAGGTCGGCGACGACGTGTTCGTGGGCTACGAGGAGAAGCTGAGTTTCGTGCTGTCCGGACCCAACGCCCGGCCGCCGCGCGATCGCGACAGCAGTGTCGTCGTCGGCACCTCGGGCCCGCAGTCCGCGGCCGGCGTTGGCGCCAGCCAGATGGTCGCCAACTGGTGGGTCGTCGGCGTCGATGCCGGCGCGGGCACGCTCTCTCTCGTCAATCCGGCCGGCGGTCAGGTCCGCACCTACAACGTGGTCACGCCGGAAGGCCGCGCCCAGTTGCCGCGCGTGAAGACCGGCGATTACCTGACGGCTGTCGACAGCCTGATCCTGGTGGTCTCGATCACCCCGAAGAAGTAGCGAGCTCCCCGCCGGCGCCTCAGGGCGCCGGCGTCCCGGGCTTGTATTTGGCGAGCGCTTCCAGGCGCTCGGGGGCGCTCACCACATGCGTGCCCACCGGCACGACGCCCAGCGCCGCATTGCCTCGCGCCAGCTTCGCGATCGCGCGCGCAGCCGCCTGGCCACGATCGACGCCGCGCAATTTGGCGAACGCTTCGGAAATCCGCACCGCCGGCTTGTAGACCAAGGGCAGGATATGACCCGCCTGGGTCCACGGAATCTTCAGCTTCTGGCCGACCTCCCAGCCGAGCAGCCAGTAAGTGGCGCCGCGCAGCATCCAGAGCTGAAACCGGCGCATCGGTGCCGACGGATTGCCGACGCCGGCGACCGCCTCCAGCGTGGTCGCGGCAAGCGCGATGCCGTCGGCGTCCGGCTCCGGATTGGTCAGCATCCAGAGATCCCAGTAGCGCCCGCAATCGTTCTCGTTGACGTAGGGCAGCAGGGCCTTCTCGACGCCCAGCAGCGCCGCCGTGTGGCGCCAGAAGAGAAAGTAGCCTTCCTTCTCCTCGGCGGTGAACCAGTAGCCCATGCGCTGCAGGCTATCGATCATGAGCTTGCTGAAGCCCACGACCTGAAAGAAGAGATCGCCCTGGTTGATCGGCTCGCCCCAGGCCGCACGATCCCAAGCCCCCGAGCCGCGCGCCATGCGCCGCACGAAGGCGTGGATCAGGCGGACATGCAAAGTCGTCTTGTAGCCGTCCTGGCCGGCACGCAGCCCGCCCGGCCGGTGCAGTTCGATCCACCAGGCATTGGTCTGCGCCAGCCGGTGAATCGTCTGTTGCTGCAAGCTGCCTGTCATCAACAGCGGCTTCATCGCCGGCGGCGACCAGTAGTCGATCGTCAGCGAGGCGCATTGCAGCACCAGCCCGGCGCTCTCGCCGGCCCGGGCGACCGCAGCGCTTCCGCGCTCCATCTTTTCCCGGTCCTCGGGCTTGGGCTCAGGCGGCAGCGAGGCGAGCAGCGCCGCCAGTTCCTGCGGCGCGTCGGGCACCGCGGCGATGCCCTGTTCAAGGGCCTTCAGCACCATCGGCCACCAGCGGCCGTGGAACGGATGCAACGCCTCGACCGCGGCATCGGCCAACGGATCGGCGTGCATGATGGCCGCAGCATAGGTCCCCGCCAGGACCCCGTGCCGGCGCGACGCTTCGGCGCCGTTGAGAATGCGGCTCTTTGACATTCATTGCCTCCTGCGGGGCAGCAGATACCACCCTTTTTGTCCCTGTACACGGTGGTTTGGAGCCGCTTCCATGCGCTAACCTGCGGACAAAGCGGAGGAAATCATGGCGAAGTTCGGAATCGGACAATCGGTACGCAGGGTCGAGGATCCGCGCCTCCTGACGGGTGGCGGGCGCTATACCGACGACACCAAGTTGAACGCACCGGCGCTCCGCGCCTATGTGCTTCGCTCGCCGCACGCCCATGCCGACATCACCCATCTCGACACCACGGCCGCCAAGGCGGCGCCAGGCGTCCACCTGGTGCTGACCGGCGAGGACGTGAAGAAGGCGGGCTTCGGCGACCTGCCCTGCCTGGTGCCGATCGAGAACCGCGACGGCACGCAGCGCGCCGACACGCCGCGCCCGATGCTGGCGCAGGGCCGCGTCCGCCATGTCGGCGACCCCGTCGCGCTGGTCGTGGCCGACACGCTCGAGCAGGCCAAGGACGCCTCGGAACTGATCGAGGTCGACTACGAGGCCCGCCCGCACACCGTCGGCACCTACGAATCGGCGCAGCCCGGCGCGCCGCTGGTCCACGATCACATCAAGAACAACATCGTGTTCGACTGGGAGATGGGCGACCGCGCCAAAACCGATGCCGCCTTCGCCAAGGCCGACAAGATCGTGAAGCTGCAGATCGTCAACAACCGGCTGATCGTGAACTCGATGGAGCCGCGCGGCGCCATCTGCGAATACGATCCCAAGGACGACCGCTCGACCCTGTGGGTGTCGTCGCAGGGCGTCAGCGTCATCCGCCCGGTGCTGGCCGAGATGGTGCTCAAGATCGGCCTCGCCAAGCTGCGTCTGCGCACCGGCGACGTCGGCGGCGGCTTTGGCATGAAGATCTTCGTCCACCCGGAATATCCGATGGTGGTCTGGGCCTCGCGCCTGCTCAAGAAGACGGTGAAGTGGATTCCCGACCGCCAGGAGGCGTTCCAGTCCGACGTCCAGGGCCGCGACCATGTCTCGATGGCCGAGATGGCGCTCGACAAGGACTGCCGCTTCATCGGCTGCCGCATCACGACCTACGCGGCACTCGGCGCCTATCTCAGCCACTTCAGCGCCTTCATCCCCACCATGGCGGGCACCAGCATGCTGGCCGGCCTCTACCAGACGCTCGCGATCTACGTGAACGTGAAGGGCGTGATGACCAACACCGTGCCGACCGATGCCTATCGCGGCGCCGGCCGGCCCGAGGCCGCCTATCTGCTCGAACGCTTCGTCGATCACATCGCGCGCGAGACCGGCCTCAGCCCCGACGAGATCCGCAAGCGCAACCTCGTAAAGCCCGACCAGATCCCGTGGAACACCGCGCTAGGCGACACCTACGACTCGGGCGACTTCGACAACGTCATGCGCAAGGGCATGGACAAGGCCGACTGGAAGGGCTTCCCCGCCCGCCGCGCCGCCGCCCTCGCCAAGGGCAAGTGGCGCGGCATCGGCATGGCGACCTATGTCGAGAAATGCTCCGGCGCCCCGGCCGAATCGGCCATCGCCAAGTTCAACAGCGACGACACCGTCTCCGTCTATCTCGGCAGCCAGACCAACGGCCAGGGCCAGGAGACGGCGATGACGCAGATCATGTCGGCCCGGCTCGGAATCGATTCGGAGCGCATCCGCATCGTGCAGGGCGACAGCGACACGACGCCCGAGGGCATGACCGGCGGCAGCCGCTCGGTCGCGGTGGCGGGCGCCGCGGTGATGGGCGTGGCCGACAGGATCATCGCCAAGGGCAAGCTGGTCGCGGCCTCCGCCATGGAGGCGAGCGCCGGCGACGTCGACTACACCGACGGCACCTTCCGCATCGTCGGCACCGACCGCACCATGAGCCTGTTTGACGTCGCCCGCGCGGCGCTCGACCCGCGGCATGTGCCCAAGGACGACAAGGGCGACGCCACCCCCGGCCTCGACGACGAGTTCACGCGCACGCCCGACTTCAGCACCTTCCCCAACGGCTGCCATATCTGCGAGCTCGAGATCGACCCCGACACCGGCACCTTGGAGATCGTGAACTACAACGTCATGGACGATTTCGGCATGGCGCTGAACCCGCTCCTGCTGATGGGCCAGATCCACGGCGGCATCGGCCAGGGCGTGGGCCAGGCGCTCATGGAAAAGACCATCTACGACAAGGACTCCGGCCAGCTCGTGAGCGGCAGCTTCATGGACTACGCCCTGCCGCGCGCCGACGTGGTGCCCTACGTCAACTTCGACATGCACAACAGCCTCTGCACCACCAATCCGCTGGGCGCCAAGGGGGCGGGCGAAGCGGGCGCCATCGGCGCGCCGCCCGCCGTGGTGAACGCCATCGTCGACGCGATCTACCCGCACACCGGGATCAAGCACGTCGACATGCCGGTGACGGCGGCCAGCTTGTGGGCCGCGATCAAGGCGACCAGGGAGAAGAAGGCGGCGTAGCTATCCATGCCGAGGCCTTTGCCGACACCCCGGTGTCGGGAAAATCCTGTCGGAAAATTCAAGGCGTTGATCGGCAAGGCTTTTTGCTGGCCGTTGTCCGACACCCGCGTGTCGAAGAATGCGAACCGTGTCGGAAAACCTCCTCACGCCGTGCATCCACCTGCCGCAGCACGGCCTCTCATCCTCCAGGAATCGTCCCCAGCGGGCGCGCCGGGCGGGGCATGGTCGAAGATTCAAGCGCCGCCCCTCGGATCGGCGATCTGAGCTAAGAATCGGAAGGTGGATGTCGGGCCTTTGCGGGCAGGCCTCGTGCGACGATAACAAAAATCTAAGACGAATCCTGCTGAACCTGTGAATCGCCTATCGCATTCCTGCCTCGCGCATTTCACTGGGCTGCTGGCAATGCAAGCACGGGGGAGTGGGTTGCGCCTCAAGCCCCCTTCGAGCCCTATCGAACTCCAATGCCAGCGCTTCCTCGGCAAGTCGCTATCGGCACACAAGCAAAGGGCTGTCGCCAATTGAGGCGGCCTTCACGGTGATTTCCTGTCCGCTTTCTGCGCTTGCGGTGTCTTCGGCAGCGTCACCGTAAGAACACCTTTTTTGAACGAGGCCTCGACCTTGTCCCTGTCCACGCCCTCGGGCAGGGCAAAGCTGTGTTCGAAGGAGCCGAAGCTGCGCTCGTGGAGATAGTAGTCCTTCTCCCGCACATGGTCGCGCGATTGCAGTGCCGTTGTTGCCGACCCATGCCGCCTGCCCCTAGGCTCCCGGTCAAAAGGGAGCCTCCGCCAGCATGACCAACCTCGCTGAAGCCGATCGCGTCGAAATCCACATCCTGGTCGACAACGCGGTCGATGGCCTCTCCTCGACTCCGCTCAACGTCGAGAACGAATGGGCCTTCGCCACGCGGCGGGGCCTGCGCGCCTCGTCGGACCGCTGCCTCTGCTGCGGCGTCCATGGCCTCTCCTGCCTGGTCACCGTCCAGCGCGGCGACGTGCGCCACACGCTGCTGTTCGACAGCGGCCCCGAGGAATACGCCTTCGAGCGCAACACGACGCGGCTCGGCGTCGATCTCGGCCGGGTCGAGGGCATCGTGCTCTCGCATGGCCACTGGGATCACGCCGGTGCCATGAAGCTGGCGCTGCAGCGCATCCGGGCCGGCAACGGCGGCCGTGCCGTGCCCTTCCATGTCCATCCGGGCATGTTCCATCAGCGCGGCATGAAGCTGCCCGACGGCAGCGTGCGGCAAATGGACGACGTGCCGTCTGCCAGCGATCTTGCCGGGCTCGGCGCCGAGATTGTCTCGACCACCGAACCGCAGCGGCTGCTCGACGGCCTGTTTCATGTCAGCGGCGAGATCCCGCGGGTCACGCCCTTCGAGCGCGGCCTGCCGGGCCAGGTGCGACGCACCGCGCCCGATGCGTCGTGGGAGAGCGACGAACTGCTGATGGACGAGCGCTGGATCGCCGTCGCCGTAAAGGGCAAGGGCCTGGTGGTGCTGAGCGCCTGCTCGCACGCCGGCATCGTGAACGTGCTGAGCCACGCACGGGCGAGCTTCCCCGGCGTGAAGCTGCATGCGGTACTGGGCGGGCTGCATCTCTCGGGAACGAACGAGAAGATCATCCCAGAAACGATCGCGGCACTGAAAGGCTTCGACCTGGCCCAGATCGGCGCCGGCCACTGCACGGGCTGGCGCGCCATGGCGGCGCTGGGCGAGGCGTTCGGCGACGAGGTGCTCGCGCCCTCCGCCGTCGGGAAGCGCTACTGGTTCTGAAGCGCACGCCTACGGATCCTGTTCAAGTCAGGCCGTCGCGAGGTATCGTACGCCATGACCAACGATCCAAAGTCTCCCACCGCACCGCACGACCTCGCCACCGCCCTCGCTGCTTCGCTGAAGGCGATCGACGACGACTACACCGAGGAGATGCGCGAGCTGCGCGCGCTGTTCGAGGAAGCCAGGACCGAGGCTGGGAAGGACGAGCCCGACGGCCAGAAACTGAAGGCGCTGCTGTCCGACGCCAACGAAATGGCCCGCACCTTCGCCACCCTCGATCCGGCCTGGCAGGCCGTGCAGCGCGTCGCCCGGCTGTTCGGAATCCTCTAGCGACGGCGCCCTCGTCCGCCCTGCGGGATTTTTTGGCGGTTTTGGCCGCATTTTGGCGTGCCGGGGGTGCCATATGGCCAATATAATGAAAAGCTGTGACCCAAAGAGATCCGGGCCAACGGACAATCCGGGGACCGAAACGCGAGCGGGATGGACCAGAAATGAACGATATCAGCTATAGCTCACCCAAGACCCTTGATGAGGCGGTCAGCGCCATGGTCGCGGCCAAGGGGGCCGCACGTATCCTGGCCGGCGGCACGGACCTCCTGGTCCAGTTGCGGGCCGGCTTCGTGAAGCCCGGCAGCATCATCGTCGATATCAAGAAGATCGCCGAGATGACGAGCATCGAGGACAAGGGTGGAGGCGCCTTCAAGGTGGGCGCCGCCGTCACCGGCATGCAGCTCCACGACCATCCGACCTTCAAGAAGGCCTGGCCCGGCGTGCTCGAGGCCATCAACCTGATCGGCTCCAAGCAGATCCAGGGCCGCGCCTCGGCCGGCGGCAATCTCTGCAACGCCTCGCCGGCCGCCGACAGCGTGCCGGCGCTGGTTGCCGCGGGCGCCATCGTCACCGTGCAGGGCCCCAAGGGCCGGCGCGAGGTGCCCGTCGAGAAGATCCCGGCCGGTCCCGGCCGCTTGACGCTCGAACCCGGCGAGATCGTGGTGAGCTTCACCCTGCCGGCGCGCCCGGCGGGTTCGTCCGACGCCTACCTGCGACTGATCCCGCGCACCGAGATGGACATCGCCGTCGTCGGCTGCGGCGTCAGCCTCACCATGAAGGGCGGCACCTGCACCGCCGCCCGCGTCGGCCTCGGCGCCGTGGCGCCGACCGTGCTGCTGGTCGAAGCCGCCGCCAAGGCGCTGATCGGCACCAAGCTCGATGCCGCGGCGCTGGAAGCCGCCGCCGCCGCCTGCCGCGCCGTCTGCAAGCCGATCGACGACAAGCGCGGCACCATCGTCTACCGCACCAAGATCGCCGGCGTGCTGCTCAAGCGCGCCACCGCCATCGCCGCCGAACGCGCCGCCAAGAACTGAGAGAGATAGAGATCATGTCGAAACTCCACGTCACCACCACCATCAACGGCGAGCCGACCGAGTTCCTGTGCGAGCCGACGCAGGCCGTCCTCGACGTGCTGCGCGACCAGCTCGGCCTCACCGGCACCAAGGAAGGCTGCGGCTCGGGCGACTGCGGTGCCTGCACCATCATGCTCGACGGCCGCATGGTCTGTTCCTGCCTGGTGCTCGGCGCCGAAGCCGAGGGCAAGAAGATCGAGACCATCGAGGGCATGGCCCAGGGCGATCATCTTCATGCCCTGCAGAAGAAGTTCATCGAGTTCGCGGCGCTTCAGTGCGGCATCTGCACGCCGGGCTTCCTGATGGCCTCCAAGGCGCTGCTCGAGCGCAACAACAACCCGACCGAGACCGAGGTCCGTTACTGGCTGGCCGGTAACCTCTGCCGCTGCACCGGCTACGACAAGATCGTCCGTGCGGTCATGGATGTGGCCGCCGACATGAGGGGAGCCGCCCGATGAGCAAGCAGAAATACAAGTGGGTCGGCACGCGTCCCGACCGTCCCGACGGCGCCGACAAGGTGACGGGCCGCGCCCGCTTCGGCGCCGACTTCAACATGCCCGGCCAGCTGGTCGGCAAGGTGCTGCGCAGCCCGCACGCCCACGCCATCATCAAGTCGATCGACACCTCGGCCGCGGAAAAGCTGCCGGGCGTGAAGGCCGTGGTGACAGCCAAGGACTTCCCCGAGCAACCCAACCTGATCGTCCCGACCGGCGAGATGCAGGTCAATCTGCGCGACATCACGCGTAATGTGATGGCGCGCGAGAAGGCGCTCTACGAGAGCCATCCCGTCGCCGCCGTCGCCGCCACCACCGACGCCATCGCCAACGCAGCGCTTGCCCTGATCAAGGTCGAGTACCAGGTGCTGCCGCACGTGATCGACGTCGCCGAGGCGATGAAGGATGGCGCGCCGCTGCTGCACGACCATCTCATCACCGAGGGCGTGAAGCCGGTGCCGACCAAGCCGTCGAACATCGCCAAGCGCATCGACAATGTGAAGGGCG
The DNA here is from genome assembly GCA_945862125.1 of Reyranella massiliensis 521. Lineage (GTDB taxonomy): Bacteria > Pseudomonadota > Alphaproteobacteria > Reyranellales > Reyranellaceae > Reyranella > Reyranella massiliensis_A. Next base: position 31,083 of record CAMAYC010000017.1, read on the forward strand.
ACACCGACGCCGGCTTCAAGCAGGCCGAGATCGTGGTCGAGCGCGACTACACCACCCAGCCGGTGCACCAGGGCTACATCGAGCCGCATGCCTGCCTCGCCAGCATGGCCGAGGACGGCCAGGTGCAGATCTGGTCGACGACGCAGGGACATTTCCAGGTGCGCGGCTTCTGCAGCCGGCTCCTCAACATCGAGACCTCGCAGATCCGCGTGACGCCGACCGAGATCGGCGGCGGCTTCGGCGGCAAGACCGTGGTCTACCTCGAGCCCGTCGCCGTGATGCTGTCGAAGAAGTCCGGCAAGCCGGTGAAGATGGTGATGAGCCGCGACGAGGTCTTCCGCGCCTCCGGCCCGGCGCCGGGCGGCACCGTCCACGTCAAGATCGGCGCCAAGAAGGACGGCACGATCGTGGCCGCCGAATGCACCATCGCGCTGCAGGCCGGCGCCTTCCCGGGCTCGCCCGTGGGCCCGGCGTGCTGGACCAGCTTCGCCTGCTACGACATCCCCAACATCAAGGTCGTGGGCTACGACGTGGTGAGCAATCGCCCGAAGGTCGCGGCCTACCGCGCGCCCGGCGCGCCGATCTCAGCGTGGGGCGTCGAATCCACCATGGACATCCTGGCGCAGGAACTGCGCATGGACCCGATCGACCTCCGCCTCAAGAACGCCGCCAGCAAGGGCACCAAGACCAGCTACGGTCCGGTGTTCGACACCATCGGCTTCGTCGAGACGCTGCAAGCGGCCAAGAACTCCGAGCACTACAAGAGCAAGCCCAAGCCGGGCATGGCGCGCGGCGTGGCGGCTGGCTTCTGGTTCAACGTCGGCGCCGATTCGAGCGCGGCGGCGCACGTGGCCGAGGACGGCACCGTCACCATCATCTCGGGCAATCCCGACATCGGCGGCTCACGCGCCTCGCTCGCCCTGATGGCGGCCGAGGAGCTCGGCGTCGACTACGACAAGGTGCGGCCGGTGATCGCCGACACCAGCTCGATCGGCTTCAACTTCGTCACCGGCGGCAGCCGCGTCACCTTCGCCACCGGTCTCGCGGTGGTGAATTCGGTGCGCGACCTGATCCGCGAGTGCAAGGTGCGCGCCGCCAAGACCTGGGGCGTCGATCCCGACGGCGTGATCTGGGAGAACGGCTGCGCCAAGCCTGCCGGCAGCAACGTCGGCGAGTTCGAGCCGCTGTCGCTCGCCCAGCTCGCCGCGACCGCCGGCAAGACCGGCGGCCCGATCAACGGCCACAACCAGCTCAACGCCCAGGGCGCAGGCCCCGGCTTCGGCGTCCACATCGTCGACCTCAAGGTCGATCGCGACACCGGCATCGTCGAGATCGGCCGCTACACCGCGCTGCAGGACGTCGGCACCGCGATCCACCCGAGCTACGTCGAGGGCCAGATGCAGGGCGGCGCCGTGCAGGGCATCGGCTGGGCGCTGAACGAGGAGTACATCTACAGCACCAAGGGCAAGCTCGATAACGCGGGCTTCCTCGACTACCGCATGCCGGTCGCCTCCGACCTGCCGATGATCGAGACCATCATCGTCGAGGTCGCCAACCCGCATCATCCCTATGGCGTGCGTGGCGTCGGCGAAGTGCCGATCGTGCCGCCGCTCGCCACCGTGGGCAACGCCATCGCGCGCGCCACCGGTGTGCGCATGACCGACCTGCCGATGTCGCCGCCGCGCGTGAGCGCGGCGCTCGATGCCGCCACGCCGCTGATGGCGGCTGAATAGTCCTACCCGCTATTGGACGGGAAATGTCGGCCCGGCTGGGCAACCAGTCCGGGCCGACTTGCGTTTAGGCTCCATGACCAAATCCCCCCCACGCGACAAGAAGAGCAGCGACAAGCAGCACCAGGCGGCTTTGCGGGTCTCGACCCAGCAGATCGCCAAGGACGCAGTCCGCGGCGGCCCCAAGACCGAGAAAAAGAACAAGCGTCCCGGTGCCGGTCGCGCGCAGAAGGGCTAGACGCGAAAAGGCCCGCGCCGGGAACCGAGCGGGCCTTCAGTTCGTGTCAGCGTCCCGCTGGTGATTACCGCAGCGGGGCTGCGTTTAACATCGTACCCAACGGCACGACGTGCGCGATGGGTCATCTCCCAGGATTAGCTTGAACGCCAACCGGCACTCTTTCATGACTACAATGGATCTCATCACCGACCGGATCAGCGAACAACGCTTCCCAATTGACCGCTAGCCAAAAGTTATTTTTCCAGTCACAGCCAAGTGCTTGCCGTCAACAATCGGTATTTTGCCATCCAGTTCGCCTTTGGCGGGGATCGAGGTTCCCGGGAATTTCGCAGGCAATTTGGCTAGCTCCTTAGTCCAACGCGCGCCAATGATGTCACCAACTAGGAACAGGAAGCTAAGGATCGCGGAGAGAATGATACTAATCACTTGATCGAGTGGCCAACCCAACCCCTTGAAATCAACATGAAGCCACATCGGCCGCGTTCCGGCCGACATCATCAGCGTGTCGCCGCCTTTAACATAGAATTTCGTTTTAAGCCGTGCCTCTGGTTTCGGTATCAGACTCGCAGAAACTCCGAACCAAGGCGTCGCCCCACAGCAGGTATCAGCTCGCGCACGTGCGAAAGCGGCCCCACCAGCATCGACGTCAACATGAAGTTCGTCACCCGCAAAGGCTAGCTTTGGATTCCGAACGTAGTAGCTGAGCCCCCATTCCCACTCGATAAAGCCGAACTCCTTGCCGTGATCGCCGCTCGAATCTTGAAAATTGAGAGCGGCATTGGCTGCTTGCTGAAACAGATTGAGTGTAAGGAATGCGAACAACCACTTGTCTGGAAGGTTTGCTCGCATATTGAATAGTTTTGCTTGAACAGCCCCAGCAAGGCGGTCGTTAACTCTCTTTTGTATCGAGGCGATCTCTTCGTCGAGATGATCTTTGACCTCTTGGTAAGTAGGAATGCGAGTTGTCAACGAGGCTGCGACCGTCATGGCTTTAGCCGTAACAACGACGAAGTTCTCCATAACCTGAACGTTGAAATCGCCGAGGCCGAACCCCTGAATGATTTTAACCACGGAAGGCAGGTCAATGACCTGAACGAAATTGGATATCCGGTTTGCTATGGTGACGTTAATCAAGTGCTTGATGAGGTCCATGACTTCATAGCATGTCGGATCGCCGACAGCCTTAGCATGGCGCCGCTCAAGTTTTTGAAGGTCCCGTTCCAATCTCTCTGGGTCTTCGACCTCCCCTTTGATCGGCGTAAATCGAAGATCCCGGTTGGCATCGATCTCGACCCTTGCCAGCACACTGAAGGCGTAAGTCAGGATCACCGGCTTGATCATTCCTTCGACTTTGAGTGACAGCGATATCTTCGGCACTCTAATTTTCAGATTGGCTTCAGGCGCATCTAGGAGTCGGCGCATGGCCTGAAGCTTGCGGGCAGCGAATACGGGCGGAAGCAATAGAAGTTGGCGACGAGATTCCTGCTTTGCCTCGGCGATCGGGGCGAGATCTATAGTCGCTGCGTTCGGGATATCGTAACCGAACTCGAGTCTTAAATCGGGATACTCGCCCTGCCCTCGATAAACACTACTTGGGGAGGCGTAATCGATCTTGTGATGTGCCGTGAGGAAATTGTTGAAGAGATTTTCGTGGGCCCCGACTGCAAGATCGAAAGGCCCGATCTCTGACGGATTCTGCTTCTTTGACTGTTCCAGTCTTTTGTGATCGTCGGCTAGTTGGTCCAGGACTTTCTTGAGCTTCATGTCTCCCCCCTTAGTTGTCATCTTCGCCTTACCCCAGCCAATTCATCAGCGTTTGGCCTCACGCAAGCGCGGCCCACGGCAAAACTTCACCGTCGGACACGCACTAGTGTTTGAGTAAGTCGGCCTGCGCGACTTCGAAAAGAACGCGGGCGAAAATGTATGCGCCTCCCCACCTCGTAGCGCCATGTGTTCGGCTCTCTTGCCGGCAATCATCTTCAACGACACTCCAAGTCTCAAATGTTAGTGGCGATCCACGCGAATTCGCAAATGGCATACACGCATACCTTGAATACTATTCTCTGCCACACGCGAAACGCTTTTCTTTGTGTGCTACATGAACAACCAAACCTAAGGGCCTTGCCAGCATGAGAGTAGACATGCTGCGGGGTTGGTGGACTAATCGGCGGACATGCTCGTCGCCAGCAAGGGTCCCGGCGACTTCTGCATCTCCTGCCCCCAAAGAGGTGACCCGCGAGGTCGACACCCGGTGCATCACCGAGAACCGGCCGGCGCTGTCGCGCTGGCACCCGGACCACAAGGAGCCGTTCGAGCGGTTCCTGAAGGGCTAGCCGATTCCGGACAAGCAAAAGGCCCGCCCGGGAAACCGGGCGGGCCTTCAGTTTTATCTCCCGATCCTGCCGGAGATTATCGCAGCAGGACTGCGCTCATCGGCGCTATTTCAGACCGCCTTCAGATTAACGGCAGCCTCGCGGCCGCGCTCGCTGGCCACTTCGTAGCTGATCTTCTGGCCCTCGTTGAGACCATTGAGGCCGGCGCGCTCAACAGCGCTGATGTGGACGAACACGTCCTTCCCGCCGCCGTCCGGCTGGATAAACCCGAAACCCTTGGTGCCGTTGAACCATTTGACCGTGCCAGTAGCCATCGTCTGTGTCCCAGTTGTGCGAGCAAGCCGTTAGGAAGGCGGTGCGCTCGCGACAGCCGCCGGCAGATACGAGAAGGGAGCCGAAGTCGGGCGAACCTGTCAAGCCGACCCGGACTGTTGTCCGCCACGCCATCGCCACATTATGAAGTTGCTGCCGGTATCCTGAGCCCGCCCGAACGACCCTCAAGGAGTCTTCCATGAGCCCTTCCCGACGATCCCTTCTCGTCGGCGCCGCGTCCCTCGCAGCGGCCGGCGCGCTCTCATCGCGCGGTGCGCGGGCAGCCGGACAGAAGACACTCCGTCTGCAGACGCGGCAGATCGAGGTCGGGGGCAAGGCAGCGACGCGCTACGGCGTCGTCCAGCCGTCCGGCGCGGTAGGTCTCGTGCTCGACGAGGGCGATATCTTCGACGTCCGCGTCGAGAACACGCTCAAGGTGACGTCGGGCCTGCACTGGCACGGGCTCAACCCGCCCTGGCAGCAGGACGGTGTGCCCTATATCTCGGGGCCGCCGATCGCGGCGGGCCAGTCGGCCGACTACAAATTCCCGGCGGTGCCCGCGGGCACCCGCTGGATGCATTCGCACTTCGGCCTGCAGGAGCAGAATCTGCTGGCGGCCCCGCTGATCATCCGCGAGACCGCGGCGATCAAGAGCGGCCATCAGGAGATCGTCGTGCTGTTCGAGGATTTTTCCTGGACCAAACCCACGACGATCCTCGATAAGCTGTGGCGGCCCGCGTCCGGCGGCATGGCGCCGGGCGGCATGGCAATGTCGACGCCCGACTACAACGACGTCGACTACGACGCCTATCTCGCCAACGATCGCACCCTGGCCGACCCGCAGGTGATCGACGTCGAGAGCACAGGCGACGTGCGGCTGCGCCTCATCAACGGATCGGCCTCGACCAACTTCACGATCGACCTCGGTGCCAACGAAGGCACACTGCTCTCCGTCGACGGCAATCCGGTGGAGCCGCTGAAGGCCAGCCTCTTCCCGCTCGCCACCGCACAGCGCGCCGACATACTGGTGCGCCTGCTGGGTGACGGCCGGGCGGTGATGGTGCTGGCGCGCGGCGAGGGCCGCCGGCTTCAGGCAGGCGTCGTGCTGCGCCCGCCCCGGGCCGCCATCGGCAAAATTCCCCTGGAGGATGTCGTTGAGGGTCCTGCGGTCGGCCTGAAGCAGGAGGTGCTGCTGCGTGCGATCCGGCCGCTGCCGGTGCGGCGGGTCGACCGCTCGGTCCCCATCGGACTCACCGGCAGCATGATGGGCTACAGCTGGTCTCTGCCGGTCCACGACATGACCGGCGCGCCGGTCACGGTCGTGCGTGGCGAGCGAGTCGAGCTGGTCATGCAGAACGAGACGATGATGGCGCACCCCATGCACCTGCACGGGCACTCGTTCCAGGTGACGGAGATCAACGACCGCAAGCTCGCGGGCGCGATCCGCGACACCATCCTGGTGCCACCGCATGCCACGGTGAAGGTCGTGTTCGATGCCGACAATCCCGGCATCTGGGCCTACCACTGCCACAACCTCTATCACATGGCCGCCGGCATGTTCACGACGCTGGTTTATCGCGGCTTCACCTGATTCAGCGCGCGCCCGGAGTCACGCGGCCGTAGCCGCTGCTCACGCGGCCGTTCCAGCCGTAGCCCACATACCCGCCGACGGCATCGTAGAGATAATCGAAGCCCTCGAAGAACATGCGGCCGGTGTTCACGAACACGCCGGGATCTCGCACGACCACCACCCGCTCAGGATGCATCGGATTGCCGCGGTCGCCGACCGCGACCTGGTAGAAGGCGCCGGGCCCGCCCTGGCTGGGCATCCACATCTCGATCCGCGTTCCGGGCGGCACGCGCTCGCCCCGCTCCAGTGAACTGCCCGGCGGTGGCGACAGGAACATGTAGTTGATGCCGGTATCGGGCAGCACGGTGCCGGTACCGACCTGGCCGTCGACCGACACGGTGAGCGGTGCCGCGTTCCACTGAGTGAGGCCGCCCGCCGAACTCGTGCCCTTGGACGAGAGCTTCACGAAGGCGAAGTTGCGCGTGAGTGCGGCGCTCATGCCGAGATGGATGCCGGTCCGCGTGACGATGTAGCCAGGGCGAATCGAGCCAGGCGAAGTGATGTTGACGAAGGGATTGCGCGGCGCCGTGTCGTCGGTGCCCTGGGCCGCGGCCCGGTCGAAGCCCACTCCCATGAAGGCCACGCCACGCGGGCGCGGATTGGGCTCGCAGTCGCGCGCATTGCGCAGGCAGGTGATGCGGTCCACCCGCAACACCTGGACTCGCGCCGTCGCCGCCGGCCGGTCGTCGTTGTGCAGGATCTCGACATCGGTCGTGTGGTGGGTGCCGTGCAGGACACGGCCGCTGCTGTTGTAGGTAAGCTGGCCCGGCCCGTCGTTGGTATCGCCCGCGCCCGGCTCGTAGTGATCGGCCGACACGACGATGCCGGTCGAGCCGGTGTCCATGCCGAAGCGCCTCGGCTGCGCGCCTTTCAGCTTCAGGCGTATCTCGGGCACATGCTCCAGGCGGATCGGGCCGTTGGCGAAGGGAATCTCGATCGTGCCGAGGCCGCTGTATTGCCCCGAAGGATTGCCCTGCGCCAGGGCCGGGCCGGTAGCGGCCAGCAGGCAGGCGGCGACGATGAACGCAGGACCTGGCCTGCCTGGCATGACTGACATGAACTTCCCCCCAGAATCAGCTACGCGCCATCAGCCGCGCGGCGGCGACCACATTTTCTTCAACGGTCCGTCCGATCCGTGGACCGGATCCTGGTGCGGCAGGGCAACGTCTGCAATCGCCGCAACGGCACTGGCATGGTCGATCTGTCCCGGGCGCTTCTGGTCGAAGCCCGAATTATCGGGATAGGCGCCGACCACCAGCAGGTCGGCGCTGGCGGATACGCACCGATGACCTGTCCCCGCCGGCAGCACGACGACGTCGCCGGCTTCGACGTCGAGTTCCTGGCCACGGGCGCCGCCGAACTGCACGCGTGCCCGGCCGCGGGCGATGCCCAGGACCTCGTGCGTGCGCGTGTGGAAGTGCAGGAAGTCGTAGATGCCGTTGCGCCAGGACCTGCCCCAGCCGTGGGCGGCGAAGGCCTCCTCGAACGGCACCGCGGGATCGCGGGCGGCGGCGACGTCGAAGGCACGGCGATAGACCAGCAGCGGCAGCACCGGGTTGTTCGGCGTCTCACCGTCGTCGGCAAAGAGACAGGCCTGCGGTGGTGCCTGGTCCGTCATGGGCATCGGGCGCTCCCCCGGATTGAATCGGCAACGGCGTTCTAGCGCGCGGCGGTGCGGCCGGCCAGCCGGGACGCGTGCGCGCGTTTCAGGCATGATGGCAACAGGACGGAGGAATTGTCGCTTGAGCCCCATCGAGATATCGCTGCTGAGCTTCGTGCTCATGCTCGGCGGCGCGGCCACCGGGTACCTGTTGCGTCGGGGCCTGCCGGACCACCACCTCGACGAGCATGCCAAGGACATCGTCCGCCTGGGGGCCGGCCTCGTCGCCACCATCTCGGCCCTGGTGCTCGGCCTCCTGATCAGTTCGGCCAGCAGTTCCTACGAGGCCCAGCGCAACGAGGTACGGCAGATGGCGGCCAGCCTCATCCTGCTCGACGAGCTCCTGGAGCGGTACGGATCGGAGGCCCGGCCGATCCGGCAGACGATCCGCGCCGCCATTCCCCCCCTGGTCGTTCAGCTTTGGGGCGACTTGAGCGCACGCGGTCCGACGACCCTGTCCATGGAGCCCAGCGGAAACGCCTCGCGCGCCTACATGGCGCTCCACGAACTCGCGCCGCTGACCGACGCGCAACGCTCCATCAAGATCCAGGCACTCCAGACCGCGACCGATCTCCAGAGGTCGCGGCTGATGCTGTTCGAGCGCTCGCATGCGGGCATTCCGGCGCCCTTCCTGGCCATTCTGATTTTCTGGCTGACGATGATCTTCGTCAGCTTCTGCCTGTTCTCCCCGCTCAATCCCACCTCCATCGTCGCGCTGATCTTGATCGCCCTGTCGGCATCGGGCGCGATCTTCCTGATTCTCGAGATGGGCCAGCCGTTCGAAGGGCTGATGCAGATCTCGAGCCGGGCGCTACGGACCGCGCTGCCGCCCCTCGCGCCGTAGCGGCGGGCGGCGCACGCCGGGACAAGGCGCTTGCCTAGACTCTGGAAACTCTATGTAATTTCCGGGCAAGGCGGCACATAAGCCGCCAGACCTGGGAGGAACGATGCGCACTGGCTTCAATCGCCGGACGCTCCTGCTGTCTGCCGCAAGCACGCTCACCCTGGCGACCGTCGCTCGTGCCCAGGCAACCTTTCCCTCGAAGCCGATCCGGGTCGTGCACGGCTACAGCGCCGGCTCGAATCCCGACACCATCGCACGGGTGATCGCCCCCAGCATGATCGAGACGCTGGGCCAGAGCGTGATCATCGAGCCCAAACCCGGCGCCGGCGAGCGCATCGCCGCGCAGTACCTCATGAGCCAGCCGCCGGACGGCTACACGCTCTATCTCATCACCGGCGGCGCCAACGTCATCAGCGCGACCGATCCGCAGACGCCCTTCAACACGCTGAAGGACTTCTCCTACATCTCGACGATCACCCTGTTCCCGTTCGTCCTGATGGTGGGCGCCAACTCGCCGATCAAGACCTTCGCCGACCTGCTGGCGGCCGCCAAGGCCAACCCGGGAAAGCTCAACTACGGCCATAGCGGTGTCGGCAACACGCTGCATCTCGCCGTGGAGTATCTGAAGGCGCTGACGGACATCAAGGTCGAGCCGGTCGCCTACAAGGACACCGGCCAGCAGATCGCCGACGTGATCAGCGGCCGCCTCGACTTCGCGATCACCACCTTCACGGGCTACCACGCCGTGCTGGCCAACAAGCAGGTGCGCGCGATCGGCGTCACTTCAAGGGAAGTCTGGCCGCTCAATCCCGACGTGCAGCCGATCGGCGCCGTCGTGCCGGGCTACGAGGTCGTTTCCTGGCTGGGTCTCGCCGCACCGGTGGGCCTGCCGGCCGACATCGCCGACAAGCTCGCCAATGCCGTCGCGGTCGCCGTGGCGCGGCCGGACGTCAAGGCACGTCTCGAAGGCATGGGCAACGAGGCGCGCGCCAGCACGCCGGCCGTCTTTCGCGCCCGGGTCGAGACCGACTATGCCAAGTGGAAGCCGCTGGCCAAGTTCGTGACCCCGTAGGTCGCCGCTACCAGTTGTGCCACCCGTTGTGCCAACCGCCGTTGCCCCAGCCGCCATTGTGCCAACCGCCGTTGCCCCAACCGCCGTTGTGCCAGCCACCGTTGTGCCAGCCGTTGCCCCACCAGGCGAGCTGGACATTGTCATCGTCGGAAGCCTGATCCTCATCCTTCGGGACACGGACGACCACGGAGACGGTATTGCGGATGGCTTCGAGGCGAAGCGCCACCGATTCAGGCGTGCCCTTCGCAGGCGCGCTGTCGCTGGATTTCGCGGCCGAGGCATCGGCCGCGGCCAGACTCATCGACAGTCCCAGAATACCCGACGGCAGCAGGGCCGCGAGGGCCCGCAACGAGCGACGATCCCGTGTCATGATCAATCCCAGGCGGCGTCGACGATGCGGCCATCTTCCGACAGAACCAGCGTCAGCCGGTTCGGGTCGAAGGAATAGCTCGGAATGCCCTCGGTGGGCTTGATGACCCGCAGGTTCCACGTCAGGTCGGCTTCGCGCACGACGCTGTCGGCCGCGGCACCGGCCGGCGGCTGCGCGCCCTTGGCCACGAAGAACTTGCCGCGGCACTTGGCGCAATCTTCCTTGGGCGCCGCGATCTCGGCATAGCCCGGAAGCGTCTTCAGCGTGATCGCGTTGGTCCCCGAGCGAACCCGCACGCCCTTGTAAGGATGGCCCTTGTCGACCGGCAGCAGCGCCTCGAACGGCATGAACGGCCCCAGCGGCGCCGGGCTCGTCGGCACCACGCCCTGGAAGATCAGGTCGAGGATACCGTCGACCGCCTCGCCTCGCGTGATCGGGATCAGATGCGGCGATCCCCAGCTCGGCGACGACACCAGGCCGCGCGCGCGGATGACATCGAGGCCGCCGGCGCGTTCCGAGCGCAGGACTTCCACGCTGGTCACCATCGTAACCGGCCACGGCACCACAGCTGCCGGTGGCGAACTCTGGCCGTAGCCCGGCGGCGGCGCGCCGCCCGACGCAGGCTGTGCCTGGGCACCCAGCGTCCAGGCTGCGGCAGATAAGCAAGCAATGGCGAAGAGTGTGCTCTTGTTCATGGCATCCTCGGAGGCTGCGCCGATGAGGCGGCGGGTTGGGCTATGGTGGCAAGGCTGTCGTCGGGAAGGCTCTGCTCGAACTTGTCGAGGGCTTCCAGGATCAGGTCGGTCGGCACCATCTGGGTGAGCGTGCAGAACGACGTCGTCGTGCTGTCGAACCGGCCGTTCTCGAAAAACTTGTTCACCGGCGCGCCGCCGCCGCAGACGGAGAAGTACTCGCAGTGGGCGCGGCACGCCTCGACGCCTTTCTTGATGTCGCGCAAGAACGCCGAGTCGACGCTGGCCCGGTAGATCTCCGCCAGCGACTGGCGGTTGATGTTGCCCAGCAGGAAGTCGCCGTAGTCGGCATTCTTGTAGCCCAGCAGCTCCGGCGAGAAGCTCGAGACGTTGCCGTGGCTGTCGACGTTGATCATGCCCAGCGGCTCGACCTGGATGTTGCGGGCGCGCACGCCTTCGGGGCGGAACACGCGCGGCAGGGCATGGTCGATCTCGCGCACGAATTTCACCCGCCCGTCGGCCCGGGCGAGATGCCAGAAGGTCCGCAGGAACGTCTCGTAACGCTGGCGCAACTCGGCGCCCTGGAAGAGATCGGAGACATAGTCGCCTTCCGACTCCTCGACATTGAAGCAGACATGGTCGATGCCTTCGGAGACGTAGAACGCCAGCATCTCCTCCGGCATCTCCAGGCTGGCGCGCCCCAGCACCGAGAGGATGTGAAACGGGTAGCCGGTATCACGCAGGCGGCGCACGCCGGTGATGGTCTTGTCGAAAGTGCCGGCACCGCTCCGTGTCTTGCGATGGGCATCGTGCAGTTCGCGCGGCCCGTCGATGCTGACGCCGACTCCGACATTCCATTCCTTGAAGAAGTCGCACCACGCCTCGTCGATCAGCATGCCGTTGGTCTGGAACGAATGCTTCACCCTGACCGGCCAGGGTCCATCCTTCGGCCGCAGCCGCTCGATCATGGCGAAGGCTTCGCGGTAGAAGGCGATCGGCACGGCCAGCGGTTCGCCGGCATGCCACAGCACCGTAAGGTCGGGATTGTTCCAGCCCGAGGCAAACAATTCGGTGAAGAGCTTGGTCACCGTCGACTGGGAAATGACGTGCTTGTTGCTGCGATCGGGCAGGTAGCAATAGGAGCAGTTGATGTTGCAGAACGGCGTCGGCTGGATGATCACCATCTCGACTTCAGGTCGTCCGACCGGCGCCTGCAGGGGAGCAAAGCTCTGCACGTGAGTGCCGGCTTACCAGTTGTGCCAGCCGTTGCCCCAGCCGCCATTGTGCCAGCCACCGTTGCCCCAACCGCCGTTGTGCCAGCCGCCGTTGCCCCAGCCACCGTTGTGCCAACCGCCGTTGCCCCAGCCGCCATTGTGCCAGCCCCAGCCGCGATGCCAGCCGTTGCCCCACCAGGCGAGCTGCGTCTCCGGCTCGCCGTCAGCGCTCTCGGGGTCCTGGCTGATCGGCTTCACGACGACTGAAACGGAATTGCGGATGGCCTCGAGCCGCAGCGCCACCGAGCCAGGATCCTTCGGCGCCGTGCGCTCACCCGGCGAGGTCGCGGCCATGCTGTCGGCCGAGGCGAGGCCGATGGACAGTCCGAGAATGCCACTGGGAAGCAGGGCTGACAGGGCGCGCCGCGAACGACGATCTTGAGTCATCTCATCTCCGATCGAAATCTGGTGCGTAACGCGCGGCAGCCACGTTTCGCCGGTCACGATAGTCGGACTTTGCGCCGACTGACAAACAAAAACTAGCCGGGCCCACCTTCGCGCAACGGCGGAGTTCGCGCCAGCACGCTCACTTCCACCCACATGCCGCGAAATGAATCCGTCATGCCGACGAAACTTCCGGTCACCGGCGTCGCCTGATGGATGTCGCGCGCGACGGCGACGGGGATGAGATTGTGACCGCCGACGCTGCGGTTGGTCGGATCGAAGGTGATCCAGCCGGCGCCCGGCACGTAGACTTCGGCCCAGGCGTGGGTCGACCCTGAGTCGTCCGACCCCACCCGGTCGCGGTCGGGATTGTAGAGATAGCCGGAGATGATCCGCGCGCCGAAACCCAGTGTCCGCGCCGCATCCACGAAAAGCACGGCGAAGTCGCGGCACGAGCCCCAGCCGCGGTCGAGCGTCTCGAGCGGCGCCTGCGTGCCCTCGACCTCGCGGCTCTGGTAGCGGATACGCTCGGCGACACCCGCACTCAGGTCTTTCAACAGCGACAGCGTGTCGGTGGGATTGCTGCGCACGAACGCAGCCACCCACTTGTTCAGCCGCCCGTCGGGATCCGGGTATTGCGGCATCGCGAGTTGGCCGAGATCGGTCCACTCGTCGGCGGAATAGCGGAAGGGATAGTGGATCGCCGAGCCGGCGATATCGAACACCGGCCACGGGTCGCCGCCCAGCTGCAGGACGGCCGCGCTGTCGATCACCAGCCGGTCGGTCATGGAATCGAAGCTGGCCGTGGCGATGGCATTGCCGAATACGTCGTGCGCCCAGCTCAGGGTGGCTGCCGGGGTCACCGTGATATCGCTCGAAATCAGGCGCAGGTCGCGGCTCTCGCGCGGGCGCAGCATCAGGCGGTGAGGCCCCAGCTTCACGGGCTGATGGTAGAGGTAGGTCGTCCGGTGCCGGATCGTGAGCGCGATCATGTGCAGATGCCCCCCAAACGAACCTCCAGACATGCAAAGGCCCCGCACTGTGAGGCGCGGGGCCACCGGATGCTACACGTAAGCGCTGCATCCGTCGGGCTCGATCGCATCTGCTTCTCCTGCGTCCACTCGCCGGTACATCCATGGTCGGGCGGAGCGAAGAAGCAGCGGCGCGATCAGCCGCAAGTCATTGGCCGACCTAAGTCAGCCTGGCGAAATCAGCCGACAGCCTTGAGGTTGTCAGCCGACATCTTGCCGCTACGGCGGTCTGCGACCAGCTCGTACTCGACCTTCTGGCCCTCATTGAGGCTGCCGAGGCCGGCGCGCTCAACGGCGCTGATGTGCACGAAGGCATCGCTGCCGCCGTTATCGGGCTGGATGAAACCAAAGCCCTTCTGAATATTGAACCACTTCACGGTTCCCGTAGCCATGGGAGAACCCTTTCACAAACGTAGATATGCTTACCCGCAAATGTACACGGGCCGTCGAAGTCGCATTTATTTCGGGATTGAGTTGGGTGGCGTAGCGCTGACCTCAAGGGTCGGGGCATGGCCAAAGTCATCTTTCCGTGTATCGACGAAACGGATATGGGCGCTAATACCGGGTTTTGCAAGACCCTATCTTGCCTTCTTGCCCTTGCATCGCAGCCTTGCCGCCCTCATTTGCCCAGATACACCGGCATTTGCGCGGTCCCTGCGACCCGAAAGGCCCCAAATGGCCAACGGACAGGCTCCTTCCTCCACCGATTCAGCGCTGCGGCGAGCGGCGGCGGGCTTTGCCCGGCCCACAACCTGGCGCAGCCTCGTCCAGCTCCTGACCTCGTTCGGTCCGTTCCTCGCCGGCTGTGCTGCGATGTACATGGCCTTCCCCGTCTCTCCGCTCCTCGCTGTGGCGCTTGGCCTGCCGACCGGCACCCTGCTGGTACGCATCTTCATCATCCAGCACGACTGCGGCCACGGCTCGTTCTTCGCCTCGCCGTTCGCCAACACCGCGACCGGCCGCCTCTGCAGCCTGATCACCTTCACGCCTTACGCCAACTGGGGCCGCCAGCATGCCGCCCATCATGCCAACTGGAACAACCTCGACCGCCAGAGCGCCGGCAGCGACATCTATTCGGCCTGCCTGACAGTGCGTGAGTATCTGGCGCTGACGCCGGCGCGCCGGTTCTTCTACCGGCTGCCGCGCCATCCGCTGATTGCCAACATCCTGCTGCCGCCGCTGGTGTTCTTGCTGCTCTATCGCGTGCCTTTCGACACGCCTCGGGGCTGGGTGCGCGAGCGCCGGTCGGTCTGGCTGACCGACCTCGCCCTCGCCGCCCTTTACGGATCGCTGGTGGCGCTGTTCGGCTGGCGCGCGGTGCTGACGGTCCATCTGCCGATCATGGTCGTAGCCTCGATCCTGGGCGTCTGGCTGTTCTCGCTGCAGCACCGCTTCGAGACCTCGCGCTGGCTGGAGCACGGCAACTGGAGCTTCGTCGAGGCCGCGCTCGAAGGCTCCTCGTACTTCAGACTGCCCCGCGCGCTGCACTGGTTGACCGGCAACATCGGCTTCCATCACGTCCATCACCTCAATCCAAGGGTGCCGAACTACCGACTCAGTGCCTGTCACGAGGCCATCGACGCGTTGCAAGGGGTGCGTAGCCTCAGCCTCCGCGGCGGTCTCGGTGCGCCGCGGCTCACCTTGTGGGACGAGGCGCGCGGCCGGCTTGTGCGCTTCGCCGACGCCGTCGCCTGAACACGTGCTGCCTTTATTGGACGTACCTGCACAAGCAGTGTACGTCTGGTGGAAGAAACGATGTGCGCTTCCGCCTCAGATGCGATGCGCGCCGATGAAGGACGGGCTTGTACGCCTGTCTTGTTCCAGATCCTCCTGATCCACCCGACCGACGGCGACGCTATTTTGCGACCGCCGACACTGACGCCGCGCGACGGCGCCGAAAGGACTTCCCATGAAGCTTCCCGAAAACACCAGTGCCTATGTCTGGGGTGCCGCGGTCGGCGCCATCGCGCTTGCCGTCGTCGGCTTCGGCTGGGGCGGCTGGGTGACCGGCGGAACGTCGGCCAAGACTGCCGCCAGTGCCGCCGCCGACGCCAAGGTCGCCGCCCTCGCGCCGATCTGCGCCGACCGCTTCCGCGCCCAGGGCGACTCCGCGGTCAAGATCGCCGAACTCGCCAAGGCCAGCAGCTGGGATCGCGGCAATGTCGTCGAGAAGAGCGGCTTCGCCCTGATGCCCGGCAGCAAGACGACCGACTCGGACGTCGCGCGCGCCTGCGCCGAGCTGCTCGCGAACCCGCCGACGCCCAAGACCTGATCCCAAAGACCTAGGCTTTCCGCCTCGCCCCTCCTCCATGCCATAACGTCGGCACGGAGCGGGGGGACGAGGCATGAGCCAGACCGGCACCGGCTATCGGCCGGTCGACAAGGACTACTTCGAGAGGCGCGGACTGCGCCGTTACGCCGGCATCGCGTCCCTGTGGGCGCTGGGCGTCGGCGCCGTCATCTCCGGCCACTACTCGGGCTGGAACCTCGGCCTGCTGGCCGGCGGATGGGGCGGCTTTGCGCTGGCGGCCGTCCTCGTCGCCCTCATGTATCTCTGCCTCGTCTTCTGTATCGCCGAGATGGGCGCGGCGCTGCCGCACACCGGCGGGGCCTATTCCTTTGCGCGCGCGTCGATGGGCCCGTGGGGCGGCTTCATCACCGGGCTGTGCGAAAACGTCGAATACGTGCTGACACCCGCCGTCGTGGTCTCCTTCCTCGCGACATACCTGGCCGCCGTGTTCGAGACGCCGCCGGCCTGGCTGCCGCTCTACTGGATCGGCTGCTACGCGATCTTCATCGCGCTCAACGTCTGGGGCGTCGAACTCTCGTTCAAGGTTGCCGTCGTCGTCGCCGTGGCGGCACTCGCCTGCCTCGCGCTTTTCTGGATCACGGCGCTTCCCGTCGCCGACTTCCAGCGCTTCGCCCTCAACATCGGCGCCGGCCCCGACGGCAAGCCGGTCGAGCTGCCCAATGGCGGTGGTCCGCTGTTGCCGTTCGGTCTCTACGGCGCACTGGCCGCGATGCCCTTCGCGGTCTGGCTGTTCCTCGCCATCGAACAACTCCCGCTCGCGGCCGAAGAATCGGTCGACCCGCGCCGCGACATGCCGCGCGGCATCATCGCGGCGCTCCTCACGCTCTTCGTTTCGGCAGCGCTCATCGTCTGGCTCAACCCCTCGGTCGGTCCCGGCAGTTTCAAGCTTGCCTCGTCGGGCGAGCCGCTGCTCGACGGTTTCCGTGCCACGACCGGCGGCACGCTGGCCAAGGTGCTGGCGCTCGTCGCCTGCGTCGGCCTGATCTCGAGCTTCCACACCATCCTGTTCGCCAAGGGCCGGCAGATCTACTCGCTGTCGCGCGCCGGCTATTTCCCGCGCTTCCTGTCGATCACCCACGCGCGTCACAAGACGCCGCACGTGGCGCTGTTCGCGGGCTCGGCGGTGGCGCTCGCGATCATGGTCGCACTGTGGTTCGGCATGGGGGCGGAGAACGGCGCCGCCGCGATCCAGGGCATGCTGCTCAACATGGCGGTGGCGGGCGCCATGCTCTCCTACCTCGCACAGGCCGTGAGCTTCATCGTGCTGCGCGTGAACCGGCCCGGCCTCGACCGCCCCTATCGTTCGCCGCTGGGAATCGGCGGCGCGATCGTGACGCTGGTGCTGGCGCTGCTCACGCTTGCCTTCCAGCTCCTCGATCCCGTGTTCGTGACCGGTGTGTTGGGTGTCGGCGTCTGGTTCGCGATCGGCATCGCCTGGTTCGCCGCCGTCGGCCGCCATCGCCTCGTGCTGTCGCCGGAAGAAGCCTTCGCGCTCGAAGCGGCCCTGAAGGCGAAAGGATCAGTTGCGAAATGACGCCGCGACCGCGGCTTCGCGGTCGCGCTCGGCCAGGCTCTGCGCCACCTGCTTGCGCAGGCGCTCCAGGTCGGGCCCGCGCAGCATGCCGCGCCGCGTCTCCGGATGGGTGATCGGATTGACCGGCTTGCCGTCGGCCAGCAGCTCGAAATGGAGATGCGCACCGGTCGAGCGGCCGGTGCTGCCGACGAAGCCGATGACCTCGCCGCGCGACACGATCGTGCCCGCCTCGATGTCCGGCGCAAATCCCGAGAGATGTCCGTACACGGTGGCGAGATTGCCGGCATGGTCGATGCGGATCCAGTTGCCGTAGCGGCCGTTGGGCCCGGCGCCGACCACAATGCCGTCGGCCGCGGCAAAGACCGGCGTTCCCGCCGGCGCCACCAGATCGACGCCCTCATGCATGAACAGCGACCGGTTGATGCGCGGCGCCTGCTGCCAGTTGCCGTAGGGCGAGGGCGCCGGCGTCCGGCCGTAGGACGACGAGCCGCCGGACGACGCGAGCGGCATCTCGCCGGTGATCGTGCCGGGCTTCAGGCCGGGCGGCAGCGCCGGCGGCGGACGCATCGGCCCGCCCATGGCGCCCGACTTGCCCGCGGTCGGCCGCGGCGGCGGCTGGTCGAACGGATCGGCGCGGAGCCCGAAGCCCGAGGAGATGGAAACGACCTCGACCGGCAGGCGGATCGCGGGCGGCGTCGTCGCCTGGCCGTTCGCCAGCCAGAAATGTTCTACGCCGTCACGCGTGCGGAATCGGTGGATGGCAATGGTGCCCTTGCCGGCGGTCCTGAGCTCCGCCCACAGCACGCGGCCGGGACCGATCGGCACGCCCTCGGCGATGAAGGTCCGCTCGTAACGAACATGGAATCGGTCGCCGCTGCGGACCTCCCGGTCGAGGTCGAGCGAGGCTGCGAAGGCTTCCAGCGCATCCAGCACCGCCGGCACCGGCACGCCCGCTTCGGCGATCGAGGCCTCGAGCGACTCCGCGACGGTGCCGCTGACCGCGATCTGACGCGAGAACGGCAGCAGCTCGCGCGTCGGCTCGTCGTCGGCCTGCGCAGACGCGACCGAACCGAACAGCAAGGCTCCGGCGAGCGCCGCGACGAGAGATGACCTGTTCATGTGGGGGAAACCTACCGCATTTGCGGTCCCGGCCGCCACGCCCCTGTCGCCCGCCTGTGTCGCAGCCCGGCGCCTTGAAATGACCCTATTCGACCTAAGGCACCGGCTTGAAAGCCTTTACGCGAGCCTCCGCGTCGGCGATCTGTGCCTTGGTCATGCGCTTGGCCAGCGTCGCCTTGTCCTTGATCGCCTGGTCGAGGCGGTCCTGATTCTTCGACGTATAACCCTTGATGGCAAGCGTCAGCCACTTGTAGGCCTCGACATCGTTGTGCGGCGGTATGCCCTCGCCGAAGCCGTACATGAACCCGAGATCGTTCTGCGCGCGGGCGTAGCCCTGGTCGGCGGCGAGCCGGTAGAGCCGCGCGGCCTCGGTGTGATTGCGCGGCACGCCCTCGCCGCTCCAGTACATCGCGCCCAGCAGCGTGCGGGCCTCGGCGTTGCCCTTGTCGGCCCACACTTTCCAGATCCGCACCGCGGTCGCCATGTCCTTGCGCTCGTAGGCGCCGGCCGCCTCGCGCATCTCGGCCTCCAGCGATTGCGCCACGGCGGGCGCGGCGATGGAGGCGAAGAGGAGGGTCGCGGCGAGCGTCAGCAGTTTGCGGATGGTCATGGCGCCATCCTATTGCCCGCCGTTTCATTTTCAATCACGCTGTGGGCAATGGAAATCGACGCCGCCGCAATCCACCTCCCGCCGATGGCGCGATTCGCCATCGTCATGTTCCTGATCCTGGCGACACCCTATGCCGCGCGGCGCCTGCGCATCCCCGCCGTGGTCGGCTATATCCTGGTCGGCATCCTCATCGGGCCGCATGTGCTCAGCGTGCTGCCGGGCAACTCCAAGGTCGCCGACTTCTTCGCCGAACTGGGCAAGCTCCTGCTGATGTTTTTCGTCGGTCTCGAGATCGACATGCAGCAGTTCCGCGAGCATCGCCACAAGTCGCTGGTCTTCGGCCTCGCCACCTTCGCGCTGCCGATGGCGGCCGGGGTCGCCGTCGGGCTCGTCTTCGGTTACCCGATGCTGTCTTCCATCCTGATCGGCTCGCTGCTCGCCTCGCACACGCTGATCGCCTATCCGCTGGTGATGCAGGCGGGCCTCGCCAGGCACCTCCCCGTGACTGTGACGGTGGGCGCCACCATCCTCACCGACACGCTGTCGCTCCTGGTGCTGGCGGTCTGCGTCACCACCCACAAGGCGGGCTTCATGAGCCCCATGGCTCTCGGGGTCCAGCTCGCCGAGCTCGCGCTCTTCATCTTCATCATGGTCATTGTGCTGGGCCGCACCGGCCGCTGGTTGTTCGCCCGCTTCGGGCGGACCGACGAGGCCTCGTTTGCGCTGATGCTGGGCATTGTGGGCGTGGGCGCCGCACTCGCCGAAGCGCTGCAGCTCGAAGGCATCCTCGGCGCCTTCCTGGCCGGCATCGCGGTCAACGAGGCGGTGCGCGACACCCCGGCCAAGGAGAGGATCGAGTTCCTCGGCAATGCCTTCTTCATCCCCTGCTTCTTCATCGTCACCGGCTTCCTGATCGACCTCAAAGTCTTCGCCGCCACGCTCTCGACCCAGGCCGCGCTGGTCGTAGCCATCGTGGCTGGACTGATGGCCGCGAAATGGATCGCGGCCGAACTTGTTGGACGCGCCTGGAAATTCTCCGCCAACGACCGCGGCCTGATGGGCTCGCTCACCTTCCCGCAGGTGGCGGCTACGCTCGCCACGGCGATCGTGGGATATGAGGCGCTGAACGCCGCCGGCCAGCGCCTGATCGACGAGCGCATGCTGAACGCGGTGCTGGTGCTGGTGATCGTGACCTCGGTGGTGGGACCGATCCTCACCGCGCGCTACCTGCGCAAGGTGGCGAAACCTTGAAGCAGCTGTTCCCCTTCATCGGGCGCGCGCCCAAGGCGCCGCCACCGGCCTTCATGCTGATCGAAGGCCCGATCGTGCGGCCCCTGCCGCCGGAGGCGACCCGGGTCGTCACGCGCGAATTCTGGCTGGTGCAGCCTTGGGTGATCGTGACCATCGTCATGGTCGTCATCATCGCGCTCGTGATCCCCGGCCTGATCCTGGACCTTAATCGCGGTTTCTGAGGCGCGGCTTCCGAGGGTGACGGCCCGTCGGCGGCTCGCCTATGATTTGGCCGCAAGAAGCAATCTCCGCGTGCGTTCAGTTTCCTGAAGTCCAGACCGACCAGGAGGTGCTCGTGGCTACAGCCGTTCTCATCGTTCGTGCCCGACTGAACAACCTGTCCGACCGGCGGAAGTTCGACGATTGGTATCGCACCGAGCATCTGCCGTCGGCGCTCAAGGCCTTCCGGGCGCAACGGGCCTGGCGCTGCTGGAGCCGGACCAATCCCCTCGTGCATCTCGCCCTCTACGAATTCCCGAACGTCGAGGAGGCCGAGGCCATTCTCGACTCGGAGGCGCTGGCCGGCCAGATCGCCGAGTTCGACCACTTCTGGGGAACCGAGGTCACGCGCACGCGCGAAATCGTCGAGGTCGCGGAGGAACTGTCCGCACGCCCGTGAAGGAAGCGTCTGATCCGCCCCTCTGGTCCGCATCGCGGCTTTTGCCATTCGCCACCCGCCCTGCATCGCGCTTCAATTGCCTGCAGGAGGAAAGTGACCATGCCCGTCGATCCGCAGATCCGTGCGTTGCTGGACCGAGGCACCGGCGTGCCTGCCACGCACACCCTGCCGGTGGCCGAGGCGCGGCGGCAATACGAGGCACGCATTGCCCTCATGGCCCCGCCGCCGCAGATGGCGAAGGTCGAGGAGCGCCGCATCGACGGACCCGGGGGCGAGATCCGGCTGCGCCTCTACACGCCCGAGGGCAGCGGGCCGTTTCCCCTGATGATGTTCTTCCACGGCAGCGGCTTCGTGCTGTGCAGCCTCGATACGCACGACGGCATGTGCCGTAACCTGGCGGCGGGCATCGGCTGCGTGGTGGTGTCGGTCGACTACCGGCTGGCGCCCGAGCACAAGTTTCCGAAGGGCCTGGACGATTGCCTTGCGGCGACACGCTGGGCCGCGGACCACGCCGCCGAACTCGGCATCGATCCGATGCGCATCATGGTGGCCGGCGACAGCGCGGGCGGCAACATGGCCGCGGTCATCGCGCTCCGCCTTCGCGACGAGGGCGGACCTGAACTTTGCGGCCAGATGCTGCTCTATCCGGTGACCGATTATCACACGCCCGGCACGCCCTCCTACGCCGAGAACGCCGACGGCTATGGCCTCACCCGCGACACGATGGAGTGGTTCTGGGCGCACTATCTCAACAGCCCGGCGGAGGCGGAGAATCCCCATGCGTCGCCGCTGCGCGCCCGCGACGTCACACGCCTGCCGCCGGCCTACGTGAGCAGCGCCGAGTACGACCCCTTGCGCGACGAGGCCGAACGCTACGGAATGCGGCTGCGGGAGGCCGGCGTGCCGACGGTAATCACCCGCTTCGCCGGCATGAATCACGGCTTCCTGTTCTGGGTGGGCATCGTCGGCGGGGCCGACGCCGCGATGGCCGAGGCCTGTGCCTGGGCCCGGCAGGTCTTCGCGAAGAAAGGTTGAGCAGGATGGCTGAGGGAATATTCACGGGCCTGAAGGTCATCGATTGCGCGAGCTGGATCGCGGGACCGGCGGCGGCAACGATCCTCTCGGACTTCGGCGCCGAGGTCATCAAGCTCGAGCCGCCCGGCGCCGGCGATCCGTGGCGGGCCTCGGCCGCGGTGCCCGGCAAGACCACGGACTACTGGTGGCAACTGACGGCCCGCAACAAGCGGAGCCTCGCGATCGATCTCAAGCACGCCGAAGGGCTTCGCGTGCTTCAACGCCTGATCGCCACGACCGACGTCTTCATCACCAACTTCCCGCTGCCCGTGCGCGAGCGCCTGAAGATCGCCGCCGCCGACCTGCTCGCGATCAATCCGCGGCTCATCTACGGCTCGATCACCGCCTATGGCGAGACCGGCGAGGAAGCCGCCCGCACGGGCTTCGACGCGACCGCCTACTGGGCCCGCACGGGCCTGATGGACATGGTGCGGGCCACCACCGACGTGGAGCCGGCGCGCTCCATGCCGGGCATGGGCGATCATCCAACCGCGACGGGACTCTATGCCGCCATCGTGACGGCGCTCTACCGTCGCGAAAAAACCGGACGCGGCGGCGTCGCGCAAACCTCGCTGCTGCAGAACGGTCTCTGGGCCAACGGCTGCTTCGTGCAGAACCGGCTGTTCGGCGAGCACGTCAAGCACCGGCCGCCACGGACCGACACGCCGAGCGCGCTGGCCAACCACTACCGCTGCCGCGACGGGCGCTGGTTCCTGATGGCGTTGCACAACGAGGCGCGCCAGCTCGCGAGTTTCCTGAAGGCGATCGACGCCGAGCACCTGGCGCAGGACGAACGCTTCGCCACCCAGCCGGCGCGGCGCGCCAACCACAAGGCGCTGACGGAAATCCTCGACGGGATCTTCGCCCGGCGCGATCTCGCGGACTGGAAGCCGATCCTCGAAGCGGCCGGCGTGACCTTCGGCGCCGTGTTCACGGTCGACGAGGCCGCGGACGATCGCCAGTCGCGCGAGATCGGCGCGCTGGTGCCTTTCGCCGATGGCGCGGGCCTCACCGTATCGAGCCCCTTCGACCTCGACGACACCACCAAGGTCGCCCCGCGCCGCGCGCCCACGGTCGGTCAGCACTCGGAAGCGGTGCTGCGCGACGCCGGCTATTCCGCCGACGAGATCGCGCGGCTCAAGACGCTCGGCATTTTGCAGCAGTAGGACAACAGCCACGTCACCTGAAAGGACCAACCCCATGACCCTCACCCTCGCGGATGCCAATCGCGTGATCGCCGGTGCCATCGAGAAGGCGAACCAGCAAGGCACCAGGATGAACATCGCCGTGTGCGACGCGGGCGGTCGGCTGCTCGCTTTCCAGCGCATGGATGGCGCCATGTGGGCCGGCTCCTTCGGAAGCCAGGGCAAGGCCATGGCCTCGGCCGCCTTCGGACGCCCGAGCGGCGATCTGACGCCACGCGCCGATCATCCGACCTTGCGCGGCATCGCCGCGGCCGAAGGCAACCATATGTTCTATGGCCAGGGCGCCGTGCCGATCTTCCGCCAGGGAGTCCTGATCGGCGCCTGTGGCGTTGGCGGCGGGACCGCGCAGGAAGACGAGGATTGCGCCCGCGCCGGGGTTGAGAAGCTCTGATGATGACGGACCGCTACGGCCTCGCCCTCTCCACCTCGGACACCGCCGCGCGCGATGCTTATGTCGAGGGCGTCGATCTCCTGCTCACCGTCTACCCCGGTGCCGCCGCGTCTTTCGACCGCGCCATCGCCGCCGATCCCGCGTTCGCTTTGGCCCATATCGGCAAGGCCCGCGCCCTTCAGCTCGCGGGCAACCTTGCCGCGATGCGCGAGTCTCTCGCCACCGCGGTGTCCCACAGTGACGGCGCGTCGGCGCGCGAGCAGAGCCACATAGATGTCTTTCGTCACCTGTTTGCCGGCCAGGCCGTCGCCGCGCTGGCCGCGATCCGCACCCATGTCGAGACATGGCCGCGCGATGCGCTGGTGCTGAGCCTCGCCGCCAACCAGGGTGGATTGATCGGCATGTCCGGCCTGCCCGGCCGCGAGCAGGGACTCATCGATTTTCTCGACCCACTCGCCACGCACTACGGCGAGGATTGGTGGTTCGAGGCCCATTACGGCATGGCGCTGTCGGAAATCGGCAAACACGACGCGGCGCGTCCGAAGATTGAACGCTCCCTCGCCCAGACCCGACGCAACGCCTATGGCGCGCACGCCTTCGCCCATCTCTGCTACGAGACCGGCGAGCGCGACAGCGGCGTCAAATTCCTGCGCGACTGGCTGCCGCTCTACGATCGCGGCGGCGGGCTGTTCGGCCACCTGAACTGGCACCTCGGCCTGTTCGAGCTGCATGCCGGCAATCTCGACGCAGCCCTTCGCCTCTACAACGACGCCTTCTGCGCCGACGATCATCGCGGCGCGGTGCACCAGAAGCTCTCGGATTCGGCCGCGTTCCTGTGGCGATCGGAACTGGCCGGC
>CAMAYC010000018.1 GCA_945862125.1 Reyranella massiliensis 521
GGCCCGCTGGGCTGGGGCGCGTCGGATGTCGAGCTGGGCCGCGCCGATCCGATCGCGTCGCCGCCCAACGCGAAGTCCGTGCAGGCGCGCCTGCGCCGCATCCAGCCGCTGGTCGAGCTGCGCATTCCCTTCGAAGTCGCCCGGGCAGAACTCGACGCCATCGACCGCGGCGCGCGCGATCCCGATCTCGACGCGGTGACGGCGGCGGCGCGCGAGATCGCCCTCGCCGAGGACCGCGCGATCTTCCACGGCTATGCCGCCGCCAAAATCACCGGCATCTGTCCCGCGCAGGCGTCGGCCGCGGTGCCGCTGGGCACGAGCCACGCCGACTATCCCGGCGCGGTCTCGGCAGCGCTGACCAAGCTGCGGGACGACGGCATCGAAGGGCCGTTCGCGGTCGTGCTGAGCGAACAGCTCTACAAGGATCTCTCCTCGCGCACCGACGAGGGCTATCCGATCCTGAGCCACGTCCAGCGCCTGGTCGACGGCGACATCGTCTGGGCCCCGGGCCTGGACGGCGGCCTGGTGATCTCGCTGCGCGGCGGCGATTTCGAGCTGACCGTCGGCCAGGATTTCTCGATCGGCTATCTCGACCACACTGCTGAGCGCGTCAGGCTCTATATCGAGGAGAGTTTTACGTTCCTGATCCTGACCCAGCAGGCCGCCATTCCGCTCACGTCAGGCGGCAAGAAGCGCTAGCGCCGCGCGGCTTTGGCGGAGCGGGCGGCCTGCGCGAGGCGCAGGCAGAGGCGGCGGGCGATGGCTTCGTCGGGCAGGCCGGTGCGCTTGCACTCAATCTCGGCTTCCAGGATCACCGTCAGGGAAGCGCTGAGGCGCGGCAGCGGCCAGGCGCGCAGGTGACGCTCGAAGCGCTGGCGCACGGGGCCGCCGCGCGGCAGGCCGCGCGCCTTGAACATCGCCGATTCCATGTTGCCACCCTTGCTGGCGTGCGCCGACACGATGTGAAGCTGGTCGGCATGGCGCTGCAGCGAGCGCACCAGCTGGACCGGATGGCCGCCCTCGGAGAAGACGCGGTCGAGCGCGCGATCGAGGGCCACGAGCTCGCCATCGAAGGTGGCAGCGATCACATCGTCGATGCCGATCGCGGCGGTATCGCCCAGGATGTCGACGGCGTCCTCCAGCGTGATGGTCTTGCTGGCGTCGCCGGCCTTGTAGAGCAGCAGCTTCTCGATCTCGCTGCGGGTCTGGCCGCGGTCGCCGCCCAGCCGCTCGACGATCCAGGGCAGGGCGTCGGCATCGACGGTGAGCCCTTGGGCGCGGGCCGCGCTCTCGACCAGCCCCTCGAGCGCCGCCTCGTTGTCCATGTAGCAGGGCATCGCTGCCAGGCAGGCCTCGGTCTCGGCCAGCGTGCGCAGGCCGGAGCGTGGCGTGAGGTTGCCGCCTTCGACCACGATCAGGGCGTCGCCGGCAGGGGCGGCCACGAGATTCTCCAGCGCCGCGACCGATTCCTCGCCGGCCGGCCGCACGCGAATAACGCGGCGACCGCCCATCATCGACAGGGCGCCGAATTCATCGGCCAGCCGCGCCGGATCGTGCTTCAGCACCTCGCCCGCGATGTCGACGACGCGGAACGGATCGTTCAGGTCATCGCAGATGGACTTGGCCAGTGCGACGGCGCGCTCTGCAACCAGGCCGTCGTCGTTGCCGTAGATCACCACGCCGCGAATCCGGGGATCCGGCTTCTTGAGGAAAGCTTCGGCCTGGCGCGGCTCGATCTTCATCTGGGTCTCACCCGGAGCGGGCGCGATCAGACCTTGTCGGGGGCGGGCTCGACATCAGCCGGCGGCGCTTCGCCGGCATTCTCGGCCCCCGTATTCTCCGCACGGGCCTTCTCGCGGGCCTGGCGCTTGGCCTCGGCCTTCTCGGCGACCTTGATGGACTTCAGTCGTTCGCGTTCGCGACGTTCGAAATCGTAGTTCGGCTTGCGTGCCATGGCGATGGCCTCCTGGCTTGGTCGTTAGAGAGCGGGTGTGCTTACACCACGACGTTTACGATTCGATTCGGCACCACGATCACCCGCTTGGGCGTCCGGCCCTCCAGCCCGCGCACGAGGTCTGGCTGAGCGAGAGCAGCCGTCTCGGCTGCTTCCTTCGGCGCGTCCTTGGGCAGCGCGATGGTGCCGCGCAGTTTGCCGTTCAGCTGTACCGCGACGGTCACGGTGTCGTCGACCAGCAAGGCATCCTCAGGCAGCGGCCAGGCCGAGTCGGCCAGCAGCGACTTGTGCCCGAGCGCCTGCCACATCTCCTCGGCGAGATGCGGCGTCATCGGGCCGATCAGGCGCACGAAGATCTCCAGCGCCTCGCGCAGCGCCCACTTGGCGGTCTCGTCGCCCGCCGACTTGGCCGCGTCGATGCTGTTGGCGAGCTCGTAGAGGCGCGCCACGGCCTTGTTGAAGTGGAAGGCTTCGATGTCTGCCGAGAGGCCGGCGATGGTCTTGTGCGCCGCGCGGCGAAGCGCGGTCGCGGCCTCGGAGAATTTGGCAGGCTTCGCCGTGCCGGCCGGCGGCACCTGTTCGAGCGCCGTCATGGCGATGCGGTGGAGGCGCTGCTGGAAGCGCCAGGCGCCGGTGACGCCCGCTTCGGTCCATTCGAGATCGCGCTCCGGCGGGCTGTCCGAGAGCATGAACCAGCGTGCGGTGTCGGCGCCGTAGTCGCGGATGATCTGGTCCGGGTCGACGACGTTCTTCTTCGACTTGGACATCTTTTCGGAGCGGCCGACCTCGACCGGACTCCTGTCGGACGCCCGCACGACCTTGCCGCCGTCGCGGATGATCTCCTCGGGCAGCAGCCACTGGCCGTCGCTCGACTTGTAGGTCTCGTGGCAGACCATGCCCTGGGTGAACAGCCCGTCGAACGGCTCGTCGCGGCTGGTCATCTGGACCTCGCGCATGGCGCGGGTCCAGAAGCGCGAATAGAGCAGATGCAGGATCGCGTGCTCGACGCCGCCGATATATTGGTCGACCGGCATCCAGTACTCGTTCTCCTGGCGGTCGAACGGTGCGGTTTCAAGGCCTGGCGATGTGAACCGGTCGAAGTACCAGCTCGAATCGATGAAGGTGTCGAACGTATCTGTCTCGCGCCGGCCTTTGCCGCCGCACTTCGGACAGTCGACATGCTTCCACGTCGGATGGCGGTCGAGCGGATTGCCGGGGCGATCGAAGGTGACGTCGTCCGGCAGCTTCACCGGCAGGTCCTTTTCCGGCACCGGCACGACGCCGCACTTGTCGCAATGGATCGCCGGAATCGGGCAGCCCCAGTAGCGCTGGCGCGAGACCAGCCAGTCGCGCAGGCGGTATTGCGTGGTGCCCTTGCCGACGCCCATTTCTTCCAGGCGCGCGATGACCTTGGCCTTCGCCTCCTCGACACCGAGTCCGTTCAGGAAGTCGGAGTTCACGATCACGCCGTCTTCGATAAACGGTGCGGCCTGGATATCGATTTTCTCTTTGGCGTCGGCAGGCGCCACGACCTGCAGGATCGGCAGGCCGTATTTCGTGGCGAACTCGTGGTCGCGCTCGTCGTGCGCGGGGCAGCCGAAGATGGCGCCGGTGCCGTATTCCATCAGCACGAAGTTGGCGGCATAGACCTGCACGGTCTTGCCGGCCACCAACGGATGCCTGGCCAGCAGCGGCAGCTTATAACCCTGCTTCTCGGCAGTCTCGACCTCGGCCGCGGCGGTGCCGGTCTTGCGGCACTCGGCGACGAAGTGCTGCAGGCCCGGATCCTTCAGCGCCAGTTCGGCCGTCAGCGGATGCTCGGGCGACAGCGCCATGAACGAGGCGCCGTACAGCGTGTCGGGCCGTGTGGTGAAGATTTCGAGTTTTCCGCGATCTGCGCCGGAGGCATCGGTGAGATCCCAGAACACGCGCGCGCCGCGGCTCTTGCCGATCCAGTTCGCCTGCATCAGGCGCACTTTCTCCGGCCAGCGCTCGAGCGTGTCGAGGCGGCTCAGGAGTTCATCGGCAAAATGCGTGATCTTGAGGTTCCACTGGGTGAGCTTGCGCCGCTCCACCGGCGCGCCGGTGCGCCAGCCCTTGCCCTCGATCACCTGCTCGTTGGCCAGCACGGTGTTGTCGACGGGATCCCAGTTGACCCAGGCTTCCTTGCGGTAGGCGAGTCCCGCGTTCCAGAAATCGAGGAACATCTTCTGCTGGTGGCGGTAGTAGCTCGGGTCACAGGTCGCGAGCTCGCGGCTCCAGTCGAGTGACAGACCCATCGACTTGAGCTGGGTCTTCATGGTGGCGATGTTCTCGTAGGTCCACTTCTTGGGGTGGACCTTCTTTTCCATGGCGGCGTTTTCGGCCGGCAGGCCGAAGGCGTCCCAGCCCATGGGATGCAGCACGTTGAAGCCCTTGGCGCGCTTGTAGCGGGCGATCACGTCACCCTGCGTGTAGTTGCGCACGTGGCCCATGTGGATGCGCCCCGATGGATAGGGAAACATCTCGAGCACGTAGTATTTGGGCCTGGCGCGATCCATGACGGCGCGGAAGCTCTGGCGTTCGTCCCAGACCTTCTGCCACCTGGCTTCGGTTTCGTGGAAATTGTATCGCGCTGGAGCGGCGGGTGCTGTTGGCGTCGACGACACGGATTTGATCCCGAAAAAGACTGAGGCCGCAGCGGATGCCCGCTACGGCCTCTCACGTCAAGTTTTGGCGATGTGAGAGGGCCGTCAGGAGCCGCCTGCGATACGAAGCTGACGCGCGCGCGTCAGAATGGCGTTCTCGATGTCGATCTGGGTGCGCGGGTCGACCTGGGCATCGACCCAGGTCCCGCCCTTGGGCGCTGTCTGCTGCTTGAACACCGACACCCGGACGCCGTCCGCCCTGAGTTCGCGGTCGAGGATGGTGACTTGGACCTTCATGCGCTCGTTGGGCGTCTCGGCCGGCGTGTACCAGTCGGTGATGATGACCCCGCCGAACGGATCGGCCGAGACCAGCGGAATGAAATTGATGGTGTCGAGCGAGGCCCGCCACAGATAGGCGTTCACGGCTACGCCAGTGCCGCCTTCGTCTTTCTTGGTGGGCTTGGAGCCGAAAAGGCCGCCCGGTCCGAACAGCGTGCCGTCCTCCTGGACGCGGCCACCCAGACCCTGGTTCAGGTCGCGCGCGCTGCGGTCATTGGACTGGCCGCTCCTCTTTTCGGCGACATTGTTGCTTCCTCCGCAGCCGGCGAGGCCGAGCGTCAGGACGCAGGTCAAAACGACCAGAGAGCGAAGTATAATGGATGAGCCCGACATGTTGGCGCCTTTATCCGAATTGGCCTAATTATTGTAGTGGATACTGCCCGTGCGCGGTGAAACGCACACCCGGAATGGTCGGCGGAACGACTTTTTTTACCATAAACGCCGGCCTCCGGGACTTCAAGTAGGTGGACGGCTAAGGGGTTAGTTGTATTAGAGAACCATCTCATAATTTCATGGTTGTCGAATGAAACTGATCGGAGCGTCCTGACAATGACTAGATGCGGTAGTCCTCTCGGCATTCAGGCCGAGGGAAGGCCTAAATTGTGACAAAGACGCCACAGGTCGAGGGAAGAATCAGGCGGCATCGCGACCATTTCTTGACCCTTCTTTTGGCCCTGTGTTCTATTAGGCCCGTCGCATTGGCGGAGACCGTGAGTAGCTGCGAGTTGGGCTTCCACATTCCGCCGGTCGGACAGGCCTTTTGGTACGTACCAGTCTCAGATCAATGAGAGAGGGAGAAAGATGAAGAAGCTTCTATTGGGCTCGACCGCCCTGGTCGTCGGTGGGTTGATGGCCGCTCCGGCCATGGCCGCCGATCCGATCAAGGTCGGTGTGGGTGGCTACTACACCTTCTACGCAGTCGCCGGTGGCATCAGCTCGTCCTACGCGACGAACGGCACCTCGACGCAGTACAAGGGTCTGTTCTTCCAGCAGGAAGGCGAAATCCACTTCATTGGCCAGACGAAGCTGGACAATGGCACTTCGGTCGGCGTCAACGTCGAACTCGAAGCCTGGAACCCGAACGCTGGCGCTACCGGCTCGGTGGCCACCATCGACGAAGCCTTCCTGTTCTCCTTCGGCGACTGGGGCCGCGTCGAGTTCGGCTCGCGCGACGCCGCTTCCTACCGTATGTACTACGGCGCGCCGTCGGCGCTGATCGGCTACGGCGCCATTCAGCACAACCACAACGTCGCCAACATCATGTCGAGCACGTTCAACAAGGCGTACTTCCACACCACGACGGCCACCAACACGGCGGCGTGGCAGGATACGCAGCGCATCAACTACTTCACGCCCCGCTTCCAGGGCCTGCAGATTGGTGTCGGTTACACGCCGAAGATCAACGCCCCGAGCGGCAGCATCTACGGCTCCACGGGCCTGGCGACCGGTCCCGGCGCCCTCGGCTCGGGCGGCTTCGGTGCTTGCGGCTTCGCTGGCGCTTCGAACGTCGGTGCCTGCGCGATCAACGACTACGCCTATCAGGACGGCTTCGATATCGGCGCCAACTACCTGAACAAGTTCGGTGACGTGACGGTCGCGGCCTACGGTTCGTTCGCCTATGCGGCGTTCAACCCGGGCTACGGCGCAAACGCCGGCGCGGCGAACCAGATCACCGGTTCGAACCTGGCGGCGTGGACGATGTGGACCGCCGGTCTGCAGTTTGGCTACAAGGGCATCACCCTCGGTGGCTCGATCGGCTACGACAACCAAGGCATGGGCTCGAACTACTACACCGGCGTCGACAACGCGACCCGCTTCGCTTCGGCGGGTATCATGTACGAAACCGGCCCGTGGCAGGTCTCGTTCATGTGGATGGGTGCGGTCAACTCGAACGGTAACGGCTCCAACACCGTCCAGTCGATCGCGTCGGGCACCAACGCCGCGACCTTCAACGGTTCGGGCGGTGCGGCCGGCACGTTCACCGGCACTCCCGGCGTGAACAGCACGGTGTTCAGCGGTCCGTTCGCCCTGGCGTTCGGTGCTGAAACCGCCAACAAGTTCGAACTGGGCGCCAACTACGCGCTTGGACCGGGCGTGAAGCTGACTGGTGGTGCATTCATCAACAACCAGAGCGGCCCGTCGAACGCCGTCACGGGTAACACCTGGGCGATCCTCATGGGCATGGACGTGCGCTTCTAAGCACGCGCCAGTCCGGCAAATCGGAAAGAGCGGGCGAAAGCCCGCTCTTTTCATTTGTGGGCACGGCAAGACCGACTCAGGCTTGCCGCTGACCCACGATGTTCACGAACAGGGTCGGCAGGTAGGTCCGCGATACCGGCAGACGCTCGGTGGCCTGGCGGGCCAGCACCGCGCGATTGTCCTCATGGTCGAGCACGAGCTGGAACAGCCCCTGCTCGACGGCGCCCGCCCTCGGGTCGAGTTCGGGCCGGCCGTCGCGCATGACGCGATAGGCGACGTCGAGTCCGACATCGCCGCCGCTGTAGAATGACGACACAATCTCCAGCCGCTCGAACATCAGCATCAGGCCGCGCACCGAGAAGCGCCAATAATCGTCCGGCGTGGCGTGGAAGGCCTGGGACCACGGCGTGGCCACGTAGGCGAACCCGCCCGGGCGCAGAACGCGCTCGATGTTGCCTGAAGCCCGAGCCGGATGGCGGGCGTGCTCGAGCACGTGGCAGCAAATCACCAGGTCGAACGGATCCTCGCCCAGCTTCGCCTTGAGCGTCCGCGGGCTGCTGCAGATGTCACCGACGACGTCGACGTTGGTGCCTTCGAGCAGGTCGAGGCCGATGAAGCGCGCGCGCGGGCCGAAGCGCTTGGCGATCAGGCTCCGCCAATTGCGTTCGTTGCGATCCGACAGAAGCGTACGCGAGCCTACCTGCAGGACCCGCGGCGCGCGTCGTCCCATCTCGCCAGCGAGGCGATCGAGCAGCAACTCGACCTCGCGGCCGACGCTGGTGCCGACGACGCGCAGTTCCCCCCGGGGTTCGGGAGGGGCGGCGCCGGCGGCCGGCTTCATCGGATGGCTTTCATGCACGCACAACCACGATGTGCATGCGGCGCGGCCCATGGGCGCCGAGCTCCATGGCCTGCTCGATGTCGCCGGTGCGTGACGGCCCGGTAAGCGTGTTGACGGTGCGCGGCATGCGGTCCTTGCCGTAGCGGGCGCGCAGTCGCACCCACACATCCTCGTAGCCGCTCACGATGTCTTCTTCGCGAATCACGACGATGTGGGTATCGGGCAGCAGGTTGAGCGTCACCGGATGCTCCGGCCCCGAGGCCGTGACAAGCGTTCCGGTCTCGGCGATGCCGGCGAAGGCGCCGGTGATCGAGACCTGGTCGCCGGCTTCGCCGCGGCCTTGGCGGAGCGACAGCATCTTCTGGCTGGCCCAATCGTAGCCCGCGAGCTGCGGCGAGGGTGCCATGGCCGCGCGCGCCGGCAAGTTGTTGCGCGCCAGGAACGATACGATCTCGGCCGGCACGTCGGGTGCGGCCACGCGCGCGACGGTCGCATTGTTGGTCTCGGCCCACTGACAGAACAGCGCTACTTTCTCGGGCTGAGCGAGTTGCGCGCGCGCCACGACCGGTCCACGCGGCGGCGCCGCCAGTCGCTCATCGGCGGCGCGGCGCTGATCGCCCGAGATCTCGCCGCGGCGGAGCGATCGCCTGATGCCGTTCAGGATCTGAGATTTCGCTTCGCTCATGCCGCGCGCCTCTTCTTCCATTGCGCATGGAACGTACCGCCCGCGGGCGGCGCGGGCAGGTCGCGGAAGCGTGTCCAGCCGCCGGCCAGGGGCATCGCGCGGTAGCGGCCCTCGGCGCGGCCGAACAGCGCCAGGACGCGATTGGCGAGCGCCGTAAGACGACGATAAAGAGCCGGCCGGCGGGCAACAAAGCTCCACAGCGCCAGCCCTTGGCGCACGGCCCCGGGCGTCAGATGCCGCTCGAACTCGCGCTCGCGCCAGTGCCGCATCAGCTTGGGCAGCGGGATGCGCACCGGGCAGACGCTCTCGCAGCGGCCGCAGAAAGTGGACGCGTTTGGCAGGTTGCCGGCTTCCTCGACACCGATCAGCTGCGGCGTCAGCACCGCGCCCAGCGGTCCGGGATAGACCCAGCCGTACGCATGGCCGCCAATCGCCCCGTAGACCGGACAATGGTTCATGCAGGCGCCGCAGCGGATGCAGCGCAGGATCTCCTGCATCTCGGTGCCGAGCACGGCGGAGCGGCCATTGTCGAGGATGACGACGTGATAGTGCTCCGGCCCGTCGAGATCGCCGGCGCGCCTGGGGCCGGTGTTGAGCGTGGTGTAGGCCGAGGATTCCTGGCCCGTCGCCGAGCGCGCCAGCACGCGCAGCAGGACGGCGGCATCCTCGAGTGTGGGGATCACCTTCTCGATGCTGGCCAGCACGATGTGCATCCGGGGCAACGTGTTGGAAAGATCGGCATTGCCCTCGTTGGTGATGAGCATGGAGGAGCCGGTTTCGGCCACCAGGAAATTGGCGCCGGTGAGGCCGACATCGGCATCGAGGAACTTCTGGCGCAACACGTAGCGCGCTTCGGCCACGAGGTCGTTGCGCTCGGTCAGACGCTTGGTGAAGCCGAGCTTGGCGTGGTGTTCCAGGAACGTGTCGGCCACCTGGGCCTTGGTGAGGTGGACCGCCGGCGCGATGATGTGGCTGGGCGGCTCGTTGCGGAGCTGGATGATGTACTCGCCGAGGTCGGTCTCGATCGGCGCGATGCCGATCGCCTCGAGATGCTCGTTGAGGGCGATCTCCTCGGCCACCATCGACTTCGACTTGGCCACCGTCCGGGCGCCCATGCTCTGGCACAGCTCGCCGATGATGCGCCGCGCATCGGCGGCAGTCGGCGCCCAATGGACGTGGCCCCCCAGCGCCAGCACCTTGCGTTCGAACTCTTCCAGATAGAAATCCAGGTTTGCCAGGGCATGGTTCTTGATGTCGCGGGCGCGGTCGCGCAGTGCCTCGAACTCGGGCAGGCGCTCGGCAGCCTGGCGGCGGCGCTCGGAGAAGCCCACCTTCAGCATGGCGAGCGAGTCCTGCAGGTTCGGGTCGGCCAGCGCGTGGTCGACGTTCTCGTTGAAGGCGCGGGCGGTGGATTCCATCAGCCGGGCTCTCCAATGGCCGGAAGGTCGCCCATGCCGGCAAGCACTTCGGCGACGTGGCGGACGCGCACGGGGCTGCCTTCGCGCTGCAGCTTGCCCGCCATGTTCATCAGGCAGCCGAGGTCGCCGGCCAACAGTGTGCCGGCGCCGGTCCCCGCGATATCGGCTGATTTTTCGCCAACCATGGCATTCGATATTTCAGGATATTTCACACAGAAAGTGCCGCCGAAACCGCAGCAGACCTCGGGGGTCTTCATCTCGCGGACCGAGAGCCCCTTTACGGCGGCCAGCAGCCGGCGGGGCTGCTGCTTGACGCCCAGCTCCCGCAGTCCGGAACAGGAATCGTGGTAGGTGACGGTGCCGTCATAGTGCGCTGCAACCGTCTCGACCCCCAGCACGTCGACCAGGAACGCCATCAATTCGTAACTGCGCCCGGCCAGGCTCTCGGCCCTGAGTTTCATTGCCGGATCGTCGTCGAACAGGCCGGGATAGTGATGGCTGAGCATGCCGCCGCAGGAGCCGGAAGGCGCCACGACGGCATCGTAGCCTTCAAAGGCATTTATGACCTGGACCGCGATGGCCCGCGTCGTGGCGCGGTCGCCGCTGTTGTAGGCTGGCTGACCGCAACAGACCTGAAGGGGCGGCACCTCGACGGTGCAGCCTGCATCCTCGAGCAGTTTGACCGCGGCGAAGCCTATCGAAGGCCGAAACAGGTCGACGAGGCAGGTGACGAAAAGCGCAACGCGGCGCGGACGGGCAGTGGGGGATGGCTGCTTGGACACGGGGACCAAGATGGCAGTCGCCAAAATTGGGTGCAATCACCCCTTGTTTAGAAAAATTCTAATCTGATATAGAAGCGACGAACCGAGGGAGAGTGGGATGGCTGAAGAGAACGCCGGAACTGCCGGCAAGTGCCCCGTCATGCATGGCGCCGGCGCCAAGGAGACTTTCGCCGGCCGGTCGAATCGCGACTGGTGGCCGAACCAGCTGAACTTGAAGATTTTGCAGCAGAATTCGCCCCTGTCCGATCCCATGGGCCGGGATTTCGACTACGCGGAAGAGTTCAAGAAGCTCGACCTCGAGGCCCTCAAGAAAGACCTCCATGCGCTGATGACCGACTCGCAGGATTGGTGGCCGGCCGACTTCGGACACTACGGTCCGTTCTTCATTCGCATGGCATGGCATAGCGCCGGCACCTATCGCATCGGCGACGGCCGCGGCGGCGCGGGTTCGGGCACGCAGCGTTTCGCGCCGCTCAACAGCTGGCCGGACAATGTGAACCTCGACAAGGCACGCCGCCTGCTCTGGCCGATCAAGCGCAAGTATGGCGACAAGATTTCCTGGGCCGACCTGATGATCCTGACGGGCAACGTCGCGCTGGAGTCGATGGGCTTCAAGACCTTCGGCTTCGGCGGCGGGCGCGCAGACGTGTGGGAGCCCGAAGAGGACATCTACTGGGGCAAGGAGGACGCCTGGCTCGCCGACAAGCGCTACTCGGGTGACCGCGAACTCGAAAACCCTCTCGGCGCCGTGCAGATGGGGCTGATCTACGTCAATCCGGAAGGCCCCAACGGCAATCCTGATCCGCTCGCCGCGGCCCGCGACATCCGCGAGACCTTCGCGCGCATGGCCATGAACGACGAGGAGACCGTGGCGCTGATCGCCGGCGGCCACACGTTCGGCAAGACCCATGGCGCGGGCGATGCCGCCCTGGTGGGGCCGCCGCCTGAAGGCGCCGCCATCGAGCTGCAGGGACTGGGCTGGCAGAGCACATTCGGCACCGGCAAGGGCGGTGACGCGATCGGCAGCGGCCTGGAAGTCACGTGGACCTCGACGCCGACGAAGTGGAGCAACAACTTCTTCTGGAACCTGTTCGGCTACGACTGGGAACTGACCAAGAGCCCGGCGGGCGCGCATCAGTGGACTCCCAAGCACGGGGCGGGTGCCGATTCCGTGCCGGATGCGCATGACCGATCGAAGCGTCACGCGCCCTCGATGCTGACCACCGACCTCGCGCTCCGTTTCGATCCTGCCTACGAGAAGATTTCGAGGCGCTTCCACGAGAACCCGGATCAGTTCGCCGATGCGTTCGCCCGGGCCTGGTACAAGCTCACCCATCGCGACATGGGCCCGCGCGTGCGCTATCTCGGTCCGGAAGTTCCTGCCGAAGTGCTGCTGTGGCAGGACCCGGTGCCGGAACTCGATCACGTCCTGATCGATGCGCAGGACATCAGCGCGCTCAAGGCCAAGATCCTGGCTTCCGGCCTGTCCGTCCCGGTGCTGGCGTCCACCGCGTGGGCCTCGGCCTCTACCTTCCGCGGCTCCGACAAGCGCGGCGGCGCCAACGGCGCCCGCATCCGCCTCGCGCCGCAGAAGGATTGGGAAGTAAACCAGCCTGCCCAACTGGCGACGGCGCTCGATGCCCTCGAAGGCATCCAGAAGGCGTTCAACGCCGCACAAACCGGTGGCAAGAAAGTATCGCTCGCGGACGTGATCGTCCTCGGTGGTGCCGCCGCCATCGAGCAGGCGGCGAAGAATGCCGGGCATGTCGTGGAAGTTCCCTTCGCGCCGGGCCGCACCGATGCGTCGCAAGAGCAGACCGACGTCGAGGCCTTCGCACCACTCGAACCGATCGCCGACGGGTTCCGCAACTATCTCAAGGCCGGATGCAACGTATCGGCCGAGGAGCGGCTGGTGGATCGAGCGCAACTCCTGACATTGACCGCGCCCGAAATGACGGTGCTGGTCGGTGGCCTGCGCGCGCTGAATGCCAACTGCGGCCAGTCGCAGAACGGCGTCTTCACGACGCGTCCGGGGATGCTCACCAACGACCTCTTCGTGAACTTGCTCGACATGGGCACGGTTTGGAAGGCGGCTTCGGCAGCCGAGGACGTCTTCGAAGGCCGCGACCGCACAACCGGCGAGCTGAAGTGGACTGCCACGCGCGTCGATCTCGTCTTCGGGTCGAACTCGCAGCTGCGGGCCCTTGCGGAGGTCTACGCCTGCGACGACGCGCAGAAGAGGTTCGTGAGCGACTTCGTGGCGGCCTGGAGCAAGGTGATGAACCTCGATCGCTTCGACCTCGCCTGAGGGATGGTGGCGCGATGACGAACGGTCGGGCGACCAGTGCCCGGCCGTGACCGTCAGTTCTTGTTGGGCACCAGGACGATGGCCCGGCCGGCGCTGTTCATGCGGCCGGCCCAGTCGGCGGCCTGTACGCCGCTGCCGAAGAACACGTCGCCACGAGCCGGCCCCTTGATGGCGGCGCCGACATCTTGGGCGATCATCAGGCGGCGATAGGGCTCGGTGGCGCCCGGCTTGCGTGCCACGGGCCGCACCGTGTCGATCCAGACCGGCGTGCCGAAGGGCGTGAGGGTGGTATCGACCGCGAGGCTGCGTTGCGCGGTGAGGGGCACGCCCTCGGCGCCGGCGGCTGTCTGGCTCTTGGTATCCTTGAAGAAGATATAGCGCTCGTTCTTGCGCATCACGTCGCGCGCCTGTTGCGGATTGCGCTTCAGCCAGTCGCGAATCGCCGGCCAGGTGGCGTCTTCTTTCTTCATCACGCCCATCTCGACCAGCACGGCGCCGATGGCGGTGTAGGGGCGGTTGTTGGAGCCGTCGAAGCCGAGGGTCATCCTGCCGCCTTCGGCGAGCAGGATCTTGCCGCTGCCCTGGACCTGGACCTCGAACAGGCCGACGGGGTCCTGGACGTAGGCGATCTCCAGGCCCTTGCCCTTCAGGGCGCCTTGCTCGATTTCGGCGCGCGTATAGTAAGGCTTGTCGGTGAGGTCGGGCGGGCGGCGGTAGACCGGCACGGTGAACAGGCGCGACGGCGCCTTGCTGCCGCGCATGTCGGGCTCGAAGTAGCCGGTGAACTTGCCCGGCGCCTGGACCACCAGCGGCCTGAAATTGCCTTCGAAGAAAGCCCGGGCCGCCCGGTTGTCGCCGGCCTTGATCGCGGCCCCGGCGTCGCAGATGCGCTTCCATTCGGCCGCGGTGATCGTCCGCTCGCCGCCGTCGGTGGCGATCTTGGTTTCCGGTCCGGCCGCCAGCTTGGGGCAGGAGCGGCGGAAGGTGGCGAGTGCTTCGGCGTGCTTGTCGTCGCCCCAGCCGGCCACTTCGTTGAACGAGATCGGCGCCAGGGCCACCCGCTTCTCGGGCGTGACCGTCCCCTCACCGGCGCATGCAGAGAGGAGACCGGCGACGGCGAGCCATACCGCGCCACCGGACAGGACAGCCCAGCGCATTCGGAAAGCCTCCCTCAGCCTTCGCTTTCAGTCTTGGTCAGCAGCCAATTCGGATCGGTGGACTTGGTATCGCGGCGGAATGTCCAGAGATCGACAACCTTCTGCACTTCATTCGGGTTGCCGTCGGCGATCTGGCCATCGGCGTTGCGCACCACGTTGATCTGCTCGCTGACGAAACGCACGGTCACCGATGCCTCGGTACCCTGCAGTTCGGCGGCGGCAATGTCGGAGGCCTCGAAGCCGATCAGCGTGGTCTCGGCCTTCTCGCCGCGCTCGCGGCGGGCGCGGATCGCCGCTTCGAAGCTGGCGAAGGTCGGGCCATCGAGCAGCGGACGGAGCGTGGCGACATCGTCCTTGGCAAAGGCCTCGACGATGGCGGTGAAGGCGGCGCGGGCGCCGCCGCAGAAGCCCAGCGGATCGAAGCTGGGATCGGCGGCGCGGATCGCGGCGATGGCGGCAGTGGCCGTCGGCATCACCGTGGCGCGAATGCCGCCCGGGCCCGTAACGGCCAAAGAGGGGCGCGGCGGGGCGGCTGCAGTCGGCAGCGGAACGACATTGTCCTGGCGTCCCGACGCACCGGCGGGTCCATCTCCGGCGCGTGGCGCCGGGGGCGGCGGAGGCGACAGCGGGTCGCGCGCCGGCGGACGCTCGTTGCCCGTGCGTTTTCCGAGAACGGATCGCAGCCGCAGGATCAGGAAGACCGCGACCAGTCCGATGAGAATGATGTCGTAGTTATTGCCCACGATGGCGCTCCGCCAACTCGTCTCCAGCTCGCTTCAAATTACATAGGCTGCGAATGCGGAAAGGGCAAGGCAACCGGACCGGGCTCAATTTTACGTCGCCCGGCCTATGTGGCCAGGACCACAATATCGACCAAATCCGCAACGCCGCCCACCTGCCGGTCGCGCCGCCGTTCGTGCGCCACCGCCGGCCGGTAGCCCTGCTGCTCGGCCAGGGCATAGGTGGCACTGTCGGTGACAGCCCGGGTCTTCTCGTCCTTGTTGTGTTTCTCCAGTTTCGCCGCGAAATTGACGGCGTCGCCGATCACGGTGAATTCCAGCCGCTCGCCGTCGCCGACGGCGCCGAAGACGACGCGGCCCGACGATACCGCCAGGCCGATGGCGAGCGGCGGCAGGCCGCCCGCCCGGCGTTCGGCGATCCAGCGGTCCGCGGCCTCGATCACCGCATCGGCGGCGCGCAAGGCGTCGGCGGCGGCCGTCGGCGAGGCCGAGACCGCACCGAACGAGGCCAGGATGCCGTCGCCCAGGAACTTGTCGATGCTGCCGCCATGGTTCGCGATCAAGGGACAGACCCGGCCCTGGTAGTCCTGCAGCACCTTCATGACCTCGCCCGGCGCCAGCTCGGTCGACAGCCGGGTGAATCCGCGCAGATCGACGCTCAGGATAGCGACGTCACGCAGCTCGCCTTCGCCGGCCTTGATCGACATGGCCGCGGTGCGGATGCGGGCGGCGACGCCGGGGTCGAAGAAGCGCGACAGGTCGCGCGCCGCGGCCCCTTCGGCGACCGAGCGGACCAGCAGGCGGCGGGCCCGCGAGATGGCCAGCGCCAACACCGCGGTGGTGAGCAGGATGGCGATGATCTTGTCGACCTCGGCGCCTACCAGCAGGGCGTTCGAGGTCATGTAGTCGATGAAGTTGTGGGTCTGGTTGGGCGGCCCGCCGCGGCCCGTCGCGACGTAGTAGGTGAGACCTGCCCAGCCGAGGGCGGCGCAGATGCCGCTGAACATCACCAGCCGCGCCTCGAAGCGCAGCGCGCGCAGCGCGATGAACAGGAACACGTACAGGAGCGTCGGCACCTTCAGGTAGAAGGCGGCGGTCTGGGCATATTTCAGATGGAAGCTGAAGATCAATGCCATCAGCAACGCCATGTCGACCACGACGGAGAGATAGAGCGTCCAGGCCGGCAGCAGTCGCATGTAGGCAAGAACCAGCCGCACGATGCAGATCGCGCCATAGAGCAGCAGGACATCCAGCTCGAGCGAATAGTCCTCCTGCACCAGACCTTCGGCCATGGTGGCGCCTTCGTAGACGCCGGCGACCAACGCCACGATGGTGAGCTGTATCCAGCCGATCAGGATTTCGCTGCGCTCCTGCTGGCGCCGGATGGCGTCGCGCACGCGCTCGGGAAGATTCTCGGACCCGGCGCTGTCGAATAGCCAGCGGCCGAGGCGCGAGAACATCAGACCTTCTCCAGCCACAGGCTGGTCGGCATCGCGTCGGTCGGCTGCGGCAGCCGTGCCACTACCGAAGCTGCCAGCCGCTCAGCCATCCGGCGCGTCGCCCAGACACTGGAGAACAGCGGCCGATAGGCGCCGGCCGCCAGCAGCGGCACCACGCCCTGCTGCTCGTTGTAGTTCCGCCAACCCCAGATCGCGGGATAGTCGAAGGGCAGGAAAATGTCGTGGATATGCACGAGGACGCCTGCCGGCAGGCGCGGCAGGACACGGTTGAGCAGGATGTCGACGTCACTGCCCGGCATCAGGATGTGGCTCGAATCGATGAACAACACGTCGCCGGCCTTTAGTCCGTCGAAGACCTCGGCCGGTGCGGCCTGCAGGGTCGAGGGCACGACGCGCACGCCGGGCAGGCCCACGATATCGGTGCGCGGCATCGGATCGATGGCGACGATCTCCCCGACGCCGCATTCGGCCCGCGCCAGGATGCGGGTCGAGTGGCCAGACCCGACCTCGACGATCCGCTGAGGCTTGCGCTCGCGCACCAGGGCGTAGGCCACGGCGGCATCGAGCGAGGGGAACCAGGACTGCCCGAGCAGGCCCTTCAGCCCCTCGATTCCGCCGGCAGCGTCGTCGCCGGCATGGGCGTCGACGGCGTCGAGCATGGCAGCGAACGTCGCGGCGTGCCGTTCGAAAAGCCGCTCGATCGCCGGGTAGGGCGGCTGCGCGCCCGGCGGTGGCAGCAGGGGCGCGTAACGGTGAGGGATAAACCAGCCGCGCGGGGCGAGGCCCAGCACGGTCGGCAGCCCCAGCGCCAGCCGCCGCCAGCGTCCGCGCAAGCTGAGTGGTCTGGTCACGGTGCGAGCGTCAGCCCTTCGTGGGCGACGATCGCGCGCGGCAGGCCGCCCGGCACGGTGCCGGGCCGGGCGATGGACGCCTCGCGTGCCACGCCGTCCATGAAGGCGTCGTCATGGCTGGGATCGTGATGGAAGATGACGAGGGTGCCGACGCCGGCCGCGTCGGCCAGCCGCGCGCCCTCCTGCCAGGTCGAGTGGCCCCAGCCGCGATAGCGCGGATACTCGGCATCGGTGTAGCTCGAATCGTAGATCATCACGTCGGCGCCGCGGCAGAGTTCGACGATGGTCTCGTCGCGCTTGCCTTCGCGATGCTCGGTGTCGGTGATGTAGCAGATCGACTTGCCGCCATGCTCGATGCGGTAGCCGGTGGCGCCATTGGGATGGTTGAGCGGTGCCGTACGCATGCTCACGGTCTCGCCGCAAGACAGCGTCTGGCCGCTCTTGAATTCCTGGAACGCGACCGACGCCTGGAAAACCTCCAGCGACACCGGATAGAGCGGTGCCTGCATCAGATGGCCGACCACCTTCTTCAGCGTGTAGGGCTCTTCGAGATGACCAGCCCACATGCGCACCGAATTGCGCCTTTCGAACAGCGGCTCGAAGAAGGTGAGGCCCGAGATGTGATCGAGGTGCGTGTGCGTAAAGTAGATGTCGATATCGAGCGGGGCCAGACGGGCGAGTTCGCGGCCGAGCGGCCGGATGCCGGTGCCGGCGTCGAAGATCAGCCGGCGGCCGCCGGCGGTAACTTCGAGGCACGAGGTATTACCGCCGTAACGCGTGTATTCCGCGCCGGAACAGGAAATAGAGCCGCGCACGCCCCAGAATCGGACTTTCAGACCATCGGCCAAGGACTAGATACCCCCCTTCCTCACCGGCCGCAGAGTCCACGGGCGGGTGGCTCGCGTCAACCAAGGCCGCCCACCCGTCGGAAGGCCGGCCCTGTTCTTGCAGGGCGATCCGAAAGCCGGCGTCTCACGTATTGTTGCACGGGGCCGGTGAAATCGCCGGCCGGACCGCGTTGCCTGCGGCCTTGTTCGAGGTAATACTTGCGTCATGGAAATCGACAATCACGCTTCCGTCCCGGCGATCGTCGAGCCGGCGCCGCGCATCGCGAAGTTCGCCATCGGACAGGTGGTGAAGCACCGTATCTATCCGTTCCGCGGCGTCATTTTCGACGTCGATCCGGTGTTCGCCAATACCGAGGAGTGGTTGGCGTCTATTCCCACCGAAGTCCGTCCACGCCGCGACCAGCCCTTCTATCACCTGCTGGCCGAGAACGCGCAGACGACCTACGTCGCCTACGTCTCGGAACAGAACCTGCTGCCCGACGAGACCGGGAAGCCGGTGTCGCATCCGCAGGTTCCGCATTTCTTCA
This sequence comes from Reyranella massiliensis 521, assembly GCA_945862125.1. Classification (GTDB taxonomy): domain Bacteria; phylum Pseudomonadota; class Alphaproteobacteria; order Reyranellales; family Reyranellaceae; genus Reyranella; species Reyranella massiliensis_A. The sequence goes on from CAMAYC010000018.1 coordinate 18,737, forward strand.
AGGAACTGAAGCGCGGCCAATACGTCTCGCGCGATCGCGCGTTGCACTAGTCGAGCTCTAGTTGATCGCGAACGGGAAGTATTTGTCGCTGATCTTCTTATAGGTCCCGTCGCTCACCATCTCGCCCAGCGCCTTGTTGAAGGCGTCGCGAAGCTTCATGTCCTCGCGGCGCACGCCGGCGGCGACGCCGATGCCCAGCGTCTGGTTGTCCTTGATGTCCTGGCCGATCAGTTCGCAGCACTTGCCCTCGGCCTTCTGGCTCCATAGCCAGAGTTGCACCTTGTCGCCGAACACCGCGTCGACCTCGTCTTTGGCCAGCGCGCGCAACGCTTCGGCCAGCGTGTCGTAGCGCTTGAGCTGGGCCGAGCGGCGGAAGCTCTTGTCCGCCCAGTCGGCGTGCGTCGAATCCTTCTGGATGCCGATCCGCTTGTTGCGCAGCAACGACGGCGGCCCGTCGAACGGCGCGCCCTTCTGCGCGATGAAGGCACCGGGTGAGAGATAGTAGCGACGCGACAGGGCCATCCGCTTGCGCCGCTCGCTGGTCACTTCCATCGACGACATGATCATGTCGAACTTCTTGTCGAGCAGGCCGGGGATCAACTCGTCCCACTTGAAGGCGGTGAACTCGCATTCGGCCTTCATGCGCTGGCAGGCCTCCTGCGCCACCTCCATCTCGAAGCCGGCGGGCATGCCCTTGCGGTCGAGATAGTTGAAGGGCGGGAAGGCGCCCTCGGTGGCGACCGTGATCTTGTAGGCCGGTGGCGTGAAGGGCGACTTTGGCCCGGGTTTGGCCGCCGCCGCCGCGGGCTTGGCCGGCGCGGCGGGAGGCTTTGCCGCCGGTTTCGGCGGCGGCTGTTGCGGCTGTTGTTGCGCCGCCGACGGGGCGGCGGTGGCGAGCAGCATGACGAGAAGTGTCAGCAGCCGTCTCATGCGATCAGCCGCTCCAGAAGTGCGTTGAGGCGCTGGCGCCCCGCCGCAGTCGCGCGCAGGCGATCCGGCTCAATCTCGAGGAAGCCCGCCTTCACCAGCGGCGCGAGACGGGCCTCGTCCAGCGCCGCGACGGGATCGGCGCCGGTGACGGACGCGAACGTGGCGCGGTCGATGCCGTCGGCCAGTCGCAGTCCCATCATCAGCGCCTCCTCCACCATATCCTGCCCGGTAACGATCGAGCTTTCCGCCGTGCCGTGGCCCGTCCGTTCGACCGCTTCGAGCCAGGCCTCCGGCCCGCTCGCCCGCCGCGTCGCCCGCTTGGCGTTGCCCTCGGCGAACCGGCCGTGGGCCCCAGGGCCGATGCCGACGTAATCCTGATACCGCCAATAGATCAAATTATGGCGGCAGGCAGCCCCCGGGCGGGCGTGGTTGGATATTTCGTAGGCGGGGAGGCCGGCCGCCACGAGACGGGCCTGGGTGGCCTCGAACATCGCCGCCGACTCCTCCTCGTCGGGCAGGACGAAGGCGCCGCGGGCATGGTCGGTGAAGAACCGCGTGCCGCGCTCGATGGTCAGTTGATAGAGCGAGAGGTGCTCGCCGGCGAGGGCGAGCGCCTGCTCCAGCTCACCGGCCCAGGCCTCCGGCGTCTGTCCCGGCCGGGCATAGATCAGGTCGAACGAGAAGCGGGCGAAGTGGCGGCGCGCCGTATCAAGTGCCTCGAATGCCTCGTCGGCCGAATGTTCACGGCCGAGAAATTTGAGCGCCGCGGCGTCCAGCGCCTGCACGCCCAACGACACGCGATTGACGCCCGCCTCGGCCAGGGCCGCGAACCGGCCCGCCTCGACCGAAGTCGGGTTGGCCTCCAGGGTGATCTCGATCTCGCGGGCGTGATCCCATAGCGCCTTGGTCCGCGCGATTACGGCCGCCACGGTCTCGGGCGCCATCAGCGACGGCGTGCCACCGCCAAAAAAGATCGTCTCGAGCCGCCGGCCTGGCGCTTCCCGTGCGGCGTGCTCGAGCTCCTTCAACAGCGCGTCGCGCCAGCGCACCTGCTCGACACCGTCGCGGACGTGGCTGTTGAAGTCGCAATAGGGACACTTCGACTTGCAGAAAGGCCAATGGACGTAGACGCCCAATGGATTCATTGGAAGCAGGCCTCGACCATCATCTTGAAGGCGTGGCCGCGGTGGCTGATGGCGTTCTTCTCGGCATCGGACATCTGCGCCGTGGTGCGCGTATCGCCGTCAGGCTGGAAACACGGATCGTAGCCGTGGCCGCCACTGCCCCTCGGCGGCCAGACGATGCTGCCGTCGCACGTGCCGTGGAACAGTTCGAGGTGCTCGTCCGGCCACGCGAGCGCCAGCATGCAATGGAAGGTGGCGGCGCGGGCGGTATTCGTATCGGGTACACCGCGCTTGGCGAGTTCGTCCTGGATGCGGCGCATGGCGACCATGGCGTCGCGAGACGGGCCTTCCCAGTCGGCGCTGTAGACGCCGGGCTGATGATCGAGCGCGTGCACACTGAGGCCGGAATCGTCTGCCAGCGCCGGCAGGCCGCTGGCCCGCGTTGCGGCCAGCGCCTTCAGCGTGGCGTTTTCCTCGAAGGTCGTGCCTGTCTCGTCAGGCGCCGGCAGGCCGAGTTCGCCGGCCGAGACGATCTTTACACCGAAGGGAGAAAGCATCGTGGCGAACTCGGCTGCCTTGCCGCGGTTGTGGGTGGCCACGACCAGCTTGGGCAAGGCGAAGCGGCGCGCCATCAGTTCTTGCCAATCGCCAGCCGCTGCAGGCGCGCGAGTTCGCCGACGCCCTTCTTGGCGAGCGTCATCAGTTCGAGGAACTGCGATTCGCTGAAGGGCTTGTCCTCCGCGGTGCCCTGGACCTCGACGATGCCGCCATCGCCCGTCAGCACGAAATTGGCGTCGGCCTGGGCCTTGGAATCCTCGGGATAGTCGAGATCGAGCACCGCCGTGCCCTCGAACAGGCCGCACGACACCGCGGCTACCTGGCCGGTCATCGGGTTGGCGGTGAGCTTGCCGTCCTTGATCAGGCGCTCGAAGGCAAAATGCAGCGCCACCCAGGCGCCGGTGATGCTGGCGGTGCGGGTGCCGCCGTCGGCCTGCAGCACGTCGCAGTCGATATTTATTTGCCGCTCGCCCAAGGCGGACAAATCGACCACGGCGCGCAGCGCGCGGCCGATCAGGCGCTGGATCTCCTGGGTGCGGCCGGATTGCTTGCCGCGGGCGGCCTCACGGTCCGTGCGGGTATGAGTCGAGCGCGGCAGCATGCCGTATTCGGCGGTGACCCAGCCGCGGCCCGAATTACGCAGGAACGGCGGCACTTTCTCGTCGACCGAGGCGGTGCAGAGGACATGGGTCTCGCCGAATTTCACCAGGCACGAGCCTTCGGCATAGCGGGAGAAGCCCGGATCGAGGGAGATCGGGCGTAGCTGGTCGGGACTGCGGCCGGAAGGGCGCATTGGCTTCTCCTGATAAGGGCGGCCGGTGTAGCGCCCGGACGGCCCTAAATCCAGCCGTCCGGGCGGCTTTCCGGATCTCTTCTCTGGGCCGCTTCATTGACCCGACCCCTTGCACTACCTACATTTTTTCCATGGCGATCCACCGCATCGGTTCTCCCGGAGGGGTCCTCACCGACAGCCCCTCCGGCCAACAGCGACAGACGGCGTCGGTCGCCGAACTGAACGACCGTGCGCGCGAGGTCCTGCGCCTGGTGGTCGAAAGCTACGTCGAGACCGGCGAACCGGTGGGCAGCAGGGCGCTCACGCGCAAGCTCACCGAAACGCTGTCGCCCGCCACCATCCGCAACATCATGGCCGATCTCCAGGACGTCGGGCTGCTCTACGCGCCGCACACGTCCGCGGGCCGTTTGCCGACCGACGCGGGGCTAAAACTTTTCGTCAACGGCCTGCTCGAAGTCGGCAACATTTCCGAGGAAGAGCGCACCAGCATCGAGGCGCGCTGCGCCACCGTCGGCCGCAGCGTCACCGAGGCGCTGGAGCAGGCGACCACCTTGCTGTCGGGCCTGTCGCGCTGCGCCGGCCTGGTCATGGCGCCCAAGACCGAGCAGCCGCTGAAGCACATCGAGTTCGTCAATCTCGGCCCCGGCCGCGCGCTGGTCGTGACGGTGACGCAGTCGGGCCATGTCGAGAACCGCGTCATCGACACGCCGCTCGGCATGCCGCCGTCGGCGCTGGTCGAGGCCACCAACTATCTCAATGCGCGCCTGATGGGCCGCACTTTCGAGGATGCGCGACGCCTCATCCTGGAAGATCTGAAGCTGCAGCGCGCGGAGCTGAACGACCTCACCGCGCGGGTGATCGAATCGGGCCTCGCGACCTGGGCCGGCGAACCGGGCAGCGCGCTGATCGTGCGCGGCCAGGCGCGGCTGCTGGAGGACATCACCGCCATCGCCGACCTCGAGCGCGTGCGCATCCTGTTCGACGCACTCGAGCGCGGCGAGGGATTCGTGCGCCTGCTCGAGCTCTCCAACACGGCAACGGGCGTGCAGATCTTCATCGGCTCCGACAATCCGCTATTCGCCAACACCGGCTGCTCGATGGTGGTGGCCCCGTTCCGCGATTCGCAGGAACGCATCCTGGGCGCCATCGGCGTCATCGGCCCGACGCGCTTGAACTACGCCCGCATCATCCCGCTGGTCGACTATACCGCCCGCGCCATCGGCCGCGTGGTGGGTTAGGCGCGTTCATACGCGCCGGATCACCAGTCCGCTTCGTCTAAATCTTCCAGCGCTTTTGCTTCGGCATCAGGCGCTGTTGCCGCCTCGTTGGCCGGCAGGGTCAAAACCCTGATCCGTGTCTCTGGCCCGAACAACGGCACCAGCTCCAGCAGGTCGGCCTGCGAGAACGCGACGCAGCCCTTGGTCGGCGCATAATCCTCGCGCGCGACGTGGAGGAAGATGGCGCTGCCCCACTCGCCTTCGGGCGGATCGTCGTTGTAGCCGACCACGACCACGAGGTCGTAGAGCGGGTCCTCGCGCCACATCTTTTCGGCGCTCCAGTCGTTGGGCACATGGACCAGCCGATTGTAGGTCGGCGAGCTCGGATCGTCGCACCAGCCGTCGTGCTCGGCGATCGGCCGGGCCGGCAGGCGGACCTTGGGCAGCACCAGCCTGTCGTTTCGGAAATAGATCCGGCGCAGCGGATACTCGCCGGCCGGCGTCGCGGCATCGCCCTCGACCTTGTCCTCGCGGATACCGCCTTCACCCACCGTGCAGCGCCACCGCCGGGGGCCCAGTGTTGCCCAGCCAAGCGAGGTTTCGGCCGAATCGGCCTGCACGATCAGGATGTTTTCGTCGGTCATTGCCTGGCACTCCGGTGCCCTTCATAAAGGCACGCTTCTGAGGGAGAAAGCGATGGCTTATGTCGTGACGCCGCCGGCCACCGTCGGCGTGCCGGTCAACGGGACCGGCGATCTGTTTCCGGTCCGCCGCATCTTCTGCGTCGGCCGTAATTATGCCGCCCATGCCCGCGAAATGGGCCACGATCCCGATCGCGAGCCGCCGTTCTTCTTCACCAAGCCAGCCGACGCCATCGTCATTTGCGCCGACCCCAAGAATCCGACCAAGGTGGCCTATCCGTCGGCCACCAAGAACCTGCACCATGAGATGGAGCTGGTCGTGGCCATGAAGTCGGGCGGCACCGACATTCCCGTCGACAAGGCGCTCGACCATGTCTTCGGCTACGGCGTCGGCCTCGATATGACCCGCCGCGACCTGCAGAACCAAGCCAAGGACATGGGCCGGCCGTGGGACATGGGCAAGGGCTTCGACCAGTCGGCGCCGATCGGTGAGATCTTTCCTGCCGCGAAGATCGGTCATCCGTCGAAGGGCACCATCCAGCTCGATGTGAACGGCAAGACCCGCCAGAAGTCGGACCTCAATGCGCTGATCTGGAGCGTGCCGGAGACGATCTCGTACCTCTCCGGCCTGGTGGCGCTGGCCGCCGGCGACCTGATCTACACCGGCACGCCCGACGGCGTGGCGGCGGTGGTCAAGGGCGACACGCTCGCCGGCTTCGTCGACGGCTGCGGGACAGTCACCTGCACTTTGGTGTGAGGATGGGGGCGCGCCACTCCAGTGGCGCGTTCTTGTCTTTTCTGCACCGTGCGGGCCCCCGCGCCTCAGAAGGCGCTGCCGCCCGCCAGCGCGCTTGCGCGCGCTAGAGCTGCTGCGCCCTAAAAGTATCACACTTGCGGTAGTCGCCACTGTCGAGGCCGATGCGGAACCAGCGGGTGCGCTGGGCGCTGCTGCCGTGCGTAAAGCTGTCGGGAACGATGCGGCCCTGGGTCTGGCGCTGCAGCTTGTCGTCGCCGATCGCGCTCGCCGCTGCCATCGCCTGCTCGATGTCCTTGTCGTCGATCATCTTGCCGCCGCGCTGCTGGTCGGCGCGGTTGGCCCAGACACCGGCAAAGCAATCGGCCTGCAGTTCGGTCCGCACCGACAGCGCGTTGCCGTCGCGCTTGCTCATGGTCTGGCGCATCTCCTGTACCTTGCCCGAGATGCCGAGCAGGTTCTGGACATGGTGGCCGATCTCGTGGGCGATGACATAGGCCTGCGGGAACTGGCCGGGCGCGCGGAAGCGCGCCGCCAACTCGTCGAAAAAGCCGAGGTCGAGATAGACGCGTTGGTCGGCAGGACAATAGAAAGGTCCCATTGCGGCCTGGCCGACGCCACACTCGGTCCGCGTGGCGTCGCGGAACAGCACCAGCCGGGGCTCGCGGTAGACCTTGCCCATGTCGCGGAAGATGTCCGTCCACACGATCTCTGTGCTCTTCAGCACGCGCGCCACGAACTGCGTCTCGGGATCGGCCGCCGGCCGCTGGGCGGGACGGCTGGCCGAGGAGGACGGCCCGGATGACTGGGGCGCGGAGGTTTGGGTAGGGGCACCGCCACCGGTGATGCCGCCCAGAATCTCGCCGGGGTCGGCGCCGAACAGCAGAGCCACTACGATGAAGCCGATCACCCCCAGCCCGCCGGTGAAGACGCCGCCGCCGCCACCTCCGCCGCCCATCGGGATCGGGAAGCCACCGCCTCCGAAGCCACCGCCACCGCCGCTGTCGTCGCGACGGTCCTCGATGTTGCTGCTCTCGTCGCCGTCCATCTGCATGGTGGGCCTCCGTCTCCTTGGCCTATAGTGCGTATCCAATGAGCCTGACGGTCGCCACCTGGAATATCAACTCGGTCCGCCTGCGGATCGGTAACGTCGAACGGTACCTGCGGTTGCGCAAGCCGGATGTCCTCTGCCTGCAGGAGACCAAGTGCCCTGACGAGTTCTTCCCGCACCAGGCGTTCGAGGCGCTGGGTTATACGCATCGCCTCGTCCAGGGCATGAAGGCTTATAACGGCGTGGCCATCGTCTCGAAGGTGCCGTTCACCGCCACCACCATCCACCATCGCTGCGGCAAGGAGGATTGCCGCCACATCGAGGCGGCGCTCGATGTCGGCTCCGATCCCATCCTGCTCGACAATCTCTACATTCCGGCCGGCGGCGACATTCCCGATGTCGCGCTCAACGTGAAGTTCGCGCACAAGCTCGATTTCTACCGCGAGATGGCCAAGTGGTTCGCCGAGCACAAGCCGCGCCCGCGCGCGCGCAAGGGCCTGCGCCGAATTGCCGTCGGCGACCTCAACGTGGCGCCGCTCGAGCACGATGTATGGAACCACAAGCAGCTGCTGAAGATCGTGTCGCACACGCCCATCGAGGTCGATCTGTTCGGCCAGATGCAGGCGTCGCTCGACTGGATCGACGTGCCGCGCCGCTTCGTGGCCGCCGACAAGAAGCTCTATTCATGGTGGAGCTATCGCAACAACGACTGGCGGGCGTCCAACCGCGGCCGCCGGCTCGACCATATTCTCGCCACGCCGGCGCTGTCGGGGGCGATCAGCGGCTATCGCATCGACGAAGATCTGCGCGACTGGGAGAAGGCCTCGGACCATGTGCCGGTGCTGGCGACCTTCGACGTTTAGCGGGAGGATAAAATGCAAGTTCTCGGCATCATTCTGATCGGCCTGGTTGTCGGTCTGATCGCGCGCTTCCTGACTCCCGGCCCCAACCCGCGCGGCATCACCGTCACCGTCGTGATCGGTGTCGTGGGCGCGGTGATCGCCACCTACGGCGGCCAGGCACTCGGCCTCTACCAGGTCGGCCAGACCGCGGGCTTCATCGGGTCGGTGGTGGGTGCCGTCGTGTTGCTGATTCTGCTGCGCCTGTTCGGTCGCTGAACGTCGGCCGCTAGCTCACGCGATAGAGAAAGTACCGGTCCTTCGGCACGCCAGGCGGCTCGGGCAGGCGCTGCCAGCGCGCCACGTCGAGCGACTGATTGGCGAGGATGTAGCCGCCCGATCCGGCCAGCGCGTCCAGCGCCGGCCCGAGCCATTTGCCCATCGCCACGTTGGCCGCATGGTCGCCGGTGCCGAGGTCGGTGTGGATCAGCGCCGCCGTCGCGCCAAGCTTCGCCGCCGCAAGCGGGATCGACCGGTCGGCATCGCCCAGGAACAGTCGGTCATCGGGCGGGATGCAATCGGGATGGGCCGCCACCTGGCGCTCGAAGACGTAGATGTCGCGTGCCGGGAAGAGATCGCGCAGATGATCGTAGGTGCGGCCATTGCCAAGGCCGATCTCGAGGATAGGACCGTCCAGCCGGTCGACCGCGGGCTTCAGGAAGTTCAGGCAGTCGCGCTGCGCCTGCATGCGCGCGATGAAACTGTCGAGACGGCTCATGCGGATGCGTCAGGCGGCCCGAGTGGCGGCACGCAGCTTCTCGTTGGTGTCCTCGAGGCGATGCGCCAGTTCACGCATGATCTCGACCGCCATCTGCGGAAACTCCGCGACCAGGCGGTAGAACATGTCCTTGGTGATCTTGAGCGTGCTGAGCGGCTCCTTGGCCTTGATCGTGGCGGTGCGCGGCACGTCGCACAGGATCGCGATCTCGCCGAAGAAGCTGTTCTTCTTCATCTCGGCCACGGCGATCTGGCCACCCGCCGTGTCGATCAGCACGTCGGCGGTGCCGCCCAGGATGACGTACATCGTGTCGCCGGGATCGCCCTGATGGCAGACCTCCTGGCCGACGGCGAAGTTCACGCGTTCGCTGGTGAAGGCCAGCAACTTCAGCTTGGCCTGCTCGATCTTGGAGAAGATCGGCACCAGCTTGAGCAACTCGACTTCTTCGTTGAGGTTCATCGCGTCCTCCTGGTTACCGTTACGCCGACGCCATCAACTCGGTGTAGAGCCCGCCGCGCGCCGCCAGCTCGGCGGGCGCGCCTTGCGAGGTGATCCTGCCGGCCTGCATGACCACGATCTGCTCGAACGGCTCGGCCTGCGCCGGGCGGTTGGCGATCCACACCACGCCGCGCTTCTCCGCCGTCGCCGTCGCGAGAATGTTGTCGCGGATGCGGTCCTGCGTGCGGCCGTCGAACATGGCGACGGCCTCGTTGACGATCAGGAGCTGCGGCCGCTTGATCAGGGCGCGGGCGATGCCGAGTTTCTGGCGCTGGGTCGCCGGCAGGCGCTTGCCGGCAACGCCGACATTGTACTCCAGGCCGACCTCGATGGCCTGGTCGCGCAGGCCAAGCTCGTTCAGCACCTCGGCGATCAGCGTGCCGATCCGGGTCTCGGCCTGGGCCTGGCCATAGACCAGGCGTCCGAACAGGATGTTGTCCTGCAGTGTGGCGGCGCTGTTGTAGCGCTCGAAATCGTAGAACTCGACGGCGCCGCGCAGCTCGGGCGGCAGGCCCTGGGCGAAGGCATGTCGGGCCGCCAGAATGCGCCCCTCCATCTCGGCATCGATCAGGCCGAGGCGATGGCGGGCCTCGATGTAGCGGAACGGCAAGGTCATCAGGCGCTGCCGGTCGGCCTCGGGCACGGCCTCGATGCCCTTGCCGCCCAGCCTTTGCAACAGCAACCGCACGTTGGGCAACTCGTCGGCCGAGATGAAACTGTACTGCTCGAACAGCGGATTGTCGGGCGACAGGCCCGAGAACAGCTCGACCATGGTCTCGGCGATGCTGAGGCCCATGCGCTGCAGGTCGAGGTTGAGCCCGGTCGCCTGCAGCACCGATTGCACGTAGGGATCGGCCGCGATGTTGTCGCCGTCGAACTGCTTGCCGAGCGGCGTGCCGAACAGCAGGTTCTCGGCCACCGACAGGTTCTTGTTGTAGAGGTCGCCGTTGAACGGCTCGACGAGGCCGGCATAGTCCGCGTTCTGCAGGCGGCCGTGCAGCGTGTGGCGCGCCTTCAGGATCTTTTCGGCGAGGTCGGGCCGCTGCGCCGCGTCGATGGTGCCGCGCAGGCCCAGCGAATAGATGTCCTCGTCGATCTCGACCTGCCGGAGTGCATCGACCATGCGCGGCAGCAGGTCGGCCGGGCCGGTGGCGCCGGCCAGCTCGTAGTCGATCCAGTCGGCATTGGGATCGAACGGCGGGTTGCCGGAGCGCTCCGATTCCTTCCAGAACGCCTCGCGTATCGCGCGCGTTGCGTCGTCGTAGGTGGCCGGCGCGACCGGGCGGAATTTCAGGCCGAACAGCAGATTGTCGCGAACCGAGAGCGGAAACAGATAGGTGTCCTGGCCGACATAGGCGGTGCGGGCGCCCAGCAGGTACTCGGGCACCTGGAAGAAGTCCTTGCCGTCGAGCCGGACCGAGCCGCCGGTAGGCAGCACCAGGCGGGCCAGCATCTGGCCCAGCACATCCTTGCCCGAGCCCGCGCTGCCGATCACCGCCAGCCGCAGCGCTGTGGGCACGGAAAGCGAAACGCTGTCGAGGAGCTTCACCCGTCCATCCTCGGAGAAGGTGACGCCGGCCAGCGCAAGCTCGTTGCCGAGCGGCGGCGGCGGGCCGTCGGGGATAGCCTGCAGTTCCGGCGGCATCATGCCCTCGGGCTGGAACTGGTCGATCACCTGTTCGTACTTGATCTGCACGTCCTGGCGCTGCTGGTCCCAGTCGATCAGCTCCTTGATCGGCGACGGCAGGTCCTTGTAGGCGAGCAGGACGCCGACCACGGCACCCACGTCCATCTGGCCGGTGATCGCGAAATAGCCGCCGATCAGGTAGATCGCGAACGGCGTCGCCTGCGACAGGAAGTTGTTCCAGAACTTGGCGACGAACTTCTTCTGATAGAGGTCGAAGCGGATCTTGAAGATGCGACCCAGCCGCTCGGAGATGTCGGCGCGCTCGTAATTGGCGGCGCCATGGACATGGATTTCGTGGACGCCGTCGGCGGTCTCGGCGATGCGGCCGGCGAGCAGCCGGGCCGAGAGCTGGCGTTGCCGGCCGAGCGCCAGCACCGGTTTGCGCAGCCGCGGGATGATCGCCATCTGCACGCCCAGCAGGACGACCACGACGATTCCGAGCAGCCAGTTCTGCATCATGATGAAGATGATGGCCGTCAGCGCCTGGCCGCCCAGGAACATCGGCGCCACGAAGGCGTCGCCGATGAAGCCACCCAGCGGCTCGACCTCGTCCTTGACCATGGTGGCAAGCTCGGCCTGCTTGACCTTGCGGAAATGGGCCGGCGGGAACCGCAGGATGCGGTCGTAGAGTTCGTAGCGCAGGCGGCGCAGCATGCGCTCGCCCATGCGGCCCTTCTGGGTGTTGATCGTCTTCTTGAACTGTCCGTTCACCACGACCGCGCCCAGGAAGACGAAGCTCATGACCACGAGATACTGAAGCTGGTCGACCTGGAAGCCGTCGAAGAAGCGGATCACCTTGCCAGGCAGGATGGCCGACAGGTCGAGTTCCCAGACCAGGAACGGGATGGTCTTGCTGTCCTTGAAGGCGTTGCCCTGGATGCCGTTGTTGATCACCGACTTGGGCACGGTGAGCGACAGGAAGTAGAAAAGCTGCGCCAGCACCACGAGGCCCAGGATCACGAGCTGCTCGGGCCGGCTGTGCCGCCAGATATAGGTGAACAGATTGCGTTGCATCGGATCCTGCGCGGCGGCGGCCCGGGTCGGGCTCCCCGTCCGGTATATTCGATCAGCCCCTTGATTACATTCGATTTTTCGTGTCTGACCGCCTCGATTTCACGCCGCAGCCTGGCTGTGGCATAGTTCGCTGACATTCACCGGCCGAGGCAGGAGGCGCTGCGGCCAGGGGGAGAAGCTTTGCATGCCCGCCAGCAGCCGGTCCAAGCGTGTGCTGATCTACAGCCACGACTCCTTCGGCCTCGGCCATGTGAGCCGCTGCCGCACCATCGCCAATGCCCTGGTCGAGGCCGACGAATCGGTCTCGGTCCTGATCCTGTCGGGCTCGCCGATGATCGGGTCCTACGAGTTCCACTCGGGCATCGACTTCGTGCGCGTGCCCGGCGTGGTCAAGCAGCTGAGCGGCGATTACGATTCCGCAAACCTCAGGGTCGGTGTCGAGCACACGATGGAGATGCGGACCCGCATCATCCGCGACACCGCTGACATATTCCGTCCCGATCTGTTCATCGTCGACAAGGAGCCGCTCGGCCTGCGGGGCGAGGTCGGTCCGGCGCTGCATCTGCTCAAGGAGCGCGGCACACCGCTGGTCCTCGGCCTGCGCGACGTCATGGACGATCCGGCAGCGCTCGCCCAGGAGTGGGAGCGCAAGAAGATCGTGCCGGCGCTGCGCGACCTCTACGACGAAATCTGGATCTACGGCCTGCCGCAGATCAACAAGCCGCTCACCGGCATCGATGTGCCGCCGTCGGTTCGGCACAAGATGGTCTACACCGGCTACCTGCACCGCGAACTGCCGCTGCACGCCGACATCCCGCACGAGATCGAGGAGATCGACCGCCCGTTTATCCTGGTCACGTCAGGCGGTGGCGGCGACGGCGAGGATCTGGTCGATTGGGTGCTGGCGGCCTATGAGCACGATCCGAACATCCCCTACGGTGCGGTCATCGTCTTCGGGCCGTTCATGTCGGCCACCGCGCGCGAGTCCTTCAAGGACCGTGCTGCCAAGTTCAAGAACATCCGCACCCTAACATTCACCAACAATCTCGGCGCGCTGATGAAGCGTGCGGCGGGTGTGGTCGCCATGGGCGGTTACAACACGTTCTGCGAGATCCTGTCGTTCGACAAGCGGGCGATCATCGTGCCGCGCACCAAGCCGCGGCTGGAGCAGTTCATCCGTGCTCGCGCCGCGCGCAATATCGGCCTGGTCGAGATGCTGGATGCCGATGGCGAAAAGGGCCGCGATCCGCAGGCCATGGCGACGGCGTTGCGCCAGCTGCCGCAGCAGGGCCTGCCGAGCGACGTCGTGGTGCCCGGCCTGCTCGATGGCCTCGGCAATGTCTGGCGCCTCGTCGCCAAGCAGCTCATGAACCCGCACCGTGGTCCGGCCCGGCTCGAGGCCGAGGAAGCCGCCGAGCCGAGGGACGCCGGCGATTCGCCCGCCGTCCCGCCCGCGCGCGCCAGGACCTAAGCACCGGCTGTTCATGTCCGTCGAAATTGGCGCGCGTGTCGCGGTCGTGCTGAAAGGCTGGCCGCGCCTTTCCGAGACCTTCATTGCCCAGGAAATCGCCGGCCTCGAAGCCCGTGGCGTCGCGCTGGAAATCTGGTCGCTGCGCCGGCCCACGGACAAGGCCCGCCATCCCGTGCACGATCGCGTCGCCGGCCGTGTCGTCTATCTGCCGGAGTATCTCAAGGACGATCCGCGCCGCGTGTTCGAGGGCTGGCGGCAAGCGCGTCGCCTGCCGGGCTATGCGCTGGCACGCCGGAAATTCCTGGCCGATCTCCGGCGCGACCCCACCGCCAACCGGGTGAGGCGCTGGGGCCAGGCGCTGGTGCTGGCGGCCGAGCTGCCGGCCTCGATCGACAGGCTCTACGCCCATTTCCTGCACACGCCGGCCTCGGTCACGCGCTATGCCGCTGCCTTGCGCGGCCTGCCGTGGAGCGTGTCGGCGCATGCCAAGGACATCTGGACCAGTGCGCCGTGGGAGATTTCGGAGAAGCTCGAGGATGCCGCCTGGCTGGTGACCTGCACCGGCGTCGGCCTGCAGCGATTGAAGGAACTCGCGCCGCATCCTGAACGACTGCGCCTCGCCTACCACGGCCTCGACTTCGCCCACCTGCCGCCGCCGCCGCCGGCGCGACCGCGACGCGATGGCCGCGATGCCGCCGATCCCGTGGTCATCCTGTCGATCGGCCGCAAGGTCGAGAAGAAGGGCTATGGCGATCTCCTGCAGGCGCTGGCCAAATTACCGCCTGAACTGCACTGGCGTTTCGAGCATGTCGGTGCGGGCGAGCTCTCCGAAACATTGAAGACGCAAGCCGCAGCGCTCGGCATCGCCCATCGTTGCATTTGGCACGGCGCGCAGCCGCAGAAGGCGGTGTTCGCGGCCCTGGTGCGGGCCGACCTGTTCGTGCTGGCCAGCAAGCGCGCCGCCGACGGCGACCAGGACGGATTGCCGAACGTGCTGATGGAAGCCGCCCACCAGGGCCTGCCGCTGGTCTCGACTCGGGCGGCCGCCATCGGCGAGTTCATCGAGGACGACGTCAACGGGCTGCTGGTGGCGCCCGGTGCGCCCGACGAACTGACCCAGGCCCTGGCGCGTGCCGTCGGCGATCCCGAGTTGCGCGCGCGTCATGCCGCGCGCGCGGGCGAGATCCTGCGCACGCGCTTCTCCTTCGAGGACGGCGTCGACTGGATCGCCAATGCGCTCGGCGGGCGGGGCATGGACCAGCAACGCCCGTCCCAGAAGCGCACGTTGGCGGCGCGCGCCGCGGAGTAGATTCATGCGGGTGCTGCTGCACACGCCGCTCAAGCCACCGGATAGTCCCACGCCCTCGGGCGATCGCGAGATGGCGCGCGGGCTGGCGCGTCTGCTGCGCCGCCTTGGCCATCGCACCGTCATGCCGCCGCTGAGCCGCGTCGCGGCAGGCGTGCCGTCGCCGCAGGCGCATCTCGCGCTGGAGCGGCGCGCGCGGGCGCAGGCGGCGCGCCTGATCGCGCGCTGGCGGGCCTTGCCGGCCAGTCATCCCGAGCGCTTCGATCTCTGGCTCACCTATCACTGCTACTACCGCAAGCCCGACTGGCTGGGCCCCATCGTGAGCCGCGCGCTGGGCGTCCCCTATGTGCTCGTCGAGGCGAGCCATGCGCCGCGTCGCGCTTATGGGCCGACCCGCCTCGGCCATCGTGCCGTCGAACGGGCACTGGCCGCCGCCGACCTGGTGCTGACGGTGAATCCCCGTGACCTCGCCGGCGTGCGCGCGCGACTCCGGCCCGGTGCGCGCCAGGTCCGCCTGCCGCCCTTCATCGATACGGCACCCTTTCGAACCGCGCCGCAGGCGCCGAACGATCCGCCGGTCCTGCTCAGCGTCGGCATGATGCGAACGCGCGACAAGCTCGAGTCCTACAAGGTGCTGGCCGGGGCCTTTGCGCTGCTGAAGGACCGGAAATGGCGCGCCGTGCTGGTGGGCGACGGGCCGGCGCGGCCCGAGATCGAGGCGTTGATGGCGCCATTGAACGAGGGCGGCGGCGAGCGCGTGCGCTTCGCCGGCGCCCTGCCGCATGCCGATCTGCCGGCGCTTTATGCCAAGGCCGACCTTTACCTTTGGCCCGCGATCAACGAAGCCTACGGCATGGCCTTTCTCGAAGCCCAGGCGGCGGGCCTGCCCGTGGTTGCCGGCCGCACCGGCGGTGTGCCCGCGGTGGTCGCCGATGGCGTCACCGGCCTGTTGACGCCGATCGGCGATGCTGCGGCCTTTGCCGCCGCGGTGGCGCGGCTGCTCGACCGGCCGGCCGAGCGCGCGCGTCTGGCGGCGGCGGCATCCGCGCGCGTGGCGGCCCATCACGACGAACGTGCGGCCGCCCACGCGCTGGCCGCAGCGCTCCGGACATTGAAATGAGCGGCGTGCCCTTCGCCATCCTGCGGCACGCGCCGACCGAGTGGAACGCGCTGGGTCGGCTACAAGGCCTCACCGATACCTGCCTCAGTCCTGAAGGCGAAGCAGCGGCGCGAAGCTGGCACCTGCCGGCGCCAGCCGATCGCTGGCAGCGGATATCCAGTCCGCTGCAGCGGGCGCGCCGCACGGCCGAGCTGGTGCAGCCGGCCGCCGCCGTGACCGTCGACTCGGCATTGCGGGAGATGAGCTTTGGTGTGTGGGAGGGCCGCACGCTGATCGAGTTGCGCGCCGAGGGCGGTGCCACCTTCGCCGCTTCGGAGGCGGACGGGCTCGACTTCCAGCCACCCGGCGGCGAGTCGCCCCGCACCGCGATGGCGCGTATCGGCCGCTGGACTGCTTCTCTGGCGCGCGGCGGCGAACCTGCGGTCGCGGTGTCGCACAAGGCCGCGATCCGCGCCCTGCTGGCGCTCGCCTCCGGCTGGAACATGCTGGGCCGGCCGCCGCACAAGCTCGATTGGCGCACGCTTCATTTCTTCGTCGCCCATGACGATGGTCGGGTCTCCATCGATCGCCTCAACGTGCCTTTTGAGACGACGTTATGAGCGCGCGTGTCTTCTTCTACGTGCAGCACCTGCTGGGCATCGGCCATCTGCGCCGCGCGGCCACACTCGCCCGTGCATTGGCCTCAGGCGGCTTCGACGTGCTGCTGGTCTCGGGCGGCGCGCCCGTCGACGGCCTGCCGCTCGAGGGCGTGCGCTTTCATCAACTGCCGCCGCTGCGTGCTGCCGATCTCCGCCTGAAGGAACTGTCCCAGCTCGACGGCACGCCGCTCGACGATGTCTTTCGCTCGAAGCGCACGCGTGCGCTGCTCGACCTGTTCGAAGCCGAGACGCCGGACATCCTGCTGACCGAACAGTTTCCCTTCGGTCGCACGCAGCTTCGCTTCGAGCTGATGCCGCTTCTCGACGCGGCGCAGCGCCGGCCATCGGCCCCGTGGATCGTCTCTTCCATCCGCGACGTGCTGCGTCGCACGGCCTCGCCGGCGCGGGTCGACGAGATGGTCGCCACCTTCGAGGTCTTCGACGCGGTTCTGGTCCATGCCGATCCGGCGCTGGTGCGGCTCGACGACAGTTTCCCCGCCTGGCCCGACATCCAGGACCGTGCGCTCTACACCGGTTACATCGCGGAGTTCGATCCGGCGCGGGCGCCGCAAGGGACGGTTGGCGCCGGCGAGGTGATCGTGTCGGTGGGCGGCGGTGCGGTCGGCGCGCCACTGCTGCGCGCGGCCATCGCTGCCCGTCCGATGACGGCGCTGGCCGATCGCAAGTGGCGCCTCCTGGTGGGCGCGAATGTGCCGGCTGCGGATCGGGCCGCGCTCGCGGAAGCGGCCGATGCCGGAATCATCGTGGAGCCGGCGCGCGGCGACTTCCCGAGCCTGCTGCGCAACGCCGCACTCTCGATTTCCCAGGCCGGCTATAACACCGTGGTCGAGACGCTCTGCCATGCCGATCGTGCCGTTCTGGTGCCGTTCGGCACGGCGCGCGAGACCGAGCAGGCCGACCGCGCCCGCGTGCTGGTCGAGCGCGGCATGGTTGCGGCGGTGGCGCCCGACGCGCTCAATTCGGAGACGCTGGCCGCCGCCATCGGCCGGGCCTGGGCCGGCCCCTCGATCCGCAGTTTCCCGCCGGTCGACGCGCGGGGCGGGCCGGCGACCGTCGCGGCGCTGCGGCAAATGGTGGCGTGATGAGCAGCTGGCCGTCATGAGCAATTGGGAGGCGCTCGAACAGGAACTCGCGCATTGGCGTGCCGCCGGCCGCACCGCCGAGCTGTGGTGGCGCGACGACGATGCCGCCGATACCGGCCCCGAACTCGACCGGCTGCTGGCGCTTCATCGCGAGAGCGCGACGCCGCTGGCGCTGGCGGTCGTACCGGCACGCGCCACGCCGACCCTGGCCGAGCGCCTCGCCGCCGAGCCCGGTGTCGATCTGCTTCAGCACGGTTACGCCCACGTCAATCATGCGCCCCAGGGCGAGGGCCGGAAGATCGAGATCGGCCCGCACCGGCCGGCCATGATCGTGCTGGGCGAACTCGGCACCGGCTGGCTGGCGCTGGAACGGTTGTTTGGCAATCGCCCGCTCAGTGTCATGGTGCCGCCTTGGAATCGCATCGCGCCGGCCCTGGTGCCAACCCTGCCCGAGATCGGCTTCACCGGCCTCTCGACCTTCGGTGGGCGTACCCGTGCATACCCGGTGCGTGGCTTGCGTCAGGTCAATACCCATGTCGACCTGATCGACTGGAAGGGCGGTCGCGGCTTCGCCGGCGAGGAGACCTGCCTTGGCGTGCTGGTGGCATCGCTCGCCCGGTCGCGGACCGAAAGCGGCGAGCCCGTGGGGCTTCTCAGTCATCATCTTGCGATGGACGACGGGGCTTGGGATTTCCTAAGGTCGTTCTGGGAACGAACAAGAGCGATGCCGGATCTGCGCGTGCGCCCGGCGCACGCGTTGTTCGCGGCAGAAGGCTCCGAGGGAGGGAAGGCGCGCGCGTGAGTACCGCCGAACTGCGCTATCCACGTCAGACGTTGTGGGCCGACTATATGCGTGCTGCTGCGGGTGCCCTGCTGTGCGGCGTGCCGCTGCTGTTGCTCGACGTCAATCGCTGGCTGGCCGCGGTCCTGGTGGCGGGATTTCTGCTGTTCGCCCTGTTCCTGGGGCGCACCGCGCTCAGGCATCACACGCGCTACGTCCTGGGGCCGGACACGCTCTGCGCCGACGGGCCTGCGGGCACGCTGGTGGAATGGGCGCGGCTCGACCGGATGAAACTCAGCTACTTCTCGACCAAGCGCGACCGCTCCGACGGCTGGATGCAGCTCGGCATCGGCTCGGCCGGCGGACGCATGGTCAAGGTCGATTCCTCGCTGGACGGGTTTCACGATATCGTCGAACGGGCGGCACGGGCCGCCGAGACCTGCGGCGTCAGGTTGAGCGACGCGACGCGCGCCAATTTGAGGTCGATGGGGATTTCGGTGGCGGATCAGGAAGAATTGGCATGAACGATCTGCTGCGCGTCGAGAATTTGACGGTCGATTTCGGCGTTCACGAGGGAATCCTGCGGGCCGTCGACAATGTGTCGTTCTCGATCCCGCCGGGCGGCACGCTGGCGCTGGTGGGCGAGTCGGGTTCGGGCAAGTCGGTGTGCAGCCAGGCGATCATGGGTCTGCTGCCGCGCACCGCCACGGTGTCGTCCGGTTCGATCCTGTTCAACGATCCGCGCGCCGCCATCGACGGCATTGGCGGCAGCGGCCCGATCGACATCGCCAAGCTCGATCGGACCGGCCCCGAGATCCGGCGCATCCGCGGCGGGCAGATCTCCATCATCTTCCAGGAGCCGATGACGTCGCTGTCGGCGCTGCACACGGTGGGCGATCAGATCGGCGAGGCCGTCGAGCTCCATGGCGGCGGCCGGTTCAGCGACCTCCATTCGCTGGGCGACCAGATCGGCGAGGCGGCGCGCAGCAATACCGGTCGCAAGCTCGGCCGCGCCGAGATCGACGAGCTGACGCGCGACATGCTGCGCATGGTGGGCTTTCCCGATCCCAAGCGCGCATTGCGCACCTATCCGTTCGAGCTCTCCGGCGGCCTGCGCCAGCGCGCCATGATCGCCATGGCGCTGGTCTGCCGGCCGGCGCTGCTGATCGCCGACGAGCCGACCACGGCGCTCGACGTCACCATCCAGGCCCAGATCCTTCGGCTCATGAAGGACCTGCAGAAAGAGCTGGGCATGGCCTTGCTGATGATCACCCATGATCTCGGGGTGGTCGCCAATGTCGCCGACGACGTGGTCGTGATGTATCGCGGCAAGGTGGTCGAATCGGGCGACCTGCACGACATCTTCCGCGACCCGCAGCATCCCTATCTCAAGGCGCTGCTGCATGCGGTGCCGCGATTCGACATGAAGCCCGGCGAACGGCTGCAGCCGATCCGCGAGATCACCGCCGCGACCGGTCACCTTCTCAAGGAGAAGGCGACGT
The DNA here is from genome assembly GCA_945862125.1 of Reyranella massiliensis 521. Lineage (GTDB taxonomy): Bacteria > Pseudomonadota > Alphaproteobacteria > Reyranellales > Reyranellaceae > Reyranella > Reyranella massiliensis_A. The sequence continues at coordinate 38,542 of CAMAYC010000018.1, forward strand.
CGACGCCGACGCCGACCTTCAATCCCGACGCGCCGGTGCTCAAGGTGCGCCATCTCAGCAAGACCTTTCGCATCCGCAAGGCCGACACTCTGATCGAATCGCTGATGGGCGGCGGCACCACGCGCACCATCCGCGCGGTCAACGACGTGAGCTTCGACGTCCAGCGCGGCGAATGCCTCGGCCTGGTGGGCGAGTCGGGTTGCGGCAAGACCACGCTCAGCAAGATGCTGATGCGCGGCATCTCGGCCGATCCCAACGAGGGCGCCGGCCGGGTCGTCTATGACGACTGGGGCCGCAAGGTCGACGTCATGATGCTGGAGGGCGGCGACCTCGACCGCTTCCGCACCAAGCTGCAGTTCATCTTCCAGGACCCGTTCGGCTCGCTCAACCCGCGCATGACCGTCTACGACATCCTGGTCGAGCCGCTGGTCATCCACGGCATCGGCGACGATGCCTACCGCCGCGAGATGGTGAGCGAGCTGATGGAGATGGTCGGCCTCGACCGCCGCCACCTCAGCCGCTACCCGCACTCCTTCTCCGGCGGCCAGCGCCAGCGCATCGGCATCGCGCGCGCGCTGGCGCTCAGGCCCGACATGGTGATCTGCGACGAGCCGGTCTCGGCGCTCGACGTGTCGATCCAGGCGCAGATCCTGAACCTGCTGAAGGACCTGCAGAAGCAGCTCGGACTGACCTATCTCTTCATCTCGCACAACCTGGCCGTGGTCGATTACATCGCCGACCGCATTGCCGTGATGTGCGCCGGCCGCCTGGTCGAGCTGGCGCCGGCGGGTGAACTGTTCCGCCGGCCTCTCCATCCCTACACGAGGGCGCTGCTGTCGGCGGTGCCGATGCCCGATCCCCGCCACCGGCTCGATCTCGGCGCGCTGATGGAGGGCAAGGCCTCGGATCCGGCGGCCTGGCCGGAACCGTTCCGGGATACCGGCAAGGAGCCGCTGTTCTGGACCGAAGCCGAACCGGGGCACTATGTCCGCGTCGCGCGGGGAGGCGCCTGAGCATGCTCAATTTCATCGTGCGCCGCGTCCTGCTGATGGTGCCGACCCTGTTCGTCATCAGCGCTCTCGTCTACTTCATCATCGACCTGCCGCCGGGCGACTGCGTGACCTCGCAGATCGACGAGCTGCTGGCGCGCGGCGATGCCGATGCGCTGGTGCGTGCCGACGAACTGCGCGCACTCTATGGACTCGACCAGCCGCTGTGGCGGCGCTACTTCGAATGGGTCGGCGGCATTTTCCGGTGGGACTTCGGTCTCAGCTGCCAGGACACCGTGCCGGTGTCCGAGCTGATCGGCGAGCGCATGGCGCTGACGCTGATCATGGAATCCTGCACCATCGCCTTCATCTGGATCGTGTCGTTCATCATCGGCGTCTATGCCGCCACGCACCAGTACAGGATGGGAGACTACGTCGCTTCCTTCATCGGCTTCGTCGGCCTGTCGGTGCCCAATTTCCTGCTGGCGCTGGTGCTGCTCTATGTCGGCAAGGTCTATTTCGGCCTGTCGATCGGCGGCCTGATGGATCCCGAATACATCGGCAAGCCGTTCAGCTGGGGCAAGCTCGTCTCGGTGGCCGAGCATCTCATCATCCCGGTGATCGTCATCGGCATGTCGGGCACCGCCGGCATGATCCGCCGGCTGCGCGCCAACCTGCTCGACGAACTGCAGAAGCAGTATGTCGTGACCGGCCGGGCCAAGGGGCTGCCGCCGATGCGCCTGCTGATCAAGTATCCGCTGCGCCATGCCATCAATCCGTTCGTCGCCGACATCGGCGGCCTGCTGCCCGACGTCATCTCGGGCTCGGTCATCGTCTCGGTCGTGCTGTCGCTGCCGACGACGGGTCCGATGCTGCTGGGCGCGCTGAAGACCCAGGACGTCAATCTCGCCGCCACCTTCCTCCTGTTCGTGGCGGTGCTGACGGTGATCGGCATGCTGATCTCGGACCTGGCGCTCGCCGCGCTGGATCCACGCATCCGCTTCGGCGCCACTTCGGAAAAATGAGGGTGGAGAAGTGAGATGACCGACCATTCCTCGACTCCGCCGACCCGCACTCCGCACTTCGTCAGCCAGGAGAAGTGGGATCCCTACGTCGCCGAGCGCCTGACCGCCGATCAGGAAAAGTACTACATGGCCGGTCAGTGGAAGCTGATGTGGTGGCGCTTCCGCAAGCATCGGCCAGCCGTCATCTCGATGATCTTCCTGGCGCTGATGTACCTCTCCACGATCATCAGCGAATGGATCGCGCCCTACGACCTGCACAGCCGCCACTCGGCCTACATCTTCGCACCGCCGCAGTCGGTTCACCTGTTTCACGAGGGCAAGTTCCTCGGGCCGTTCGTCTATGCGCTGAAGACCGAGCGCGACAAGGAGACCCTGCAGCGCGTCTACACGGCGGACCCCACCAAGCCGATGCCGCTGCGCTTTTTCTGCAGCGGCGCGCCTTATGAATTCTGGGGCATGATCGACGCCTCGTTCCACTTTGTTTGCCCACCCGAGGGCGGCCAGTTCTTCTGGCTGGGAACGGACCGATTGGGACGCGACCTCTTCAGCCGCATCGTCTACGCCGCGCGCATCTCGCTCACCATCGGCATCATCGGCATCACGCTCTCGTTCGTGCTGGCGTTGGTCCTCGGCGGACTCGCCGGCTACTACGGCGGCTGGATCGACAGTGTCGTCCAACGCCTCACCGAGATCATAAAGAGCTTCCCGCACTTGCCGCTGTGGCTGGCGCTGTCGGCGGCGCTGCCGGTCACCTGGTCGCCGCTGGTGATCTATTTCGGCATCACCATCATCCTGGCGCTGCTCGACTGGCCGGGGTTGGGGCGCGCCGTGCGCTCCAAGCTGCTGTCGTTGCGCGAGGAGGACTATGCCGCCGCCGCCCAGATGATGGGCGCCAAGCCCGCACGCATCATCGGCCGCCACCTGCTGCCCGGCTTCATGAGCCACCTGATCGCCTCGGCGACGCTGTCCATCCCGTCGATGATCCTGGCCGAGACGGCGCTCTCTTTCCTCGGCCTCGGCCTCCGGCCGCCCATCACCTCCTGGGGCGTGCTGCTGAACGAGGCGACCGATATCAATGTCGTGGCCGTGAACTGGTGGCTGATGCTGCCGGTCGTGCCCGTGGTTCTGGTGATCTTGGCGTACCAGTTCATGGGCGACGGGATGCGTGATGCTGCAGACCCTTACGCCTAGGGCGTAAGGGCCGAAGCGTCAGGCGGGCGGCAGGGCCTGTAATCAGGCCCGAGAGCCCGCGCGCTTCCAATAAGGTAATGCCGACGACCCAGTCGCCAACCCCTTGATTTCAGAGGCCTTTTCCCTATTCACCACCAAAAATGAGTGTGATTGAAAAATCACACTAATGCCCCATTTGGGTCTAGCGACGGCCACCCGGGCTTTCCATCTTCTTCATGTATCTCCCCCGAACGTGGTTCCCCCCAAAGGCCACGTTCTAGCCTCCTCGGAGGCGCTTCGGCCGTCCTCTCATTCTCCCCCGAGAGGGCGGCCTTTTTCTTTTCCGGCCCCCTGATGGCACCGTGCTACGACGACGCTTCATGGCGTCCTCCCTCCTCGAAGTAGCGGACCTGGCCTGCCGCCGCGGCGGCCGGAAGGTGTTCGAGCGCCTGTCCTTTGCCGTCGGTCCGGGCGAGCTTCTGGCGCTGGTCGGCCGCAACGGCAGCGGCAAGACCACCTTGCTGCGCGCGCTCGCCTTGCTGGTCCGTCCGGAGTCGGGATCGATCCACTGGCAGGGTGCGGACGTGCGGGCCGAGCCCGAGGCCTGGCGCGGCCGGCTCGCCTGGCTCGGTCATCTCGAAGGTCTCAAGGGTGATCTCACCGTGGCTGAGAACCTGCTGGCCGCGGAGCGCCTGCGCGGCGCGCCGCCTGCGGAGGATCGGCTCGACAGCGCTCTCGTCGCCTTCGATCTCCCGTCGCTCGCGGCGCGGCCCGTGCGCACGCTCTCGGCCGGCCAGCGCCGCCGCACGGCGCTCGCCCGCGTGGTCCTCGCGCAAGCACCGCTCTGGCTTCTTGATGAGCCGCTGAACGCGCTCGACGCGCCGGCCCAGTCGGCCTTCCGCGCCGCGCTCCAGAAGCACCTCGCCGCCGGCGGCCTCGCGATCGCCGCCACGCATGCCGATCTCGGCGTGTCGGGTCGCACGTTGGAGCTCGCATGACCGGCTTCGCAGCCCTCGTCGTGCGCGACCTGCGGCTGGTGTGGCGTCGGCCGGGCGACGTCGCCGTCGTGCTCGCCTTCTTCGTCGTCGCCACCACGCTCTTTCCGCTCGGCATCGGGCCCGAGACCAACGTGCTGGCCCGCATCGCCGCGGGAGTCCTTTGGTGTGCCGCGCTCTTTGCGGCGCTACTGTCGCTCGACCGGCTGTTCGCTGCCGACTTCGAGGACGGCACGCTCGATCTGCTGCTGCTGGCGCCGTGGCCGCTCGAGCTGGCCGCACTCGCCAAGTGTTGTGCTCACTGGATTGTGACCGGACTGCCGCTCGCCCTGCTGGCGCCGTTCCTGGGGGTCGCCTTTGGCCTCGAGCCAGGGATCCTGCTGGCGCTGGCGGCCACGCTTCTGGTCGGCACGCCCACGCTGTCGCTGATCGGCGGGCTGGCCGCGGCCTTGACGCTCGGGGCGCGCAAATCGGGGGCTTTGCTCGCCCTGCTGGCTTTGCCGCTTTGCGTGCCCACGCTCATTTTCGGTGCCGGCGCCGTCGAGGCGCTGGCAACGGGCGGCGATTTCGGCGCCCATCTTGCGGTCCTGGGCGCGCTGGCTTTGGTCGCTTTGGCCACCACGCCGTGGGCGATTGCCGCGGCCTTGCGGCAAGCGGGCGAATAGACTCATGCCCACATTTGGATAGATAGGCGCTTGGATAGATAGAACAGATGGTCGACTTGCACTTCCTCGCCAATCCGGCGCGCTTCAGGCGGTTCAGCCAGCGCGTGCTGCCCAGCCTCGCCTTCGCGACGGTGCTGATGATGGCGGTCGGCCTCTACATGGCGCTGATCCAGTCGCCACCCGACTACCAGCAGGGCGACACGGTGCGGATCATGTTCGTGCACGTGCCTTCGGCCTGGCTCGCCATGGCGGGTTACGCGCTGCTGGCCGGGCTCGGCGCCTCGCTCTTGATCTGGCGTCATCCGCTGGCGGCGCTGATGGCACGGGCCTCGGCCCCGGTCGGTGCCGGCTTCTGCGCCGTCTGTCTTCTCACGGGCTCGCTGTGGGGTCGGCCGATGTGGGGCACCTACTGGGTGTGGGATGCGCGCCTCACCTCCATGCTGCTGCTGTTCTTCCTCTATCTCGGCCACATCGCGCTCAGCCGCGCCTATGACGAGCCGGAGCGCGGCGATCGTGCCGCCGCGATCCTGGCGCTGGTCGGCGTCATCAACCTGCCGATCATCAAATTCTCCGTCGACTGGTGGAACACGCTGCACCAGCCCGCGTCGGTCGCGCGGCTCGGCGGCCCCAGCATCCATCCCTCGATCCTGATCCCGCTGATCTGGATGGCGGCGACCCTGTTCCTGCTGTTCGTGCTGCTGGTGCTGCTGCGCACCGACACCGAGATCGATCGCCGCCGTCTCGAAAACGCGGAGCCGCAATCGTGAGCAACCATGCCGTCTACGTCATGTCGGCCTATCTGGTGGCGCTGGTCATCCTGGGCGGCCTCGTGATCTCCTCGCTTGCCGCCCGGAGCCGCGTGCGCCGCGAACTTTCCGCGCGTGGATTGGATAGGCCCCGCGAACAGCGGGCAAAGGCAATTCGATGACGCCGAAGCGCAAACGCCTGTGGCTGGTCCTGGGCTCGGTCGCCGCGCTGGGCTTTGCCGCCACGCTCGTGCTGACGGCGCTCAGCGACAATATCGTCTTCTTCTATTCGCCGACCCAGATCGCCGAAAAGAAGATCCCGCCCGAGCGCCGCTTCCGCATGGGCGGCCTGGTCGAGGCCGGCAGCGTGACGAAATCCCCGGATGGCCAGGTGACGAAGTTCAGGGTCACCGACACGAACAAGACAGTCGACGTCGTCTATCGCGGCCTGTTGCCCGATCTGTTCCGCGAGGGGCAGGGCGTTGTGGCCGAGGGGTCGCTCGGCAGTGATGGTGTATTCGTCGCACGCGAGATTTTGGCAAAGCATGATGAAAACTACATGCCGCCTGAGGTCGCGAAGGCGCTGAAGGAAAGCGGCCAATGGAAGGACGGAAAGAAGTGAGCGCCTTCGCGACCGGCGAGCGGCAGGGCCTGCAGGAGCGCAGCGACGAAGGCCCGAGAGCTCGCTGTGTGGAGCCTTGCAGGCGGTTTTTCGCCAGTCTTGCCTTTTCTGAACCGTGCGGGCTCCCGGCGCTTCGCTCCCGCGCCTTCACAGGCGCGCTCGCTGCAGCGCCTGCCGCCCGCCAGCTCCGCTACGCTGCTGGCCTTCGCGTCGCAGGTGCCTCGTGGTAGCGGAGCTCGGACACTTCGCTCTGATCCTCGCGCTGGCCGTCGCGCTGGTGCAGGGGACGTTGCCGCTGCTCGGTGCCTCGCGCGGCGACATCCGCTTGATGGATCTGGGAAGGACCGCAGCCCTTACGCAGGCGCTTCTCGTCATCGTCGCCTTCGGCGCGCTGACGCAGGCCTATGTGACCTCGGATTTTTCCGTCGCCAACGTCGTCGCCAATTCGCACTCCGCCAAGCCGCTGCTCTACAAGATCTCCGGCGTCTGGGGGAACCACGAGGGCTCGATGCTGCTCTGGGCGCTGATCCTCGCGCTCTTCGGCGCGGCGGTTGTGATCTTCGGTGCCGGCCTTCCCGACACGCTGCGCGCCCGCGTCCTCGCCATCCAGGCGCTGATCGGCGTGGGTTTCCTCGCCTTCCTGCTCTTCACCTCGAACCCCTTCGAGCGCGTCTCGCCGGCACCGCTCGACGGCAACGGCCTCAACCCGCTGCTGCAGGACCCCGGCCTCGCCTTCCATCCGCCGCTGCTTTACCTGGGCTACGTCGGCTTCTCCGTCACCTATGCTTTTGCCATCGCAGCTCTCCTCGAAGGCCGCGTCGATGCCGCCTGGGCGCGCTGGGTACGGCCCTGGACTCTCGCGGCCTGGTGCTTCCTCACCCTTGGCATCGCGCTCGGCAGCTGGTGGGCCTACTACATTCTCGGCTGGGGCGGCTTCTGGTTCTGGGATCCGGTCGAGAACGCCTCGCTGATGCCATGGCTCGCTGGCACCGCGCTCCTGCACTCCGCCATCGTCGTCGAGAAGCGCGACTCGCTGAAGAGCTGGACGGTCCTCTTGGCCATCCTCGCTTTCTCGCTCAGCCTGCTCGGCACCTTCCTCGTGCGCTCCGGCGTGCTCACCTCGGTGCACGCCTTCGCGCAGGACCCGGCGCGCGGCATGTACATCCTGGGCTTCCTGCTGTTCGTCACCGGCGGCGGCCTCGCGCTCTTCGCCTGGCGCGCGCCGAAGCTGCAGGGCGGCGGGCTCTACCAACCCGTCAGCCGCGAAGGCGCGCTGATCCTGAACAACCTGCTGCTCTGCACGCTCGCGGCCACGGTGCTGCTGGGCACGCTCTATCCGCTGTTCCTCGACCTGCTGACCGGCAACAAGGTCTCCGTCGGCCCGCCCTTCTTCAACGCCACCTTCGTGCCGATCTGCGCGCCGCTGTTCGCGGCCCTTTGCGTCGGCCCGTATCTCAGCTGGAAGCGGGCCGAGATCTGGCCGGCGCTGCTGAAGCTCCGTCTCGCCTTCATCGTCTCGATCGCGGCGGCCATCGTCGCCGCCACGATGATCGACAGCCGCTCGACACTCGCAGCCATTGCCTTCGGCTTCGGCGTCTGGCTGATCGTGGGAAGCCTTGCGGGCTTGGTCGAGCGCGTGCGGCACGGCCGGTTCCGTACGCTGCCGCGCGCTTTCCTCGGCATGACCATCGCGCATGCGGGCCTGGGCGTCGTCGTGCTGGGCGCCGTCGGCACCGGCGCCTGGAACAGCGAGCTGATGCAAACGATGAAGCCCGGCGACCGCGCCGCCTTCCATGGCTTCGACGTGAAGCTGGAGCGGATGGAGTCGCTGCAGGGGCCCAACTACATCGCCGAACGCGCGACTCTGGCGGTCAGCGTCGGCGGCAAACCCTACACCGTGCTGGCGCCCGAACGCCGCCTGTTCACCGTGCAGCGCCGCCAGGTGGCGGAGACGGCAATCCACACCAACCTGTTGCGCGATCTCTACGCGACGCTGGGCGAGGGCGAGGCGGGCAACGGCTGGGTGATCCGCCTCTACTATAATCCGCTGGCGCCCTGGATCTGGCTGGGCGCCGCGTTCTGCGCGCTGGGCGGCTTCGTCTCTCTCTCCGACCGTCGCCTCAGGATTGGGGCGCCTTCTCGCCGGCCGATCGCCCAACCCGCCGAATGAACCGCCGGTTCCTCTTCCTCCTGCCGCTGGCGACGCTGGCCCTGATGGCCGGGTTCTTCGCCTGGTCGCTGCTGGCCGGCCGCGATCCCGCGTCGATCGGCTCGGTCCTCGTCGGCCGCCCGGCGCCGCGCCTGGAGGTCAAGGCGCTGCGCGACGGCGAGCCGGCGCTCACCGATGCGCTGTTGAAAACCGGCAAGCCCGTGATCGTGAATTTCTTCGCGAGCTGGTGCACGCCCTGCCTGGCCGAGCATCCGCTGTTCACGCGGCTCGCAACGCGCGACGGCGCGGTTGTCATCGGCGTCGCCTGGAAGAACAAGCCGCCGGAGGCGATCGCCTGGCTGAAACGCCTCGGCGATCCCTACAAGTTCGCCGGCGCCGACCTCGAAGGCCGTACCGGCCTCGACTGGGGCCTCTCCGGCGTGCCCGAGACCTATCTGGTGGATGGACAAGGCATCGTCCGCCGCCACTTCCGCGGGCCCATCACCGAGCGCGATGTGAACGAGACGATCCTGCCGTTTTTGAAGGGCGGCAGATGATGAGGCAAGATTGTCATCCCGAGGCCGAAGGCCGAGGGATCTTTGAGGCGACGCGAAGGGTCCCTCGCTGCGCTCGGGATGACATTGGCCGCGCATGGGCGCTGTGCGTCTTGCTGCTGACCCTTTTCATGACTCCGGCCTTCGCCGTCGAACCCACCGAGCTCCTGCCCGATCCCGCGCTCGAAGCCCGGGCCCGCGACATCGGCCGGTCGTTGCGCTGCGTCGTCTGCCAGAACCAGTCGATCGACGATTCCGCCGCCGAAGTCGCGCGCGACATGCGCCGTGCCGTGCGCGAACGCATCAGCGCCGGCGACAAGGACGAGCAGGTCTTCGCCTACATGGTCGCGCGCTACGGCGACTACGTGCTGCTGAAGCCGCCGTTCAAGGCGGGGACCTGGGTGCTGTGGCTGGGCGGGCCGATCGTGCTCATCGTCGCCGGCGGCCTGCTGCTGATCGCGGCCCGCCGGCGCAAGCCGATCCCGCCGGCGGAGCCTCTCAGCGACGAGGAGCAGCGCCGTCTAAATGCGCTGCTGAAGAACTGATGCTCGAATTCCTCCTCGCCCTTCTCACCACGGCGACGGTCGGTGCGTTACTGGTGCCGCTGCTGCGGACGACCGCGAGGCGCACCGAGCGGCTGGACAGCGCGCTCGCCATCTATCGCGACCAGCTGGCCGAGATCGAGCGTACGCGCGCCGACGGCACGGTCTCCGAGGCCGACGCTGCCGCCGCGCGCATCGAAGTCGAGCGCCGCATTCTCACAGCGGCCAACGCGAGCGATGCCGCGGCGCCCCGGGACTCCGCGACGCTCCATCGCTTCCTGCCGCCCGCACTTGCGCTGTTGATTCCGCTGCTGGCGCTGGGCGTCTATCTCAACGTCGGACGGCCCGGCCTGCCGGCCGCACCCTTCGCTTCCCGGCCCGCCGGCGAACATCCGAACTCGAACCAGCCCATGACGGCCGAGCGCATGCTGGCCGAGGCCCGCGCGCGGCTGGCTGAAAACCCCGACGATCCCGAGGCGCTGGCCGAGCTGGGCGAGGCGCTGGTGCTGGAGGCCGACGGCACCGTCACGCCCGCTGCCGTCGAGGCGCTCACCCGCGCGCTCGCCAAGCGTCCCGACAACCCGCGCGCCGCCTACTATCTCGGCCTGCACGAGGCCCAGAGCGGCGATTCGAAAGCCGCCGTCGCGCGCTGGCAGGCGCTCGAGGCCGCGAGCCCGCCCGATGCGCCGTGGCTGCCGATGCTGCGCGCCGAGATCGCGCGCGTCTCGCGCGCTGCCGGCATGCCCGTTCCGACCCGCGACCAGGTCGAGGCGATGCAGAACCTCGATCCCGCGCAACGCCAGGAGGCGATCCGCGGCATGGTCGAGGGCCTCGACACCAGGCTGAAGGAAAATCCCGGGGACCGCGCCGGCTGGCTGCGGCTGGCCAACGCACGACGCGTGCTGGGCGAGAACGACAAGGCGGCCGACGCCTACGCGAAAGCCGATGCGCTCGGCCCGCTGGACACGCGGACGCTGACCGATTGGGCCGAGGCCCATGTCCGGCAGCTCAAGCCCGGCGAGGTGCCCCCGCCCGCCGCCGTCGCCGTGCTGGAGCGGCTGGAGAAGGCCGAGCCCCGGAACGCGCTGGCGCTCTTCTACCTCGGCGCTGCCGCCTTCGCTGCGGGCGACAAGCCGGCAGCGCTGCGGCGCTGGAACACGCTGCTCGCGCTGCTGCCGGCCGACGCGCCGATCCGCGGTCTGCTGGAGGAGCGGATCAAGGCGGCGCAGTAGACTATTCCGGCAGCCCGGCCAGGATCAGGTGATCGGCGAACAGCGTGCGCTTGGCGGCGTCGCGGAAGGCATAGGCCTGGGCGAAGCGCGAGGCGCTGAACTTGGGATCGACACCGAGCAGGTCGCGGCTGACGTGCCGCGCGTCGTCGATCTGCCCGTTGGCCGCCAGGCTGGCCGCCAGGAAGCGCAGGTTCGGCGCGAAGCGCGGATTGAGCGCCGCCGATCGTCGCGCCCAGGCGATGGCGTCGGGATAGTCGCCCGCCGCATAGGCCGCCAGCGCCACGATCGAATAGCTGTAGAATACGTGCGCGTCGTGTGGCGACAGGCGGAGCCCGATGTCGGCGCGCCGCCGCGCCTCGCGCGTCTCGCCGATGTAGCTGAAGGTCGGGCTGCTGCGCATCCAGGCGATGGCCGAGCTGGGGTTGGCCGCCAGCGCGCGGTCGAACAGCTCGATCGCCTGGTCGAAGTCGCGGAACGAGAAGGCGCGCACATGGCCGCACAGCGACAGCGCGCGCGGATCGAACCGGTCGAGCGTCAGTGCCAGCCGCGACAGCCGCTCGGCCTCGCGGAAGTCGGCGTCGGGATCGGGCGAGAGCCCCTGGTTGATCCGCACGCTGTACCAGTCCGCCGCCAGCGCATGCGCCGTGGCATAGCTCGGGTCGAGTTCCATGGCGCGCTGGAACATCGGCATCGCCTGCACGAACTGGTCGTCGTCGAAGCGATACAGCAGGTCGAGCCCGCGCAGCACGTACTCGTAGGCATCCATGCGCTCCGGCCGCTTGCGCAGCACGCGCCGGAGTTCGGCCTCCTGGACCTGCGGCGTGATCGTTGCCACCACCTTGGCCGACAGCTCGTCCTGCAGGTCGAACAGGTCGGCCGCCTCGCCGGCGAGGCGGTCGCTCCAGATCGTCGTGCCGCTCTCGCAATCCGCCAGCTCGGCCGACAGTCGCACCTTGGTGCCGGCCCGGCGCACGCTGCCCGACAGCATGTAGCGCACGCCGAGGTCGCGGCGGATCTGTCGTGGATCCAGTGCCTTGCCGCGATAGCGCAGCACCGACGTGCGCGAGATTACGATCAGCTCGGGCAGGCACGACAGTGCCGAGATGATGTCCTCGACCAGCCCGTCGCTGAAATACGAGTTCGCGGTCTCGCCCGACTGGTCGGTGAAGGGCAGTACCGCGATCGACGGCCGGCTGCGCTGGAAGCTGTCGATCGCCACCACCGAACTGGGCCGCTCGCCGGCACCGACCCCGTAGGCGTGCACGGGGCGGCTGATGTTCTTGAGCTTGAGGACGCCCATGTCGTCGATCGGCGCTTCGATGCGGCCGCTGATCAGGTCCATGACCGCAGCCGAGACCAGCACGCCGCCGACCGGGGCGTGGTCCTGCAGCCGCGACACGATGTTGATGCCGTCGCCCAGCAGGTCCGAGCCGTCGACGATCACGTCGCCCATGTGGATGGCGCAGCGCAGTTCGAGGCGGATGTCGCGGGTCGGCGGCATCGCCGCCACCGCGGCCTGGACGCCGAGCGCCGTGCGCGTGGCCTCGACCGGGCTGCTGAATTCCACCAGCAGCCCGTCGCCCAGGGACTTGAAGATGCGGCCGCCGCCACGCGCGATCATCGGATCGATCTCGCGCCGGAGCACGCGCCACGCGGCAAGCGCATTGTCTTCGTCGGCTTCGACGACGGTGCTGAACCCCACGACGTCGAAGGCCGCCACCACCACCAGCCGGCGGTTGCCGTAATCCTTATCGGCGAGCGCCGCGGCAACGTGTCTGCGAGCCATGCGCCACCCTATCACAGCGGGCTTCCGCCGGAAGCGCCCGACAAAAAGCTGCAACCGGTCTGTCATTTTCGTTCGGATCGCGGGCAAATCGCAGTCCGTGCGGTCGCGCCCCGGTTGCGATCCGCCCGGCAAGGGCTACTCTATCCCCTCGCCGCAAGCGCGCCCCGTGGGACGGGGCGCCCTGACTGCCGGCGAAATGGGGGGACGCATGCCAGTCAAGACCGACAACCTCAATCTCAACCTGAATCTCAATCTCGGCACGTCGGGCGGGGGCGGATCGGCATTCGGCCGACCGCGCTACAACACCGAGGACTACGCCAAGCTGGCGCCCAACGCCCCGCGCGTCACCAGACTGCCGACGCTGTCATATTCCGAGCACTGGGATCCGGAACATCGCGCCTGGGCCTTCGTGCAGGAGTTCATGCTCAAGTGCAATTGGGGCGCGAACAACACGCCGATTTCCGTCATCGAAGCCGCCCTCAACGGGCAGGCCAACATCCCTGTTCCCAAGGCCGGGGCCACCCTTGAGCTTGATGCCGACGAGCTTTCCGTACAGATCGTCAAGGTCCTCAATGCCGGCCTGGATCGCGCCGACCGGACCATGGAGATCATGGACCAGGCCAGCGGACAAGGCGCTCTCAACTATTGGACCGGCCTGCTGCGGATCGATCCGGCGCAGGACAAGAACACCTATCTGCTGATGCTGGTGGCCCGCAAGATCGGCGAGTACGTCGCCATGGGCCTCAAGGACGTCTACAAATTCCGTCGCCCTTCGCAGGTCTATCCGCACATCATGCCTGCGATCGACCCGCCCGATACGCCGTCCTATCCCAGCAGCCATTCCCTGCAGGCCCATCTGATCTCCGGCCTCCTCAAGAAGGCGCTGCCCGGAAACGCCAATCAGACGGTTGCCGCGCTCGACCATCTGGCCGGTCGGGTCGCCTACAACCGCGAGATCGCCGGCGTGCACTACGAGATGGACAGCCTCGCCGGTGCCTACGCCGCCGAGCAGTGCATCCTGAAGCTCGACGCGCTGGCGGCGGCCCCGCCTCTGCCGAACCTGCGGGCGCCCGTGCCGGTCGCCACCACCTACAAGGAACTCGTGCGCAACGCCGCGACGGAACTCGTCGACATGCCCTGAGCCGTCTCGCGCAACGCCCACGCCGGTGGAGAATCGGATGCCCACACGCCAACCCAAACGCACGTCTCCTGCCGCACGCGTGCGCCCCAAGGCAAAGCTAAGGTCAAACGCCAAGGCAAAAGCGAAGGGAGCGCGCCGCGCGCCCCGGGCGCGTGCCGTTGGCGGTGTCGACACTATCGCCTCGCAGATCATCGTCGGATTCGACACGCGTAAGATGAGCGCGCTCGGTGTCGAGTCCGCGGCAGTTCAGATCAAGTCCACCCTGGCCCGGCTGGAGGAGAAGTTGCCGGCGAAGGTTCTGCGATCGTACATTGGGAACCTGCCGGTCAAGGAGCCTGTGGTCGCCGCCGCGCTCATCCGGCTGGACGATCCAAGGATGACGCTCGGGGATCTGCGGCGTCTGCGCGCCGAATTTCCGGGTGTTGCCTACTTCGAACGCAACGCGCCGGTTACGCTCTGCGGCTTCGACGATCCGCTGGCTGGTCAGCAATGGGCGCTCACCAAGCTCGGCGTGACTGAGGACTGGAGGGTGACGCCGCCCGCCTGGCCGGCAACGCCGCCCGACCTTCTGACCGTCGCCATCGTCGATTCGGGACTGCGCCGGGCTGACGGCAGCCTGCCGGAGGATATCGGCACCGTGCTGCCCCTGAACGTCTGCCAGCCGACCGGGACGCCCTATGTCGACGGCGTCGATCGCGACGGCCACGGCACCCTGCTGGCGGGCACCATCGCTGCCGTCCCCGACAAACTCCCCAACCCTGTCTTTGGCATCGCTTCTCCGATTCCGGCGTCGTGGGGCATCAGCCTGATGCCCATCAAGTTCTTCTCACCCGAGACCCCGCCCAGCATGTACGATGCCAGCGTCGCCATTCTGCATGCCCTGACCAAAGGTGCGCGGATTATCAACGCGAGTTGGCATGTCGCGCTTGCCAGGGGCGACAAGGAGCTGCTGCGTGAGGCCATGGATGTCGCCCGTCAGGCGGATTGCCTAGTCGTCGCCGCCGCCGGCAACGACGGCACCAACAACGACATCTATCCGACCTACCCCGCCAACTTCAGGGGCCTCACGGTGCTGTCGGTGATGGCGACCGGCCGCGACGATTCCAAGGCGGGCTTCTCCAATTACGGACCCACCAAGGTCGATATCGCGGCCCCTGGCGTGCGCATCCTCACCACGGGCCGCACGCTGGCCGCCGGCTTGCCCCCGCGCTATCCGTCCTACAGCGGCACCTCGGCGTCGGCCGCCTTCGTCTCGTCCGGCGCCGCCCTCCTCCTGGCGCTCAATCCCGACTGGAAGTTCAGGGAGATTCGCGAACACCTGCTCGCGTCCGCCGATACGATCGAGGGCCTCAAGATCGCCTGCATTGATGGCAAACGCTTGAACCTGCGGCGCGCCGTCTATGGCCCCCTGCGCGTGACCGCACCGGCCGAGGGCGACACCGTGGTCGCGCGCCAGACCACCGCGATCACTTGGGCGAATGACTACACCAACGGCCGCTTCACGAAGGTGAAGATCGAGTTCTCGGAAGACGACGGCTTGAACTGGCGCGGCTTGGATAACAACGCGGACAATGCCTTCCCCAACGGCACCTTCAACTGGACGCCGAGAAACACCGATCGAACCCAGTCGGGCCGGATCAGGATCACACCGAAACGCGGAAATTTCCCCGCGATTTCTGGCCGTTTCCAGGTGGTCTGACGGAAGAGTCCCGCTTTGGTCGTGGTGGCGCTCGCTGCGAGCATCAAGGCGGCGGAAGGGAAATTGCGGCGCCTCGGAGCGTTAGCCCGGCAGCGCCTCGTCCAGGAACGCCATCACGGCCAGATCGCTCCAGGGCTTGTAACCATCCACGCCGTGGAAGCCGACGTGGCCGCCGTGCGCCGTCAGCACTGGCCGCAGCGACTGGCTCGTGTTCGAGCCCCAATGATGGCCGGCATAGGCACCGCCCGGCACCCAGGGATCGTCCAGCGACGCCAGCACCAGCGTCGGGATGCGAATCGTCGGCAGGAAATTCACGGCACTGCTTTGGAAGTAATAGTCGTCGGCGCCGGCGAAGCCGTTGCGCGGCGCGGTGAAGACATCGTCGAATTCATAGAGGGTCCGGCACGCCTCGATCTTCCGGCGTTCATCCGCTGTCAGCACGGCGCCCTCGGCCAGGGCCTCGCGCGTGACGGCGCCGAAGACATAGCGATGATAGAGGAAGTTGCGACGCCGCAGCAGCGTGAAGCAGGTGCCGCGCAGATCGATCGGCGCCGAGACGCTGGCGGCGGCGCGGAGTGGCGTGCGCGCGCCCTCTTCGCCCAGGTACTTCAGCAGGATCGCACCGCCCACCGAATAGCCGACGGCGAGGACTCCCGCCGCGGTCAGCTCCGCGGGCAGCAGCCCGATCAGTTCGGCGAGGTCGCGGCTGCTGGCGGCCGAGTACTGGCCGCCGCACGTCGCCCGCGACGGGCCGGCACCGCGCATGTTGAGGCGCAGCACGGGGTGGCCCTTGTCGAGGAGATAGCCCGACATCCGCAGCATGTACGGGCTGGTCTCCGAGCCCGGGACGCCGTGGATCAGCAGGACCAGCGGCTTGCCCGCGTGCGGTATTGCCGGACGATCGAGCATGGCCAGCATCGTGTCGCCGTCGCCGAGCGTGAGGTGCAGGCGCTCGCTGGTCCCCGGCGCCAGGCTGCTGGGCACATCGATCAGCACGGTGGCCAGCGTCTGGAGGTCGCCGCCCCACCACGGGAAGCGTTGCGTGAAAGACTTCACTGCAGCTCTCACAGGCCGGCCCTCACAGCCCGGCCAGGAAGCGGATCGCCGACCGGCTCGGCATGAAGAAGTAGCCGCCGGCGCGCACGGTGACGAAACTCCGGAGGTTCTTCATCGTGACCGGCCCCGACGGTGTGGGAATGGTGAAAACGAACGGCTTGCCGGGATCGACAGCCGGCGGCGAGGTGATGGGGTCGGGCTCGTTGCTCAGCCCCTGGAAGGAGGGAGAGCCCACCCAGGATTGCTGCAGGAACTCGAACTGGCGCTCCAGGTCGGCGCAGAGGGCCACGAACAGCATGCCCTTTTCCGACCCTTCGGCGCCGTAGGGACGGCCGCGCCGCAGCAGCCGGTGGCGCTTCTCCATGACGCCCTG